>DATHMA010000266.1:0-2117 GCA_035487555.1 Bradyrhizobium sp. | reverse complement strand
ACGCTGACCTCGCGGCCGAGCTCGACGACCTTGCCGGAGAGCCAGGGCAGCTCGAGGCGGTTGCCGCGCTCCAGGTCGAGCGCCATCGAGGCCTTCATCCCAGGCGGCGTGTGGCCGATGAAGTCGATGGTCCGGGACATCGCGTCCGAAGGCAGTGAAATCCCCTTGGCGCGGCCGACTTCGATCACTTCGGTGATGGCGGCAAGGAAGATCGCCCAGACGTCCGGGTCGGTGCGGAGCTTGCCGATCGGCAGCCGCGTCACCGCGGTGAGGCTGGCATTGGTCGTGAGCGGGATGAACTTCATCCAGAGCTCGGTGACGATCCGATCGCTCAGCGTCGCATCGAAGCCGGCCTTCAGGCACAGCGCGAGGAACTCCTCGGCGCGCTTGCTGCGGCTGCCGTCGAGCTCGCCAAAGATCATGCGCATGAAGGTGCCGACCTGCCGGATCACGCCGGGCTGGATGATCGAGGCGCTGATCTGGGCGACGCCGCCCATGACTGCTTTTGACCCAAGGATCGGGGTCAACCGGTCGGCGGCGTCGATGCCGTTCTGCAAGGGGATCACGGCGGTGTCAGGGCCGATCAGCGGCTTGATATGTTCGCCCGCGCTTTCGAGGTCCCACAATTTCACGCAGAACAGCACGACATCGACCTGGCCGATGGTTTTGGGATCGTCGGTCGCCTGGGTCGGCACCAGACGCGTGTCGCCGCGCGGGCTCTCGAGCTTGAGGCCTGCGCTTTTCATGGCGGCGAGATGCGCGCCCCGCGCGACGAAGGTGACGTCAGCGCCCGCTTTCGCCAGCGCCGCGCCGAATCCGCCCCCGACGCCGCCCGCGCCAACCACCGCAATCTTCATCCGATCCTCCTATCAGTCCAAATTGGGCGCCGACATTGCCCTGATGTCGTGAAAACGCAATGCGTTTGTGCTGGCGTCTTCCCGCCGAGCCCTGCAAAATGAGCAGACCATGGATATGTCCGAAATCGACAGAGTGACCAAATGGATGATCGACGGCGCGCGATCGGCGTCGACTCCGATGGAATTCCTGAAGCAGGTGTGCGAGCGGCTGGTCAAGGCCGGCATGCCACTCCATCGGGTCAACGCCGGCGTGCGAACACTGCATCCTGACCTGCTCGGCCGCAGCTTCATCTGGCGGCCAGGAGAAGACGTTACCATTATCCCGATTACCTTCGACATGCCGGATTCGCCGCAATTCAAGAACAGCCCGCTTGCCATTCTTTTTGCCAGCGGGCACGAGGTGCGCTATCGCCTCGATGATTCCGAGAGCCGGCGCTTTCCCTTCTTTGACGAGATGCGCGCCGAAGGCGTTACCGATTACATTGCGCTGCCGCTGTCGTTCACCGATGGCTCCATTCATTCCTCGAGCTGGACCACGAAGGCGGAAGGCGGTTTCAGCGACGAACATCTCTCTGCGTTGCGCGCGGTGATTCCGCCGCTCAGCCGGCTCGGCGAAATCCACGCGCTGCGCCGCACTGCGACGGCGCTGCTCGACACCTATGTCGGCAACCGCGCCGGTGAGCGCATCCTCGCCGGCCAGATCCGCCGCGGACATGCGGAGGACATGAAGGCGGCGATCTGGCTGTCGGATTTGCGCGGCTTCACCGCGCTGTCAGACCGGCTCGCGCCGGAAACCGTGGTCGATATCCTCAACCAGTATTTCGATTGCCAGGTGCCCGTCATCCGGGAACATGGCGGCGAAATCCTGAAATTCATGGGCGACGGGCTGCTCGCGGTATTTCCCATCGCCAAGGACGGCGGCAATCTTTCCGAGGTCTGCGGCCGCGCGTTGCAGGCAAGCCGCAAGGCGCGCGCCAATGTCGATGCCATGCATTATCCGAGCGGCGACATCGTCGAGCGTTTCCGCTTCGGCGTCGCGCTCCACATCGGCGGCATCCTGTTCGGCAATATCGGCGGCACGAGCCGGCTCGACTTCACTTGCATCGGGCCTGCGGTCAATCTCGCCGCGCGCCTGGAGAAAATAGCAGCTAAGCAGCGCCGCATCGTGGTTGCATCCGCCGCCTTCGCCGGCGCCTGCGTCGATGACTGGGTCGATCTCGGCGAATTTCCGATCGCCGGCTTCGCGCAGGCCCAGCGCGT
>DATHMA010000265.1:0-15291 GCA_035487555.1 Bradyrhizobium sp. | reverse complement strand
CCGGGTGGACACGAGATAAGGCTTGCCGAGGGCACGCACCTGCGTTTCGGTCATGCCGACGCGGCCGAGCGGCGGATCGATGAAGAGCGCGTATCCAAGGACCCGATCGCTGACGCGCCGGTTCTCGCCGTCGAGCAGGTTGGCTGCGACGATCTCAAAATCGTTGTAAGCCGTATGAGTGAAGGCGCCGCGCCCGTTGCAATCGCCAAGCGCCCAGATGCCGGGGACATTGGTCTGCAGTCCGTCGTCAACGATGATGTAGCCGCGCGGATCGAGCTTTACACCGGCGCTTTCAAGCCCGAGATCGCCGGTGTTGGGACGACGGCCGACAGCGAGCAGCACGTCCGAGCAGAGGATTTCCGGCTCACCTTGCGTGCAATCGACGCCGACGCGCACGCCGGGATTTCCCTTGGCAAAGCTGATGCATTCGGCCGACGTGCGGACATGGATGCCTTCCCGCTCAAGGATATCGCGCACGGCGTCGGACACGTCAGGGTCTTCGCGGCCGACGAGCCGCGGGCCCATTTCGACGACGGTCACCTCGGCGCCAAAGCGGCGATACATCTGCGCGAACTCAAGGCCGATATAGCTGCCGCCGATCACCACCAGGTGCTCCGGCACCCGTTCGAGCTCGATGATCGAAGTGTTGGTGAGATAGGAAATCTCGCGCACGCCGGGCAGATCGGGCACGTTCGCGCGCCCGCCGACATTGATGAAGATGCGCGGCGCGGACAAAAGCTCCGCGCCAACCCGCACTTCCTTTGGCCCCTCGAAGCGAGCCTGGTCGTGGAAAACAGTGCAGCCCTTCATGCCGCGCAGCCACTTCTCGACGTTCCCGCTGGAATTGGCGGTGACGGTCGCCGCCCGGCTCCTGACCTTGCGCATGTCGATGCGCACTGGCTGATCCAGCATGACGCCATAGTCGGTGCCACGGCGCGCCAGATGCGCCGCGTAGGCGCTGGCAACCAGCGTCTTGGTCGGCATGCAGCCCGTGTTGACGCAGGTGCCGCCGAACTTGTCGCGCTCGATGACGGCAACCTTCATGCCGCTTGCGGTCAGGCGGCCGGCGAGTGAGGGCCCCGCTTGCCCCGCCCCGATCACGATCGCATCGAAATTCTGGGTCATGTTTCAGCCATCCAAAATCGTTGAGGGCAGAGGTCGGCGCACAAGCGCTGTGCCAGAAGCGCATATTAGCAGACGGACTGCAGAACACTTCGAAGAAGAATTAATTTTGTTACCTGTAACCATCGACAAAAAAGAGGCCACTGCGAGCAGTGGCCTCGGTCGTGAGAATGTTCCGCGCGCCTCGTGCGCGCCTCAGTTCTTGCAATTATTCGTGCACGCCTCGTTTTTCACGTCAGGCCGCGGGTCTCCGACAAAGCCATCCCGGTTCGGCATCTTGACCGACGCGAGCGACTTGGCATCGAGCGCGGCGTTATCCGTCACCAGGCCGTTGAGGTTCAGAATATAAGCCGACAGCGCATAGACCTCCGGGTTACCAAGGGATTGCGGCGCGTTCATCGGCATCGCCCTGCGGATGTAGTCGAACAGCGTCGGCGCGTAGGGCCAGAAGCTTCCAACTGTCTTCACCGGCTTCGCCGAGGTGAGCGTCCCCTGCCCACCGACAAGACGATCGCCGACGCCGCCCTCGGCCTTTTCGCCGTGACAGGCAGCGCATTTCTCCTCGAAGATCTTGCGCCCTTCCTGGACCGAACCAGTGCCCGGCGGCAATCCCTGGCCGTCCCGGCCGATGTCGATGTTCCAGCCCGCGATTTCCTGCTCGGTCGGAGCGCGCCCGAAGCCGAACTTGCCGCTTTCGGCGTGGGCCGCGACAGCGATCACGGCCGCGAGCAGCAGCGCCGCCAACGTCTCAAGCCTTGACATTGGCATTGCTCACCTCGCCGGAGTTTGCGACGCGCCAGGGCATGATGGCGTTGTTGTGATAGAACGAGTTCAGCCCGCGCACATTGGTCAGCTCGGCAAATGTCGGCTGCACATAGCCGCTCTCATCGGTGGCGCGGCTCATGATGACGGCCGGCTCGCCATCCCAATGCCAGGGAAAGCGAAAGCGCGTCAGCGCGCGGGTCAGCACCGGATCCTGAAGCTTTGCCGGTGCCCAGCTTCGTCCTTCATCCACGGAGATATCGACGCGAGAAATCTTGCCGTGACCGCTCCAGGCGATGCCGGTGATTTCGTTAAAGCCCTTCTCGATCTTGTGCGTGCCGGACGGGCGCGTGATGATCGACTTCGCTTCCATATAGAAGGTGAATTGCCGCGCCTTTCCGTCCGGCATCGAGTCCGTATATTTCGCTGTCTCCTCGCGCGAATAGGCCGGCTCGTCCGTGACGTGCAGGCGCCGCAGCCATTTCACGTTCATGTTGCCTTCAAATCCGGGCAGGAGCAGCCGCAGCGGATAGCCTTGAGATGGCCGCAGCCGCTCGCCATTCTGGCTGTAGACCAGCATGGCATCCTCGAGGCATTTCTCCATCGGGATGCTGCGCGTCAGCGCCGCGGCATCGGCGCCTTCCGCGACGACCCATTTCGCTTCCGGCTTCAGCCCCACCTCGTCCAGCACCGTCTTCAGGGGAACGCCGGTCCATTCGGCGCAACTGACGAGACCGACGAGGTCGGAAGCCGTCTTGCCGTAGATCCCGTCATAGGCGGGATTGCCCGAGCACTCGATGAAATGAACGCGCGACTGGGAAGGAAAGCGCCTCACCTCGTCCATGGTGAGAATGAGCGGCTTCTCGACCAGGCCATGGATCATCAGCCGGTGTTCGGCAGGATCGATGGTAGGAATCCCACCATGGTGGCGCTCATAGAACAGACCGTTCGGCGTGATGATGCCGTCGAGGTCCTGTAGCGGCGTCCGGACCGAGGCGGATGTATATTGCTTCAGGTTTTTCGGAATGTTGCGAATGACCGATTTCTCGAACGGCGACGGCGTGCCGTAAGGCTGGCTGCCGACATCGGCGCCCGGGCTCTGCATCCATTCGGGAACATTGGGCGGCAGATTCTTGTCGGCGTCGCCGGCCGCGTGCGCCGTTTCCGGCAGGACTGCGCCAGCGACCGCTGCCCCCGCCAGTTGCGAGCCGCGCCATAAAACATCTCTGCGGGACCGCTTGGTGCTGCCTGATTTTCTATCTTTGTCTTCTTGAACAGACAAATCAGCCTCCTGATTTGAACGAATGCCACCTGAATAACTCTTGCGGAGCGGAGCAGTTCATATGTTGCGTCACAGCCGGCATGAGCCGGCGTCGGCGTAGCATGTGCTAGCTCGCCGCTCCGGTCAATTTCAGCTCGTTGGCTGAATCCGCCTTGGACAGGCGATGAAAAAAGCGAAAGCCCGCGCGCCGTGTGGCGCGCGGGCCCTCCAACAATCTACTGCGATGAGACTTAAGCGACTTTCTGCGGCCGCATGTCCTCGCGCTTGATGCCTGCCACCACCACTGGCTTCTTCATCGCGTCGCGACGGAATGGCTCGCCGAGTTCCTGGTTGAGGACGACCTCGATGAAGGTGGTGATGCCCTTCTTCTGCGCCTCGCAGGATTCGCGCAAGGCGTCGGTCAGCTCACGCTGCGTCTTCACCGTCACGCCCTTGAGACCGCAGCCCTCGGCGACCTTGGCATAGCTCAGATTCGGATCGAGCTCGGTGCCGACGAAATTGTCGTCGTACCAGAGGATCGAGTTCCGCTTCTCCGCGCCCCATTGATAGTTGCGGAAGATCACCATGGTGATGCCCGGCCACTCCTCGCGGCCGATCGAGCTCATTTCGCTCATCGAGATTCCGAATGCGCCATCACCGGCGAAGCCGACGCAGGGCGTATCGGGATTGCCGATCTTGGCGCCGATGATCGACGGGAAACCGTAACCGCACGGACCAAAGAGACCCGGCGCCAGATATTTGCGGCCCTTCTCGAAGGTCGGATAGGCGTTACCGATCGCGCAATTGTTGCCGATGTCGCTGGAAATGATGGCGTCGCGCGGCAGGCCCGCCTGGATCGCACGCCAGGCCTGGCGCGGTGACATCCGGTCCTTGTCGCGCTGGCGCGCATCCTCATTCCAGGTCGTACCCGGATCGTCCTCTTCGTGATCCATGCTGGAGAGGGTCTGCAGCCATTTCGACTTGGTCGAATGGATCAGCGCCTTGCGCTCGTCGCGCCCGGCATTGCCGGCGCTCGGCGAAAGCTGCGCGAGAATGCCCTCGGCCACGAGCTTGGCGTCGCCGCAAATGCCGACGGTCACCGGCTTGGTGAGCCCGATGCGATCGGCGTTGATGTCGACCTGGATCACCTTCGCCGTCTTCGGCCAGTAATCGATGCCGTAACCGGGCAACGTCGAGAACGGATTGAGCCGCGTGCCGAGTGCCAGCACGACGTCGGCCTTCTCGACCAATTCCATCGCCGCCTTCGAGCCGTTGTAGCCGAGCGGGCCGACCGCGAGCGGATGGCTCCCGGGGAAGCTGTCATTGTGCTGATAGTTGTTGCAGACTGGCGCATCGAGCTTTTCGGCGAGCGCCGCGCAGGCGCCGATGCCGTTGCTCAACACCACGCCGGCTCCCGACAGGATGACCGGGAATTTGGCCTGCGACAAAAGCTTCGCAGCTTCAGCGATAGCCGCCTCGCCGCCGGAGGGCCGCTCGAATTCGACGATGGCCGGCAGGTTGATGTCGATCACCTGCGTCCAGAAATCGCGCGGGATGTTCAGTTGCGCCGGCGCCGACAGGCGCTTGGCCTTGGTGATGACGCGGTTGAGCACTTCGGCGACGCGCGAGGGATCGCGCACTTCTTCCTGGTAGCAGACCATGTCGCGGAACAGCGCCATCTGTTCGACTTCCTGGAAGCCGCCCTGCCCGATGGTCTTGTTCGCCGCCTGCGGCGTCACCAGCAGCATCGGCGTGTGATTCCAGTAGGCGGTCTTGATGGGCGTGACGAAGCCGGTGATGCCCGGGCCGTTCTGCGCAATGGCCATCGCCATCTTGCCGGTCGAGCGCGTGTAGCCGTCGCAGATCAGGCCGCCATTGGACTCATGCGCGACGTCCCAGAAGGTGATGCCGGCCTGCGGAAACAGATCCGAGATCGGCATGAAGGCCGAGCCAATGATGCCGAAAGCATGCTCGATGCCGTGCATCTGCAGAACTTTCACGAACGCTTCTTCGGTCGTCATCTTCATGGCTGCGCCCTCCCATCTCGGCGGCTTCAAAATTCTTGTCTGGCCATCCTTGCCACACGAAGGCGTCCCTATCAACAAAAATCTCATTTTTTGTATTTTAACGTTCCATTTTCTGGAATATATGCTAAAAAGACGGCATGAATGATCTATCGGGCGTGCTGAAACCGTTGGGGATGATCGAGGCGATCGCGGCGTTGCCGCATCCGGCTTCATTGGCGGAGCTCGCCAATCGCGCGGGCGTTCCAAAACCCACCGTGCATCGCTGGCTCGGCACGCTTGAAGCCGCGGGCCTCGTGCAGCGAACGCCTGACGGACGCCACTATGAGCTGGCGCCGCGCGCGTCGACGCTCGCCTTTTCCATCCTGAGCAATCAGCCGAGCGGCATCATCCGCCACGAGATCATTCGCCGCGTGGTCGAACAGGTTGGCGAGGCCTGCAATCTGACGGTGCTCGACGGCACGGAAGTCACTTATCTCGACCGCGTCGAGTCGACCTGGCCGCTGCGCATCACCTTTCAGCAGGGATCAAAGGTGCCGGCCTATTGTTCGGCCAGCGGCAAGCTGTTCCTGGCGCTGATGCGTGCAGCCAAGCGCGATCTCATTCTGCAGACCATCACGCTCGAGAAGCTCACCGACACCACCATCACCGATCAGGATGCGCTGCTGCGCGAATTGGCCGAGATTCGCACCAGGGGCTATGCGCTGGATCGGCAGGAGTTCATGTCGGGCCTCGTCTGCATCGCGGTGCCGATCTTCCACAAGAAAGAACACTCGCAATCCTGCGTGGCCGCGCTCGCCATTCAGGCGCCGGTGACACGCATGGTCGAAGACGACCTGCTGACGAAGTTGCCGGTGTTGCAAAAGGCCGCGACCGAGCTCGCAGCCACGCTGACGGAATGACTGGGGGAATGAGCCATGCTGGATGGTGAACTACAGCCGCAACGCTCATCTCACCCACGTCTAGACGCCTTGGAGGCCGCGGCTCGCGGAAAGGGGCGGCTCAACGTCGCCGTCGCCTATCCCTGCTCTGTCGATTCGCTGGGCGCTGCGCTCGCCGCGCGCGAGGCCGGCATCATCGATCCCATTCTTGTCGGACCTCGCGCCAGGATCGAGGCCTGCGCCGACATCTTGAGGACGAGCCTCGAAGGCATCCGCCTGATCGATGCGGAAGATGATCCCATCGAGGCATCGCGGGTGGCGGTGGCGCTGGCGAGCTCCGGCGAGGCCGGTGCGCTGATGAAGGGCTCGCAGCATACTGATGAGCTGCTCGGCGCCGTCGTTGCTCGCGATGCCAACTTGCGGACGTCGCGGCGCATCAGCCACGTCTTCTGGTTCGACCTGCCGGCCTATCACAAGCCGCTGATGGTGACCGATGCGGTCGTCAACATCGCCCCTACCCTGCAGAACAAGGTCGACATCCTTGCTAACGCCATCGGCTTTGCGCACGCGATCGGGCTGCAGTCGCCGAAAATCGCGCTGTTGTCGGCGATCGAGACCGTCAACCCGGATCTGCCGTCCAGCGTCGATGCCGCCACATTGACCAAGATGGCCGATCGCGGCCAGCTCAAGGGGGCCGTCGTCGACGGCCCCCTCGCTTTTGACAATGGAATCTCGGCGGCGGCCGCGGCGACCAAGGGAATTTCATCGCCGGTTGCGGGCGACCCGGACATCCTGATGGTTCCAAACCTCGACGTCGGCAACGCACTCTACAAGTCGTTCATCTATATGGGCGGTGGCGAATGCGCCGGCGTCATCCTCGGCGCCCGCCTGCCGATCATCCTGACCAGCCGCTCGGACTCACGCCGCGCGCGCATCGCCTCCTGCGCGCTGGCGCAGCTCTGCCGGCATTAGCCCTTTCCAAATGAAATCGCGCCCGCAGAGGATGCGGGCGCGATTGGTTATTGCGACGAGATCAGGCCGCCGAGCGGACGACCTCAAAATTCTCCTGCGCGCGGCGCCGCTCGAGGCTCTTGATCCAGAGCGCCGACAGCGCGCTCACCGCGCCGGCGAAGACGCAGTATAGCGCGATCGCCCAACCACCGTTGATGCCGTAGGTTTGCACCAGGGCCGTTGCAATGATCGGCGTCAGCCCGCTCGCGAAGATGCCGGAGAACTGATAGACGAAGGAGATACCGGTGTAGCGAACCTGCGGCCGGAACAGATCGCAGAACAGCGCCGCTTCCGGTCCGTAGATCGAGGCGTAGAGGATCGCGAACGGCAAGATCAGGGCGGTCGCCACCAGGATCGGCTCGTTCGAATAATTCATCCAGATCCAGAACGCCGGGATCGCGGACAGGCCGGTGACGAGCGAGCCCCAGGAATAGACCACCGTGCGGCCCAGCCGATCCGACATCCGGCCGAACAGCGGGATGAAGAAGCACATCAGCAGCGCCGCGGCCGTTACCGCCAGCAGAGCTTCGGTGCGCGGCACCTTGAACTGCTGCGTCAGGTACGCGATCGAGTAGACGCCGAAGATGTTGAAGAACACGCCGTCGATATAGCGCGCGCCCATGCCGGCCACGATTTCCTTAGGGTATTCGGTGATCATCGCGGCAAACGGCACCTTGGCTTCAGTGCCTTCCTGCTTCAGCTTGGCAAACTCCGGCGTCTCCATGATGTTGAGGCGGATGTAGAGCCCGATGAGGACGAGCACGAAGCTCAGTCCGAACGCGGCGCGCCATCCCCAGGCGAGGAACTGCTCGTCGGTCAGCGTGTACGACAACAACGCCACGACACCCGAAGCCAGACAGAGCCCGATCGACAGACCGATCTGCGGCAGGCTCGCATAGAAGCCGCGCTGGTTCGGCTCGGCATATTCGTAGGTCATGAGCACCGCCCCGCCCCACTCGCCGCCGAGCCCGATGCCCTGCAGCACGCGAAGCGCGAGCAGCCCGATCGGAGCCCAGATGCCGATTTGCGCATAGGTCGGGACAAGACCGATCAGCATGGTCGCGACGCCCATGATCATCAGCGTCAGGATCAGCATGCTCTTGCGGCCGATGCGATCGCCGAAATGACCAAAGATTACGCCGCCCAGCGGCCGGGTGACGAAGCCGACCGCAAAGGTCGTGTAAGCGAGGAGCGTCGCGATGACGGGATCCCCGGCCGGAAAATACAGCTTGTTGAAGACGATCCCTGCGACGACGCCGTAGAGAAAGAAGTCATACCATTCAACCGTCGCGCCGATTAAGGACGCATAGACGACCCGCCTAAGTAACGCTCTCTGATCCATAGTTTACACTCCCCGCTAGTATGTTTTTATTGTTTGAACTTCGATTAATTTGATTTAGGCCGCGATTGATTGCCCTCTCGCGTCCTCCAGAATCATTTCGGACGCCTTTTCCGCGATCATCACCGCGGGTGCATGCGTGTTGCCCGACACCAGCGTCGGCATGATCGAGCAATCGACCACGCGAAGACCGCCGATGCCGTGCACACGCAATCTGGAATCCGTCACCGCCATGGGATCGGAGCCCATCTTGCAGGTGCCGGTCGGATGGAAAATCGTGGCGCCGTATTCGCGCGCGAATTCGAGAATCTCGCTGTCGGTACGGACCTCGCCACCCGGCTTGTACTCGCTGAGCAGATACGGCTTGAGCGCCGCGGTTGATGCGAGCCGGCGCGCGTATTTGATGGATTCGACGGCGCAGATGCGGTCCTTCTCGGCCGTCAGATAATTCGGCCGCATCGCCGGCGGCTGCATCGGATCGGTCGATTTGATCTCGACCACGCCGCGCGACTCCGGGCGCAACTGGCAGACCGAGAATGTGCAGCCCGGCCAATCGTGCGGCTTGCCGCCGGCCTGGTCCGCCGACAGCGTGCCGAAGTGAAATTGAATATCCGGCGTCTGCGATCCCGGCAGGATGCGCGTGAACAGGCCGCCCTGGTTGATCCCAATGCCGAGGGGTCCGGTGCCCTTGAACAGCCACTGCAGCCCGATGCGCGCCTGGCTCGCCAGGCTGCGCAGATCGTCGTTGGTCGTGATCGGCTTCGACACGCGGAACATCAACCGGAATTGCAGATGGTCCTGCAAATTCCTGCCGACACCGGGCAACGCCTGAACGACATCGATGCCGTGACGTTGCAGAACGTTGGCAGGTCCAATGCCCGAGAGCTGAAGCAGTTGCGGGCTCTGCAGCGCGCCCGCCGACAGGATCACCTCGCGCGCCGCGCGCACCTCGACGTCCTTGCCGTCCTGACGGAAGCGCACGCCCGCGGCGCGGCGTCCTTCCATGATCAGGCCGGTCGCCTGCGCGCCGGTCTCGACGCGCAGATTGGCCCTGTTCCTGGCCGGCTTCAGATAGGCGACGGCCGAGCTGTTGCGCCAGCCGTTGCGCGTGAACAGTTGATAGTAACCGACGCCTTCCTGATCACCGCCGTTGAAGTCTTTGGTGTAGGGAACGCCGAGCTCACCGGCGCCGCGAATGATGGCTTCCATCAATTCGTGCTTTTCCTGGATGTCGGAAGACCACAGCGGCCCGTCGCCGCCATGTGTTGCGCTCGGGCCGCGGCTGTTGTGCTCGGACTTGATGAAGTAAGGCAGGACGCTGTTCCAGTCCCAGCCGGCATTGCCGAGTTGCGCCCAATGGTCGTAGTCGGCGCGCTGGCCGCGAATGAAGATCAATCCGTTGATCGAGCTTGAACCGCCCAGGCCCCGGCCGCGCGGCCAGTAAATCTCGCGACCATGCATCTCGGCCTCGGGCTCCGTGTGGAAGCCCCAGTTGTAGGCCTTGTGAAACATCGTCTTCCCGTAGCCGATCGGGATGTGGATCCAGAGGTAGTTGTCGCGTGGCCCCGCTTCGAGCAGCAGCACCGAGTGCCGGCCATCGGCGCTCAGGCGATTGGCCAGCACGCATCCGGACGATCCTGCGCCAACGATGACGTAGTCGAACTCTGTCACGCTTCCTCCGTGGCTTGACTTGTCTCAATAGATGAGACATTATGTCTCGAAGAATGAGTCATTTGGTGAATTTTGTCAAGTGACGTAGGGGTTTTGCTGGAAGGAGAGTCCGTGAATGGCGACGCAGCAGACGCCGTCTGTTTCTGAACGCGCGCTTCAGTTGCTGGAGATCATCGCGAAGGCGGAGCAGCCACCGACACTCAACGAGCTCGTCAGTCTCGTGGAGTTGCCGAAAGCGACAACGCATCGCTTCGTGTCGTTGCTGGAGACGCTCGGCTTCGCCCAGCGCACACCGGATGGCCGGCACTATCAGGTCGGCCATCGGCTGACGGCGCTTGCGATCGACGTGATGCGCAATTCGTTGAGCCAGGCGCCGCGCCGCGCCATCCTCGCGTCTTTGGTCGAGGAGATCGGAGAGACCTGCAACATCACGGTGCTGGACGGCTCCGAGTTGATCTATCTCGATCGCGTCGAGTCGGATTGGCCGATCCAGATTCGCCTGAGCGTCGGCTCACGCGTTCCCCTGCATTGCACCGCGAGCGGGAAGCTGTTCCTCAGCCTCGCTCCGCCGCAGCTTCGCAAGGCGCTCATCGAGTCCCATCCGTTGCGGCGCCACACCTCGCATACGATCACCGATCATGCGAAGCTCGATGCCGAACTGGAGAATATCCGGCAGACCAATGTCGGTACCGACAATGAGGAGTTCATCGAGGGCATGGCGGCAGCAGCCGTGCCGGTGTGGGACTCACGCGGCAAGATCTGCGCGACGGTTGCCGTGCACGGTCCGACCGGGCGACTGCCGGTCGGCCGCGCGATCGCGCTCACGCCGGCCTTGAAGAAGGCCGCGGAGCGGCTGTCGCAGACATTTGTCGCATCAGTGCGCGAATGATCGAGCCCACCATGCGAGCCGGACCTGCGAGCGAACTCGTGGCCACCGGCGCGCGTGGGCGGTCGTTCCTCATTCCGCGGCGAACACGCGTTCCCTCGTATTGATCTCGGAAAGGAAAGCCGCGATCTCGGCCGGCGTATCGGCCACCCTCACCCCTGCCCGCTCGAGCGCAGCGCGCTTGGACCCATAACCGCCGCGCCCGCCGCTGACGATGGCGCCGGCATGCCCCATCTTCTTGTCCGGCGGCGAGGAGCGCCCCGCGATAAAGGAGAACACCGGCTTGCGCATTGTGCGCGCGTATTCCGCAGCCGCTTCCTCCATCGATCCGCCGATCTCGCCGACGAGCACGACCGCCGTGGTGCGTTCATCCTTGTCCAGCGCCATCAGCGCGTCGAGGCTCGTCGTGCCGATGATCGGGTCGCCGCCAATACCGATGAAGGCCGACTGGCCGTGACCGGCGCGCGTCAGATTGAGGCACATCAGCGTTCCCAGGCTGCCGCTGCGCGAGATGACGCCGACCGAGCCCGGCTTGAACACGTTGGTGTTGTGGCCCGGCATGATGCCGACAAAGCCCTCGCCCGGCGTCACCAGGCCTGCGGTGTTCGGCCCGACGATGCGACTGTTCGAGTCTCGCATGCGCGCGAAAATCTCCAGCACGTCATGGCTTGGAATGTGCTCGGTGAGGGTGACGATGGTGCCGACGCCGGCATCGATGGCGTCGATGATGGCGTCCTTGGCCAGCGCCGGCGGAATGAAGATCACCGACACGTCGCATCGCGTGTGCCGCGCTGCCTCGACGGCCGAACCATAGATGGGAACACCGATATGGGTTTCGCCGGCGCGCTTTGGATTGACGCCGCCGACCACCCTGGTACCGCACTCGATCATTTTCTCCGCCCAGAACGATCCCTGCTTGCCGGTGATCCCCTGAACCAGAACCGTTTGTCCGCGTCGGTATATCATCGTGCTGCCTCGACTGCCGCCTTCACGGCATCTTCCATGAGATCATAGGGTTCGAAACCGAGCTCATTGCGAACGAGCTCGACCGCTTCGTCTTCGCCGGTGCCGTGGATGGTGAAAAACACCGGAACATTCGGCTTCAGCTTCTTCCAGGCGCGCACGACACCGTCCGCCATCACGTCGGTCCGTGCGAATGCGCCGCAGAAATTCACCACCAGGCTCTTCACGCCGGGATTGGACAGCACCAGGTCGAGCGCGATCTCTGATTTGGTGTAGGCTTCTCCGCCGATCTCGAGAAAATTCGCCGGCCGGCCGCCGAAATGATCGATCACATCCATCGTGGTCATGGTCAGGCCGGCGCCATTGGCGAGCACGCCCACATTGCCGTCGAGCTGGATGAATTTGAGCCCGTGCTCGGCACCGCGCACTTCCAGCGCCGTCATCTTCGGTGGCGAAGCGACTTCCGCGAGCTCCACTTGGCGCAAATGAGAGGCATCATCGAGCACGAATTTGCAATCGAGCGCGACCACACGGCCGTCCGTCAGGATGGCCAGCGGATTGATCTCGACAAGCTCCGCATCCTTCTCCGCGAAGATACGATAGAGTTTCGCGAGCACATCGGCGATCGCCTCCGACGATGATCCGAGGTCGAGCCCCCTGATCAGCGCGGCCGCCTCCGGTGCGCCAAAACCGTGGCGCACGTCCACGACATGCCGGCGAATGGCGGCCGGGTTACTCGCCGCGACCTCCTCGATATCCATGCCGCCTTCGGTTGAAAACAGCACCACGGGGCTGCGCGTTTCGACGTCGATCAACACCGCCGCATAGAGCTCGCGGGCGATGGCACACTGCTGCTCGACCAGGACACGCACGACCGTATGGCCGCCGATGGCCATGCCGAGGATGGAACGCGCCGCAGCGGTGCCCTCCTCCGGCGTATTCACGAGCTTGATGCCGCCGGACTTGCCGCGCTTGCCGGTTGGTACCTGTGCCTTCACGACACTTGGACCGATCTTGGCGACCGCTTCCACGACTTCTTCCGGTGTCGTGCAGACCAGCCCCTTGGGCGTCGGCACGCCGGCCGGCGCCAGCACGCTGCGCTTGGCAGCAAACTCCTCGAGATTCATCGTCTGCTTCCTATCGTCCGTAACGCGCCCAATGCGGGCCGAACAGCTCTTCCTCCGAAGGCTTGTCTTCGGGGATCGGCACCACGAGATGGGTGATGTTGAGGAAATGCTTGTAGTTCAGGTTCTCCGAGATGCTGTTCTTCTGCCAGGAGCCGCAGCCCATGGTGAGCGTGAATTCGAGCCCGCTGTCGAAGCCGCCGCCATTGCCGAAAGTGTGGGCGAAATTGACGAGCACGCGCACGACCGGCAATTCCTCGGCAAGCTCGCGCGCCCGGCTCAGATCGGTCGTGTGCAGACCCATCGAGTGGCCGCGGCCCTGGAAATCCAGGATCCTGCGAACCGTGTCCGCTGCCGCCTTGTAGTCCGGCGCGCGGTAGACGGTGAGCACCAGCGCAAGCTTCTCGCCCGAGAGCGGATAGGCCTTGCCGATGCCGGTCTCCTCCACCAGCAGGAACTTTGCTGATTTGGCTTCCTCGGGAAGGCCAAAGCTCTCGGCAAGAACCGGCATGTCGCGCGCGATCAGATGGCGGTTGAGCTTGCCGTTCTTCCACAAGGTGCCCTGCACCCGCGCCTTCTGCAGGTCATCGACGAGATAGCCGCCGGCTTTCTTCAACGCCTCGATCGCCGCATCATAGACCGACGATACGATCACGACCGCGTTCTCCGAGGAGCACGAAGTGGCGTTGTCGAATGTCTTGGAGGCGCAAATCTTCTGGGCAGCCGCGGTAAGGTCAGCCGTCTCATCGATGATGACCGGAACATTGCCCGTACCGACACCAATTGCCGGCGTGCCGCTGCGATAGGCGCGACGGACATTGTCCTGCGAGCCCGTCACGACGACGAGGTCGACGGCCTCCATGATCGCCTGCGTCGTCTCCTTGGTCACCGGATTGGGCAGGATTTGCACCAGATCCTTCGGCAACCCGATGGCGACGAGCGACTCGCGCATATATTCCACCGCCAGCGCCGTGGTGCGGTAGCCGAGCGGCGACGGCGCGATGATCACGGCGTTGCGTCCCTTGATCGCCATCATGGTCTTGTTGACCGGCGTTGCGCCCGGATTGGTCGAGGGCGTGATCGCCCCGACAACACCCATGGGTTTTGCGAATTTCACGATGCCGCGCTGGTCGTCGCGCTCGATCTCGCCGACCGACTTCGCCCGCAACAGGTCACGCAGCGTGCCGAAGGTCTTGCGCTGCTTCTTGATGATCTTGTCCGGAACGTTGCCAAGGCCGGTGTCGGCAACGGCAAGCTCCGCGAGCTCGCGCGCGTGCTCGGGCTTGTAGAGCGACCAGGCAATAGCCCGCACCGCCTCGTCGACGCGCGCCTGGTCGGCATCGGCAAACGTGCCTTGCGCGATCCGCGCCCGCTTCATCAGATCGGCAGCGATTGCTTCCGCGCCCGCCATCAGATCATCGGTTTCAACCGCAACACTCATTATCTGCTCCGCTCTGTGAATTGGAATTCGCCGCTCATGCCGGCACCGGGCTTTGCCGGAGATCGACAAAGCGATTCTGGGGGTGGATGGTCATCGCGAGCACCGCACCGATCAGCAGCATGGCGAGCGAGCCGATGAACGGCACGTCCCAGCGTCCGGTGACATCGATTGCCCAGCCGAACACGACGGGCGAGATGATGCCGGCCATGCCAAAGCCAAAATTCATGAAGCCCGAGGCGCTCCCCGAATATTCCGGCGCAATGTCCATCGGGATCGCCCAGATCGGCGCCACGATCAGCTCGGCGAAGAAGAACGCCATGCTCAGGCAGATCGCGACGGTCAAGAGATCGTGCACCATGACGATCGGCAGCATGAAGCAGAACGAGCCGAGGAAGCCCGCGACGATCACGGTGATCCGCGCCTTGCCGACATCGCCCGATGATTTCAGGATGCGGTCAGAGATAATGCCGCCGGCTGTATCGCCGACCACGCCGGCGAAGAACACGCCCGCGGCGAACAACGCCGATCGCTTCAGGTCGAGCTTGTATTCATGCAGGAAGAACGACGGCAGCCAGTTGAGATAGAGCCAGAGGATCCAGCCGTAGCAGAAGTCGGTGAGCGTTACCGGCATCATGCGCTTCAGCAGCGGTCCCCATGGCACCTTCTTGCGGGCAGCGGCGATATTTGCCGGCGGGAGCCCCGCCAGCTCGCGGGGCGTGACTTGCGCGTGCGTGCGCGGATCGTCGCGGAAATAGAAGAACCAGATGACCGCCCAGACCAGGCTCGCGATACCCAGCACATAGAAC
>DATHMA010000264.1:0-3501 GCA_035487555.1 Bradyrhizobium sp. | reverse complement strand
CTGCAGCAGCGCCTTCGCCTGTGTGTTCACGCATTTGAGCTGCTCGATGAAGGCCGGCCGCGCCACGGCGTTCCATTTCTCAAGGTCCAGATCTGCGGGCCTGAAGCTGCAATCGGCGCGGAAGCGGATCGGCGGATGCGGCGCCAGGACATGGGCATAGACGAAGAAGGGTGATGGCGTCTTGCGGATCACGTCGATCTTGGCCGTCAAATCTGCAACGCCGCCCCATGCGAAAGGTGCCTCGTAAAATCGACCTTTGAGCTTTTCCCAGTCGACGACCAGGTCGATGATCGGAGTATTCGACAGAATGGCAGTGTCGAGCTCGTCGAGCCCGAGATTGCCGCGCACGCATCGCGGCTCCGCGGCATCGCATTCGGTGAGGTAGTCGTAGCCGTTCTCGAAATGAACATAGTGATAGCCGGCGGATTTCAGGCGGGACACCGTCCGGCTCTGGCCGCGGACGATTGGATACATGTCCTTGATCGAAAACGGCTCGATGCCCTCGCCGATCGGCCGGATCGTGTAGTCCATGTTCAGCGTGCTGGAGATCGAATTGACGGTCGCCGGAAAATTCGAGCGGCTTTGGTCGAGGACCGTGAAGCCGAACGAGGTCAGCAGCTGTATGAAATCGCTGTTGTCGAAACCGAACTCCTCGCGCAGCACGTCCTGTCTTGGATATCCGTCCAATACGATCCAGTAGATGTTGGGCGAGATGCGATTGCCGGCGGCGGCTGCGACGACCTCGCGGGAGGACGCCCGTGCCTGCTGTTCGCCCGCAGGCATGGTGACGATACGCAACGCCGAAGGCGCTGCGAAAGCGAGCGACAGGACGAGCAATGCCGAGCTTGTCCCGGGCCGGCGCAGCAAGATGGCGGCAAGCGCGCCAACCATCATCGTCGCGGCCATCCAGGCGACCGGAAGCCACGCCCCAAGATGCACTTTCGACGCACGCAGCACGGCCACCAACTCGTGATACGAAAAGAACACAAAGGCCGTGAGGCCCGTCGCGAGCAGCGCGCGCCAGAGCGGCAAGCGCGGCGGCAGCAGCCTCAGGCCTCCCGCGCAGATCGCGACCATGGCGAGCGTTGCTGCGGCGTAGTGGAGCACGCGTACGGAGCTTGCGAGCTCGGCCATGTTCGAGGCGTAAAAGTCGAGCAGCGCAGTTGTCGACAGGATCGTCGTCGCGAGCGCAGCCCTGGCGAGGATGAGAGCGTCCCTTCGTGCCATCGGCATGGTGGCCTAACTCGATGTCCGCTCGAACTGATAGAGCGTCCGTCCTCCCGGCGACAATTCGAGTGTGCGCACGATGCGCGCGCAGCCGGAAAGCGCGCGCTCGAATTGCGCCTTGCCGTAGTCCGTGAAGATGTCCCGCCTCTGTTGCAGCATGCGCTGGATCATCGGATCGGATTTCGGAACGAATTCGATCACGCCATGCGGCGCCAGTCCCACCAGCCACTCGATCACGGCCGGCAGCGGAATATTCCGACTGATCACCAGATGATGCACGATGGCGAGCGCGATGACGGCATCCGCGCCGCTGCGGGAGTGCAATCCAAGCCGTTCGGTCTCGGCCCAGCCCTGTTGCGGGCTCGGATTGGCCGCGTCGGAGAACAGCGGAAGAAAATGGAGATGCTTGATGGCGGCGCGCGATACCGCCGCTTCCAGCGCATCGAAGTCGAAATCGAAGCCGATGATCGATTTCGTCTTGTTCTGCAGCAGGACCTCGGAATATTTGCCGGTGTTGCACCCCATGTCCCAGGCGCAGGCTGGAGCGAGGTTTTCCGAAAACTGCGCGATGAAGTCGCGCTTCCTTTCCTCTTCTTCCTCGGCGTAGGAGTCATTATGAGTCCCGTACCGGTGCCATTCGCTTGGCCCGACGGGCCTCGGCTGTTGCCTTGAAATCCAGCCATGCAGCCGCTGCAGCATGAAACGCAGCGCGGTCTTGGGAAGCAGCTGCGGCTTCGCCGGCCTCCCATCCGTTTCGCGCCGGGCTCTCCTTTGCAGCAGGTCCGGTAGCGTGATGTTTGTCAGCAGGGTCGGCGCGAACCAGCGCTTGAAGCGGCCGAGCAGGCGGGCGATGTCGCTCGTCGGCAGGCCGTCGATCGAGCCGCGATACCAGGCATTGTGCGAGATCCCGAATTGCGAGCGCAACAATAGCGGATTGACGAACTGTTCCACGAACTGCCGCTGACCCGTCCAGTAGTCTCCCTCCCGATACGGCACGAATGACGGCGTGTCGATGAACACCGGCTTCACGCCGCAGAACTGCACATTGTAGGCGCTCGCATCCGACAGCGCGAAGTCGAAGTCGAGCGCGCGCAGGTGAACGTCCAGATGCAGCAGCGCCGCGCGCTTGAGCAGCGAGAACGGCCATTCATAGGGATAGGAGACAAATGGGAGCCTGGGGTGTTCGAGAACCCGCCTGCCATCGTGAACGGCGTGATCCCCATCGGCCTCCTCGGCGGCGATGATCCATTCTTTGCTTCTCAGGTCGGCATAGGCGCCGGAAGACCTAAGCAGCAGAAAATTCTCGTAGGCTTGGTCGTCGATGGCCCGGAAGATGCGATCACCGGAGGTGAAGACGTAACCGGAGGGATCGCGAAAGGAGCCGGGATCACGCATCGCCATGGGGAAGCGGCCGTTCCGACCCGGTTGCCTCGGAAGCCTTCGAGCGTCGGAGCAGTCCGCCGATCCGTCTCCAGTAAGCCCGAACGCCCAGCACGCCGCCCGCGATGCCCGCGATCAATCCCTGTAGCGCGAAGGTCCCGGTGCCCGGATCGAGATAGGCAAAAGCGTCGGTCGGCGCGAGCACGGCGAAGCAAATGAGAATGCCGGCCAGCATCCCGAGAACGTCTCTTTGTCCTCGCGGCGTGTCAGTCACTCGCTGGAATGCTTCGAGCGTTGCCGGCGATGTCTTGTTGTTTTGTTCTGCCATTGCTGCCCCGCCATCGGCTCGAGAACCCCAATGAGTCGACGTTAATGACGCGACGGTAGGCGCGACAAAGCAGCGCGTCTTCTTAAATATTATTCATCAATTACAGCCGCGTAAGATTCGCGTCAGCTTCGCGGATGCGCGCTGCGATAGACTTCGAGCAGCCGCTCGGTGTCGATGCCGGTGTAGATCTGTGTGGTCGAGAGCGAGGCGTGGCCGAGCAGTTCCTGGATCGCGCGCAGATCACCGCCGCGTGACAGCAGATGCGTCGCGAAGGAATGGCGCAGCGCGTGCGGCGTCGCGCTGTCGGGCAGGCCGAGCGCGCCACGCATCCGCTCCATGGTGAGCTGGATGATGCGCGGACTCAAGGGGCCGCCGCGGGCGCCGACAAAGATCGGCGTGTCCTGTGCGAGCACGTGCGGACACATTCCGACATATTCGGCGATCAGCGCGAGCACGTTTTGCAGCACCGGCACCATGCGGGTCTTGTTGCCCTTGCCGGTAACGATAAGCACATCGCCTTCGCCGGGCCTGGGCACGTCGCGCCGCTTCAGCGACAGCGCTTCGGA
>DATHMA010000263.1:0-6362 GCA_035487555.1 Bradyrhizobium sp. | reverse complement strand
CCGCCAATGCTGCCAGTTTCACGATTTTCATCTCTACCTCCTTAAATGAACGGGCAATCCGCTATTCAACCGCGAATAGCACTTATTGGACTAAGCAATTGTGAACTGACCGGAACCGCATCGCCTTTTTGCTGATCAGGTCGATCACAGTCAGGCGATTGACTAGGCCATGTCGCCATGTACTCTGATCCCTACAAGAACATCTATCCGAACAAGGATAGGGCATAGGGGAGGACGTGATGCGCGGTCTGCGGCTGCTCGGCTATTCGTTTGCTGTCCTGCTTGTTTTCTTGAGTGTCTTGTCTTCCGGCCGGCCGGTTTTGGCCGAAGAAACCATCAAGGTTGCCTACACCGATCCGTTCTCCGGTCCGTTTGCCTCGGGTGGCGACGAGTTCCTGAAAAACTTCCAATTTATCATCGCACGGAAAAACGCCATGGGCGGCGCGCTCGGTCGCAAGTTCGAGCTGATCCCCTTCGATTACAAGCTGCAGCCGGCCGAAGCGCTGATCGCGCTCAAGAGCATGACCGACCAGAACATCCCGTTCGTGATGCACTGCACCGGCTCCAATGTCGGCGCGGCGCTGATCGACGCAGTGTCGAAGCACAATGCGCGCAACCCCGATAACCGCATCATTTATCTCAACTGCGGAGCGCTCGCGACCGAGCTCACCAACGAGCAATGCGACTTCTGGCATTTCCGCTTTGCAGGTTCCGTCGACATGCGTGCCGCCGCCCGCATCAAGGCGCTGCCGCAGGATCTGAAGAAGGTCTATCTGCTCAACCAGGATTATCTGTTCGGCCAGTCGATCCAGCACGACACCAAGAAGTGGCTGGCGAAACTGCGCCCCGACATCGAGATCGTCGGCGACGAGCTGATGCCGTTCGGCAAGGTGCAGGATTTCTCGCCCTATGTCGCCAAGATCAAGGCGTCCGGTGCGCAGAGCGTGGTCACCGGCAACTACAACCGCGACCTCAATCTGTTGATCAAGTCCGCCAACGAAGCCGGCCTCGACGTGCGGTTCGACACCTTCCTGTCGCATCTGATCGGCGGCCCAACCGCGATCGGCGCGGCCGGCGAGAACCGTCTGACCTCGATTATGGAGTTCAACAGCAACGTTGCCGTCGATCTCAAGGTGCCGGAAGCCGAAAAATTCGCCAATGACTGGCGCACAAGCGGCCATGACACCGATTTCTCGACGCTCAATTTCGTGACCATGATCGACATGCTGGCCGACGCCATCAACAAGGCCGGCTCGACCGATTCCATGAAGGTCGCGCTCGCGCTCGAGGATGCGCATTCCAAGGACCTGCTAGGCCAGGACGTCATCATGCGCAAGGACGACCACCAGCTGCTGATGCCCTATTACGCCGGCGTCTTCTCAAAGGGCGTCAAATACGACGCCGAGCACACCGGGTTTGGCTGGAAGAACTACATGACGGCATCAACGGCGGACCTGACGTTGCCGACCATCTGCAAGATGAAGCGGCCGGAATGATGTGAAGAGGTAGACATCGGGAAGCGGGGACCTCAGGCTCATGGAAATCGTCCTCGTTTCCCTGCTCAACGGCCTTGTCTACGGCATGCTGTTGTTCATGCTGGCGAGCGGGCTCACGCTGATCTTCTCCATGATGGGTGTGCTCAATTTCGCGCACGCCTCGATCTACATGATCGGCGCCTATCTCGCCTTCACCGTCAGCCAGTTCTTGGGCTTCTTCCCGGCGCTGATCATTGCGCCGCTGCTCTGCGGCCTGTTAGGGGCCGCGATCGAGGTGTTCGGGCTTCGCCGCGTGCATTCCAACGGCCATATCGCCGAGCTGCTCTTCACCTTCGGCCTCGTCTTCATCATCGAGCGCGTGGTGCAGATGACCTGGGGCATGCTGCCGATGCCCTACCGCATTCCGCCCCTGCTCGATTTCCCGCTGTTCACCTTCTACGGCCAGTATTTCCCAGCCTATCGCGGCTTCATGCTGCTGGTCTCGGCCGGCATGCTGCTCGCCACCTGGCTGCTCCTGAAAAAGACCCGCGTCGGCCTGATCATCCAGGCCTCTCTCACCCATCCGCAAATGGCGAGCGCGCTCGGCCACAATGTGCCGGCCGTGTTCACGCTGGTGTTCGCCGGCGGCTGCGTGCTCGCGGGCCTCGCCGGTGTCATCGGCGGCAATTACCAGACCACCGAGCCCGGCATGGCCGATTCCATGGGGCCGATCGTGTTCGTGGTCGTGGTGTTCGGCGGGCTTGGCTCGCTGATGGGCTGTTTCGTCGCCTCGATCCTGATGGGCATGATCATGACTTTTGCCGTCGTGATCAATGTCTCGCTGCTCGACCTGCTCAAGCCGCTCGGCATCACGCTCTCCGGCGACAATCTGTTCACGGAGTTCATGACCGTCCCGGTCGCGCGCATCGGCGCGCTGCTGCCGTTCCTGCTGATGATCTTCATCCTGATGGTGCGGCCGCGCGGCCTGATGGGAACGCGTGACACATGAAGAAGGGGTCTTCGACGCAAGGCTGGCTCTGGTTCATCGTGCTGCTCGCGGCGATCGCGATGCCCTGGGCGTTTTACAACTACCACACCGGCCGCCACTCCGGCTTCGTCATCTCGATGCTGAGCCAGATGGGGATGATGAGCATCCTGGCGCTGTCCTACAACATGCTGCTCGGCCAATCCGGCCTGTTCTCGTTCTGCCACGCGGTGTTCTTTGGCATCGGCGGCTACGCCACCATCCACTTCCTCAATCTCGCCGGCGACGGCACGCTGCCGATTCCGCTCGAACTGGTGCCGGTGTTGGCGGGCCTGTCCGGCGGCGCACTCGCGGTCGTGTTCGGCTACATGGCGACCAAGCAACGCGCCACCGCCTTCGCCATGATCACGCTCGGCATCGGGGAATTGATGACCACGGCCGCGCTGATGTTCCATCATTTCTTCGGCGGCGAGGGCGGCGTCAATTCCAACCGCATGATCGGCCACAGCCTGTTCGGCTTCAAATATGGCCCCTCGATCCAGGTCTATTACCTGATCCTGGCATGGACCGTGATCTCGGCGCTGTTGATGCTGTATCTCACGCGCACGCCGCTCGGGCGAATGGCCAACGCCTCGCGCGATAATTTCGAGCGTGTGCAGTTCGTCGGCTACGACCCGCGCATGGTGCGCTTCACGCAATTCGTGCTCTCGGGCTTTTTTGCCGGCATCGGCGGCGGGCTCTATGCCATCACCTATGAGATCGTCACCTTTGATGCGCTCGCCGCACCCTTGTCGGCCAACGCGCTACTGATGGCCTATATCGGCGGCTCCGCGGCCTTCGGCGGGCCGATCCTTGGAGCCGTGCTGATCACGCTGCTCCAGAGCGGCGTCAGCCTGATGTCCAACTCCTGGCTGGTCTATGTCGGCATGCTGTTCATCACCATGGTGATGTTCGCCCCGCAGGGCATCATGGGCTTGATTGCCGCGCACGGCCCGATCGTGCGCGGCGGGCGCTTCGGCAAATTGCTGCTGCCTTATGGCCGAGTGATCCTGCCTTGCCTCGTCATGGTGCTCGGCTTTGTCGGCGTCGTCGAACTCGCTTCCTTCCTCACCATCGGCGCCGCGCAGGGCAAGACCCTGGTGCTGTTCGGCCACAAGATCGACGAGCACGATGTGCTGCCCTGGCTCGCCGCGCTGATGTGTCTTGCCGTCGGCACGTCCTGGTTTGCGCTGGAGGCGCGTTCGTTCGGGCGGGTCTGGGATGGCCTGATGAGCGAGCTCAAGCCGGAGCGGAGCGCCGCATGACTGAACTTGCGCTCAGCCTTCGCGGCGTCAATAAATCCTTCGGCAACATGCAGATCATCCGCGGCGTCAATCTCGACATCAAGAAGGGCGAGCGCCACGCCATCATCGGCCCCAATGGTGCCGGCAAGACCACGCTGTTCAATTTGATGAGCGGCCGATTTCGCCTGTCTTCGGGCGAGATCCTGCTCAATGGCGAGCGCGTCGACGGCCTGCCGCCGCACCAGATCAACCGCAAGGGCCTGTCGCGCAGCTTCCAGATCACCTCGATCTTCCATCGTCTCTCGGTGTTCGAGAACCTGCGCTGCGCGCTCTTGTGGAGCATGGGCTATCGCTATTCATTCTGGACCCCGCTGTGGCGCCAGCGCGAGCTGAACGAAAAGACAGGTCGGATGCTGGAGGAGCTGAATCTCACCTCGCGCAGCGACACGCCGGCGGGCCTGCTCTCCTATGCCGATCAGCGCGCGCTCGAGATCGGCATGACGATTGCGGGCGGCGCTTCCGTCATCCTGCTGGACGAGCCGACCGCAGGCATGAGCAACACCGAGACCGACAATGCGGTCGAGCTGATCCGCCGCGTGTCTAAGGACAAGACGCTGGTGATGGTCGAGCACGACATGAAGGTGGTGTTCGATCTCGCCGACGTCATCACCGTCCTGGTCTACGGCCAGGTGATCGCCTCCGGTCCACCGGCCGCCGTGCGTGCCAATCCGGCGGTGCAGGAAGCCTATCTGGGTAGCCCGGCCGCATGATCCTCGAAGTCGAAAACCTCCACGCTTATTACGGCCAGAGCCACATCCTGCATGGCGTCGACCTCAATGTCGGCGACGGCGAGATCGTGAGCTTGCTCGGCCGCAACGGCGTCGGCCGCTCAACCGCCTGCAAGGCGATTATGGGGTTGGTGCCGGCGCAAGGTACGATCCGGTTTCGCAACAGAGATATCGCGGGCCTGCGGCCTGACCAGGTCGCCCATTGCGGCATCGGCTATGTGCCCGAGGATCGCCAGGTCTTTCCGACGCTGACGGTGCGGCAAAATCTCGAGCTCGGCCTGAAACGATCCGGCAAGTTCGGCCGCTGGCAATTCGACGACGTCTATCGCCTGTTTCCGAACCTGAAGGCGCGGGCGGATGTTTCCGCGGGCGTGCTCTCCGGCGGCGAGCAGCAGATGCTGACCATGTGCCGCACTTTGATGGGCGATCCCGACCTGATCCTGATCGATGAGCCGACCGAAGGTCTCGCGCCAAAACTGGTCGAACAGGTCGGCGAGCTGCTCGCCGAAATCTCCCGCCGCGGCGTCGCGATTTTGCTGATCGAACAAAAACTCGGCATCGCGCTGAAGATTTCCAACCGCCTCTTTGTCATGGGTCACGGCCGCATCGTGTTCCAGGGCAAGCCGGACGATTTCGGCGCCAATTCGGCCGTGCGCAAGGAATGGCTGGAAGTCTGATTTGGCAGGCGTGAAGGCCGCTATTTGCTTGCGCATCGGGCGTGACGGCGGCACATTTGCGGCGCAGTGCGAAGCACCGCCAATAAGCATCTGAGGAAACAAATGGCCACGGCCACGCGGATCGATTGCGACATCCACCCGGCGGTGGGCGGCACACGCACGACGCTGCTGCCCTATCTCGACGATCACTGGAAAGAGCAGGTGGTGAGCCGCGCCATCGATGGGCTGGATCTCACGAGCTACCCGCCGAACATGCCGCTCTGCGGCCGGCCCGACTGGCGGCCCGCGCAGGGCAAGCCGGGAAGCGATCTCAAGATGGTCCAGCGCGGCGCGTTCGATCAGCTTGGCGCCAGCCACGCGATCTGCAACGTGCTCTACGGCGCCTCCGCTGTGTTCGATTCCTATATGGCCTCCGCCTTCTGCAAGGCGATCAATGACTGGATTGCGGCCGAATGGCTGTCGCAGGATTCGCGTCTGCGTGCTTCGATCCTCGTGCCGATACAGGCGCCGGATCTCGCGATCGAGGAGATCGAGCGGCGCGCCGGCGACAACCGCTTCGTCTCCATCCTGGTGCTGGCGCAGGGCGAAATGCTGCTCGGCCGCCGGCAGTTCTGGCCGATCTACCAGGTTGCCGAGAAATACCAGCTACCGCTCGCGATCCATGCCGGCTCTTCCTACCGGCAGGCGCCGAGCTCGGTCGGCTGGCCGTCGCATCGCTACGAATATTATCTCGCGGAGGCGCAGGCGTTCCAGGCGCAGGTGCTGAGCCTGATCTATGAAGGCGTGTTCGGCAAATTTCCCGGGCTGAAGGTCGTACTGATGGAGTCGGGCGTGAGCTGGCTGCCTACCTTCATGTGGCGCGCCAACAAGACCTGGAAGGGCGTGCGCGTCGAGGTGCCCTGGGTCGAGCGCGAGCCTTCCGCCATCATCCGCGACCACGTCCGCGTCACCACGCAGCCGTTCGATGCGCCTGACGACGCCAAGGCCGTCGCCGACGTCATCGATCAGATCGGCTCGGAAAAGATGTTCCTGTTCGCGTCCGACTATCCGCACTGGCAGTTCGACGGCGACGACCCGATGCCGCCGCATCTCCCCGCAAGCATCATCTCGCGCATGTGCGCCGACAATCCGCTGGAAACCTTCCCGCGGCTGAA
>DATHMA010000262.1:0-7875 GCA_035487555.1 Bradyrhizobium sp. | reverse complement strand
CGCCCGCCTCGCCTTCTCCCAGTTGATCCGCTTGATCGGATAGACGCCGGCAACGACATCGGCGCCGGATTCGATCAGGCGGAACACCTGTTCGGGCGCAAAGCCGATGTCGGCGTCAACGAACAACAGATGCGTGGCGGCGGGATCGTCGAGGAACAGCGTCACCAGGTTGGCCCGCGCGCGCGTGATCAGCGCATCGCCGTCGCGCAGGTGCACCTTGAGATCGACGTTTGACTTGGCGCGCAGCGCCCGCTGCAACTTGAAGATCGAGCTGGCATAGATGCTGGAGACCTGCCCGCCGAAGCAGGGCGTTGCCACCACAAGATGAAATTGTTCGTTCATGATTGGCTCCGAAGCGGCAGACCGCGCCCAACTTCTGACCAAACAGTAAATAGGCGTGGTTAACGAAAACCTAACGGCTCAGGTCCCTACCCTCAGGCTACCGGCAGGAACTTGGTCAGGCTCAATTGCGAAAGCATCGCGGTGGTCTGATAGGAGGCTTGCAGGCTGTTTTGCAGCGCCAGGATCTGGCTCGCCACCTCGCTCTGGTTGATGCCTTCGGTCTGGTCGACCATGTTCTGCAACGCGGTCTGAGTCTGGGTCTGCCGCGCCGTGGCGTCCTTCATCGTGCTTTGGGCGTTGGCGAAGTCGGTCTGGATATCCGAAATGGTCTGCTGGCCGGCCTGCGGCGTCAGGTTCGCCGCGGTGCGCGAGCTGAGCGCCGCGATCTGGCCCGCCGAATTGGTTGCCGTGGGCGATGCCGTGACGGCCGCAAATACGGCAATCGACTGGATCGCCGATCGGATCGCCTGCTCGTTGGCTTGCGCGCCGTATTGCACGGTCTGCGATTGGTCGATGCGTACCGTCGACGAGGCGCGCGCGGTGCCGGGACCGGAATTGCCGGTGTACCAGGCGATCGTGTTCGCCGAGCCGGCGACGAGCTTGGTCGCCGATCCCAGCGGCGAGCCGACGCGCAGCGGCGGCTGCGTTGCAGTCACGGTGCCGGTGAATCCGAGGGCTGTGAATGCAGCGGCATTCGAACTCGCGACCGAGAGGCTGGCGGCATTATCGGTATGCAGGGTGATCACCCCGCCCGAGATGGTCGAGGGCGTCGAGGTGCCGGTGATGGCGTCGATCTTGGAGAGCAGCGTCTGGACGCTGTCGGTGATGTTGACCTGATTGTTGCCGGTCGCGCCGGAGGTGACGAAGCTGATCTGCTTGCCATCCACCGTGATGGTGTCGCCGTTCGCAAAATTGGCCGCAAGCGAGTCGGTGTTGGCACCGCCCGACAACAGCGTCGCGCCGGTGATCGGTGCTGCGGTAGCTGCCTTGTTGTTGGCCACGATCCCGGTGGCGGTGCCGTCGGTGTTGAAGAAATTATCGCCGGCAGCGACCGCCGACGCCGCCACCAGCGCGGTGTTGGCGAGCGTTGAGATCGAGCTGTTGAGGGCTGTGTTGAGGTTGCCGGCCGTTATCGTCGAATTTACACCGATGGTGAAACTGCCGGTTGGCGGCGGCGTCGTGTTGGTTGCCGTCAACTGAACGGATTCGGTGGTGCCGTCCGGAAGCTTGAACGTAAAGCTCACCTGATCGCCCGGATTGGGATTGGTGGCGCCGAGGTCGACCGAAACCGCCGCCGGCGAGCCGGCGGGACCGGTCACCGTGGCTCCGGTCAGCGACGAGTTCACCGAACTCAGCTTGAAGCCGAACGGAGAGCCCGCGACATCCTCCGCCACCTGCACCGAGGTCGGCGTTGGCGAGGTAATGACGAGACGCCCGAGGCCGCTGGTGCCGAGATCGGCCTGCTGGCGTTCTGATATCACCTGCTTGAGGCCGGCCTGGGTTGCGGTGCCGTTCATGATGTCGTCGGCGGAGGCGACCGCCGGGGTGTTGATCGCGTTGCCGGAGAAGATGTAGCGGTCGCCGACCTGGGTATTGAGGATGCCGACGATCGATGAGAGCTGGGACGCCGCATTTTGCTGCGCGATGGTCTGTCCGCTGCTGGTCAGGTTCTGCGGGGTCGCGGCCGCCGAGCTCTGGACCGAACTAGCGGTCTGCGACAGCGACTGTAGCGCGGTGTTGGCCGCGGAGATGATCGTATTGACGTTCGTCATCGTCGTGGTGAACGCCGAGATGTTCGAGAGCTGCGCCCTTGCTGCGACCGCAAAGCCCTCGTTGACGCCCATGCCGGCATAGGTCTGCGACTTCACGCCGGTCGAAAGCTCCGTCGACAGGTTGGTGAGCTGGTTGTTGATGTTCTGGACCGACTGGCCCAGGATCGAGGAACCGTAATTGATACTGCTGACGGACATTTGCGCGCCTTACACTTGAGCCTGCAGCAAGCTCTGCATCATGCTTTGAACCACCGACATGATGTGAGCATTGGCCGCATAGGTATTCTGCACCTGGATCAGGTTCGCCATTTCGGTGTCGATATTGACGGCGGAGGTCGAGTTGAACTTCTGCTGCAAGGTCGAGACGACGACGCTCTGGCCCTGCTGCAATTGCGTCGCCAGCGTCGAGGCATTGCCTTGCTGGCTGATGAATTGCTGGATGTAGTCGGTGATGGTGCCGTTGAACGGCGCCGAACTCGAACCGAGTCCGGTCTTGGTCGAATAGTTGAATTTCGCCGACGTCAGTTGCGAGAACAGGAAATCCGGGCGCGTGTTATCGCCGCTCGCCGTCGCCGGCGAGGTGCTGTAGACGGAGAGCGCCGACGGATTGGCGAGCACCGCCGGGTTGATCGTGATGCGACCGCCAAGGCCCGTCATTTGCGAGCCGTTCCCCGTGTACTGGCCGGTGTAGAGCGAATTGCCGTCAGTAAATAGCGGCAATTGTGCATTACCGCTGGCAAGCGAGCTCATCGTCGTCGTGACCGACGCCGCGTTGACGCTGGCGCTGCTGGTGCCGTCGTCAAACACGCGCAGCGAGCCGGCCACGTTGGAGAATTTCAAGTGGCTGGCGCCAAGCGCCGCGTTCAATTGCGAGGCGATCGAGGTCACACCGCCGGAAAAATCGACGCCGACCAGCTGCGGATTGGCGTTGGCCGCGTTCTGCAGCGGCAGCGCGGCCGGATCGGTCACGTTGACGATCGAAATATTGTGCTGAGTGTTGGTCGCGCTGTCGGTGTAGGTCAGGTTGACGGTGTTGCCCGCCAATACGCCCGACACGTTCAGGTCGAAACCGGCCGGGGGTCCTGCTACGGCGGTCCCTGCCGTGGTCTTGTCCGACAGCGAACTTGCAAGCGTCGCCGCCGTCTGGTCGACCTGGGTTTGGGCCTGCACCAGGGTCTGGTCGCGCAGCTTCAGGTCGGCGGCGATCTGGCCCGAAGTGATGACGTTGTTTGAGACCGCATCGATCGAGGCGCCGTTGGGCAGCTTGATGTTCAGCGATCCGACGCCGGACTTGGCGGGATTGGCGTTGTACAGCGACGTCGCACCCAACGCGCCCTGCGAGTTGTAGATAAAGGAGGAGGCAAGGCCGGCGCCGACGAGCTGGATGCCGGTATTGGTGAAGACGCTGGCCTGGTTCGACGAATCGGTCACGACCCTGACGTCCACCAGCTTCGACAGCGAATTGATCGCGTTGTCGCGCTGATCCATCAGCGTCGCGGCGAGCGGATCGGTCGGGCTTAACCCTTGAAGCTGGGTGTTGATCTGCGCGATCTGGCTCATGTCCGTGTTGGCCTGAGCCGCCGAATTGCCGATGTCCTGATCGACATTGGTGCGAAGCGACTGGATCCCCTGCGTCGTCGTATTCAGTTGCTGGGCCAGCGTCTGCGCCGCCGACAGCGCCACGCTCTGCGCCGAAGCATTGCCGGGACTGCTCGACAGCGATTGCAGCGCCGTGGTGAAGTTGTTGAGCGTGGTTTCAAGGGTGCCGTTGCCGCCCGGCGTCCCGTAGACGCTCTGCAACTGGCCCAGGATATTCGCCGTCTGGTCGGCAAAGGCGCCGCCGGAGGTTTCCGTGCGCAACTGACTCTGGACGAACAGATCGAGCTGGCGGTTGACGCCAGTGGTCTCCACGGTCGAACCGAAGCCGCCGCTGGCGACCTCGATCTGGTTGGGGTTCTGGGCGACGTATCCGGGCGTCTGCGCGTTCGCGATGTTCGACGAGACGATCGACAGCGACGCCTGGGTGGTGCGCAGACCGGACATCGCGGTGGCGAGGGCTGAACTCAAACCCATATTTATGGCCCGCCTTGAATTACGTCACACATCAAGCCGCGCGGATCAGCGCAGCACGTTCAGAAGATCCTGAACCATGTTGTTCGCCGTGGTGATCACCTTGGTGTTGGCCGAATAGGCCTGCTGGGTCACGATCAGCTTGGTGAATTCGTCGGCAATGTCGGTGTTCGATCCTTCCAGCGAGGAGCCGCTGATCTTGCCGGACGCGCCGAGGATCGCCGGCCCCGACTGTTCGGTAACTTCATAGGCGCCGCCGTCGAGCGCCTTGAGATAGTTGGTGCCGTTGAAGTGCGACAGCGTGACCGAAGCGAGGTCGATGTTCTGCCCGTTGGAGAACGTGCCGACCACGAGGCCTGAATTGTTGATGGCAACCGACTGAAGCTGGCCCGCGGCGAAGCCGTTCTGCGAGATGGTGTTGATGGTCGCGGAACCGGCCGAACTCGCAAACTGCGTCAGGGCGCCCGACGAGATGTTGACCGAAAGACTGCCGAGCGATTGCCCGTCGACATTCACGCCCGCGATCGTGATGGAGGAACCAGTGGGAGACGACAGCGAACCGTTGGCGCTGAAGATGAAGTTGGTGCCGCTGTTGATCCAGGCCACCTGGGTGCCGGTCGCGGTGGTGCTGGTCTGATAAAACAGATTCCAGATGTCCTGGTGCCCGGCGCCGAGCGCAGCGCTGTCGATCTTGCCCCAGCGCAATTGCAGGTTCACCGGCGTTCCCGCCGCATTGTAAGCCGTCACCGCGCCGCCTGAGATGGATTCGTTGGTGAACGACGTCAGGTCGTTGCCGATGACAACACCAGTACCCGCCGTGCCGCCGCCGCCACGCGCGCGCGTGACGGGGGAGGTGAAGCCAAGCGCGGAGAATGCCGACGCGGAGCTGGTGATCTTGAGATCCTGCGCGGTGCCGGTATGCAGCGTGATCGCGCCGGTCGAGGCGTTGATGGTCGGCGCAACACCGGTGATGTTGCCGATCGCGGTCAACAGCGTACCGACGTTATCGGTGACGTCGATCTGATGGGCGGCGAGGTTGGTGCCCGTGGTGACGAAGGTCAGCGTGGTGCTTGGGGCGGTGTCGACCGTGATGGTATCGCCGTTGACGAAACTGGTCGGAAGCGAGTCGCTTGGCGCGGTGCCCGACAATTTCGTGGCAGACGTGATCGGCGCCGGCGTTGTTGCCTGGTTGATGGCGGCGGAGCCGGTGATCGTGTTGTCGGTGAACGGTGCCGCCGGTGTTCCGATCGGCAACGGATTGGAAGCGAAGTCGGCGGGGTTGATGCCTCCGTCCGCGGTGATCGTGCCAGAGGCCGCGGTGGAACTTGCCGGCGTTTTCGGCTGGGTCGGAAGGTTCGCGGCATATTGGATGGCGCTGGTCGCCTGCGCCGGAATGAAATTGTTCTGGAATTGCAGCACCTGCGGAACGTTGCCGGTCGGGTTGCCGGTTTTGGCATCGACCGAAACGCCCATCAGGTAATAGCCGGCGCCGTTGACAAGGTTGCCGTTGGCGTTGACCTGGAAGTCGCCGCGCCTCGTATAGTCGGTGACGCCGCTGAACACCGGCACGTTGTCGACCACCGCGGTCGCCTTCTGCACCGAGAAGAAACCGTCGCCGTTGATCGCCATGTTGGTTGCGACCGTCGATGCCGAAACGGTGCCTTGGGTGGTGATCGTTGCCTGCGCGAAAGCGGTGACGCCGCCTGCGACCTGACGGCTCGGAATGGTGGCGTCCGGAACCAGATCCTCGAAGCTCGTGCCGATGCCCTTGTAGCCGGTGGTCGAGGCGTTCGCGATGTTGCCGGAGATGTTCTGTAACGCGAAGGACTGCGCCTGCAGGCCGCCAACCGAGGTGTTAAGCGCGTCGAAGATACCCATAACATTGTCTCCACATTCGTCCCGCGGGGCGAGCCTTTCAGCAAAAGGCCACGGCCGCATTCGGGGGAGACTGTCGCAAGCGCTATGCCAACATAGGAAATATAGTTATATCAATCACTTAGGCAACAATTCCCCGGTCCAATGACCGGGGCAGAATTGCCGGGCGGGCAACAATTGCCGGGCGTAAATCGCTCCTTGGAGCGAAGCGGATGTCAGGTCGCCGACGGCGTCGCCGGGTGAAATACCAGGGCGTAGCCGTCCATGCAGTAGCGCAATCCGGTCGGCTTCGGCCCGTCATCGAAGACGTGCCCGAGATGGCCGCCGCAGCGGCGGCAATGCACTTCGGTCCGCAGCATGCCGAAGGTGCGGTCTTCGGTCTTGCCGACGGCGTTGTCGAGCGGCTGGTAGAAGCTCGGCCAGCCGGTCCCGCTCTCGAACTTGGTCTCCGAAGAGAACAGCGGCAGGTCGCAACCGGCGCAGGCGAAGATGCCCTTGCGATGCTCGTTGAGAAGCGGGCTCGAGCCCGGGCGTTCGGTCCCCTGCTTGCGCAGGATGTCATATTGCTGCGGCGTCAGCTGCGCGCGCCATTCCGCGTCGGTCTTTTCGACCTCGAACTTCTCGGAGGCTTCTGCCGGCGAAGCCCGCAGCCACCGGAAGGCGGCAAGGCCCAACAGGCTGGCCACTGATGCAAGCAAAATACGGCGGTCGATCATGGTGGTCTCCGTGCGCAGCGGGATTCGGCTGGTTCGCCCTGAGATACGGCCTTCGAGGTGCGAAGTTACACCGCTTGCAGGCGAAATTTCTCACTTTCTTGCGAGAAACCCCACATCAAACCCCCTCGCCGCCATCCGTCGAGTTGGCGGGCGCCGATTCCGGCGGCGGCGGGCGTACGGGACGCGGACGTCCCGGCGGGGGGCGACGCGGCGCGGCGCGCGTTCCGGCCTGGCGATTGGCTTCGGCTAGCCGTGCCTCGCGGATGCGTTCCTGCACCCGCACCCGTTCCCGATGGCGGGCGAGCGCGCCGGCGGCCGCGGCGCTTCCACGGCCCCACATGCCGATGAAATATCCGGCGACCCGGCCGATCGGCCCGCCTGCCCAGACCAGTTCGAACGGCGAAAACAGCCGCCAGCGTTCGTCGCCCCACAAGATACTGCGGGCGATCAATTGCCCGGCCATCGCCGAGGTGTTCAAGCCCTGGCCGCCGAAACCGCTTGCCACCCACAATCCGCGCCGCAACTGGCCGATCTGCGGCATGCCGTGCACGGTCTGCCCGATCGCGCCACCCCAGGTCTCGGCGATCTCCACCGATCCGAGCTTTGGAAAGACGTTGCGGATCCTTCGTTGAATGGCGCCGGCAAAATGATGCGGCCGCATCGCCCAGGTGGTTTCCGGGCTCGCCCACATCAGCCGATCGCCGTCCACGATCCGGAAGTGATCGATGCCGTCGGTGTCGGCCACCGATCCCTGAAACGCGATCACGTCGGCAAGGCGCGCCCCGAGCGGCGCGGTCACGCCGGCATAGCGCCAGACCGGCAGCAGTGTCTCCGACAACCGCCGCAAGGTCGCGCCGAGATGGATATTGCCGGCGAGCACGATGTGGGTGGCGCGCAAACGCGCTGACGGCGTGACGATGCGTTTTCGGATGCCTGAGGAATCGATGCTGACGACGGGCGTGTCCTCGAAGATGCGCGCGCCTGCCCTCCTTGCGAGCGACGCAAGTCCGTGGACATATTTGCGGCCGTCGACCTGGAACGCCTTGGCGTAATAGATGCCGTGGAAATAGTGATCGGTCCGGAGTTCGGCGCGCACGCGA
>DATHMA010000261.1:0-46680 GCA_035487555.1 Bradyrhizobium sp. | reverse complement strand
TCCGAGCTGTTCATGGCGTATCTCCTGACAAGGAACAGCCGAATCGAAGAGGACTTGATCGATCAGCTTTTCAACTCAAGTGAAAAGCGCCTCGCGCGCCTTCTCCTTCTGCTCGCGCATTTCGGAGAGGAAGGTAGATCTCAGTCTATTTTACTGAATATCAGCCAGGAAACGTTGGCAGAGATGATTGGAACGACCCGATCCCGTGTCAGCGCCTTCATGAACAAATTCCGCAAACTTGGACTCATCAGCTACAATGGAAAGATCGAGGTTCATAATTCGTTGCTGAATGCCGTTTTGCGTGAGAAGCCCGAGATAGAGCGGGATGATTCAACCAGCAAGAACTAACCGACTGGTTGCTCGATGAGCAGAATTTCTCAGAGCATCGCCATAAAACTCTGTGAATGTGAGCAATACGGACCAGACTCGGGAATCCGGAAGCGCATGATAAGTACATCACCGCCCCGTTCCGGCATCTATCGGTGACTGAGAGTGTCGCGCTCCCGCCCAACCATGGAGGCGTGTTATGCTCAATCGTTCCGTTCCCTCGTTTTTTCATGGAAAACCCACGAGCGAGCGTCCGTTCTGTGCGGACTGCGAGTCTCCGATGATCCTTTCGCGCCTTGAACCGGATAAACCTGGCTTCGATTTGCGCACTTACGCCTGCCTTATGTGTGCCGCGAGTGAAAGCATCGTCGTCGCCATTTAGGGCTTCTGCGTCTCGCGTCCGAAAAAGTGCCGGTCACCAAAGGCTGCTGTTCTATTGGCCCGTTGGACCACCTTCGCACCGACTGTCACGGTTATATTTTTCGTGGCACTCTATGACTAACCCACGCCGGAGTAAGACGAGAACACTCTCCGGTATTGGTTGGCGGCGACAGTCCATGGGCAAGGGAAAACTGTCGCCGCCATTCGCAACGTGGGCCTAGCACACGGTCAAAGGATTCAAAGCCCGCCGATAGCCGCCCATCCTTATGCGGCTCATATGCGAATGAGGTCGCAGCGCTCTCGAAATCAAATGCCGCGCAGAAGATATAGCCCCTCGTGAGCAGTCTCGCATGACGACAGGCGAGACCAACGAGAACAGGTGATGTCATGACTTCCCCCCAGATTGCCGCCGGCGACAGAATTATTGATCCGATGATCGCGCTCGCAGCCTGCTCCACGGGGCAGCGCATCGTGGTAGCCGGCTCGAAGAGCATGGAATTGGCGCTGGAGCTGCATCGTCGCGGCTATCTGCTCGCAGCAGCGACCGGCAATTGCGGCCGTCCGGCCGGTCAATACGACGTCGCGCTCGTGGACTGGCGCCGGCGTACGCTGCACGCGCTCGAGCCGACCATCGACTGGCTGATGAATTTCCTTCGCCCCAACGCCGCACTGGTGATCTGGGTCGATGCCCAGAAGCCGGTCGCGAACGCAAGCCTTCGTGCTTCCGTGGAGAAGCGCGGCTTCGTGATCGTCAATGGCACGGTGCATGACTGCGGCTGCGCGCTGCTGGCGCGGCGATCGCAGGCCTATCCGATGCAGAAGGCGGCGTAGCGAGAGTTGCAGAGATGGCCAAGCGAGAGACACGGCGCTCCGTCATCCGCGAATGGATGACGCTGGCGCGCGAGAAAAGACAATCCGGCCAGCAGGCGCTAGCGTTTGCCAAAGCCGCGGCCGAGCGGCACAGCCTTCCGCGCAGCCGGCGAACGCCGCATGAGGTGATCATGGGGTGGCTGCGGCCACGCACGGGAAGGCCCTGATTGGTGCGAGGTGCCGTCAGGCGCCCTGCGTCACCCATGCCGGCAGTTTTGCAAACCACGGCCGCGCGGTTTCGAGCTGGTGGGCGAGTTGCAACAGGCGGTCCTCCTCGCCGATGCGCGCGACGAATTGCACGCCGAGCGGCAGGCCGTCGGCCGTCCAGTGCAAGGGCACGCTCATCGCGGGCGTGCCGGTGAGGTTCGCAAGCTGGGTGAAGGGCACATATTGCAAACTGTCGCGCGCGATCTTGTCGACGGTGGAGTCGAGAGCGCCCGCGCGCGCGAGCAGCCCGAGCAGACCGACGCGGTCGAGGATATCAAGCACCGCCTGCTCCGCGGCAGAGGGATCGCCCTGGCCGTGGCGGATCGGCGGATGCGCCAGGGTCGGCGTCAGCATCAAATCGTATTTCTGATGGAAGCGCGCCAGCGCGCGGGCAAAGTCGTTCCACTTCAAGAGCTGCGCGGTCAACGCGCCCGCGGGCACCGCATTGCCGAGCGTCGCCAGCACCCGCGTCAACAGCTCGAAATCCGACGTGGCGGCTCCGGCGGCACGCGCCGCCGACACCATGGCCGGGACCTGTCCGAAGTAGACGTGGAGAAAAGCCTTCGCGAGCGCGGCGCCATCGATCTCGGGCGCAGCTTCCTCGACATCGTGGCCGAGGCTGGCAAGCTGTTTGGCCGCGTCATTCACGGCGGCGACGGCTTCGGGATGGACCTCCGTTCCGATCGGCGACGCCGAAGAGAAGCCGATGCGCAGGCGCGCCGGATCGCGCCGCATGGCCGCCGCGTACGGCTCTGCTGGTTTCGGAATCACAAAGGGATCGCCCGGCTCGCCGCCGGCCGACACATCGAGTGCGGCGGCGGTGTCGCGTACGCTGCGCGAGAGCACGCCTTCGCAGGAGGCGCCGTACCAATATTCGCCATAGGCCGGTCCCGACGAGACGCGGCCGCGCGACGGCTTCAGCCCGAACAGGCCGCAGCAGGCGGCCGGGATCCGGATCGAGCCGCCGCCGTCATTGCCGGCCGCCATCGGCACCACGCCGGAGGCGACCGCGGCTGCCGCACCGCCGCTGGAGCCGCCGGGCGTGTGATCGACATTCCAGGGATTGCTGGTGCGGCCGAAGGCTTGCGAGTCGGACACGCCCTTGAGCGCAAATTCCGGCAAGTTCGTCTTGCCGAAGATGAGAAACCCCGCGTCGAGATAGCGCCGCACCACATGGGCATGATCGGGTGCGGGTGTCCGCATCGAGCGGCTGCCATAGGTCGTCGGCAAGCCCGCATAATCCTGCGCACAATCCTTGATGAGAAAGGGGACGCCGGCAAAGGGACCGCTGAGCTGCTTCTTGAGCTGGGAGCGCGCCTCGCTCTCCATCATCAGGCAGATCGCGTTGGTCTTGGGCTGCGCCTTTGCGTTCTGACCGAGCGCGAGGTCCAGCAATTCGGCGGCCGTGGTCTCGCCGCGCGCGACGAGCTCGGCAAGGCCGACAGCGTCGTGTTGCAGATATTCGCTGAATTTCATCGCACCGTCCCCCCGGAAGCTTTTGGAGGCAACGGTATCATCTTTTCGGACACACGCTAGGCGGGCAGGCCGGCTTCCGACAGCGCCTCGACCACCAGATCGCGCTGCAAAGGCGGCAGCGGCGGCATGCCGAGCTTGAGCTGCCCGACCGTCAGCTCGGGATAACGCACCCGGAGCATGCCGAGGCTTCTCCGCGCGAGCGGCCGCGCGCCGGCATGCAGATAGGCCGCGCACATTGTGCGATGGACCCAGAACGCGGAAGGACGCTGGCTCAGTCCCCTCTCCTGCCAGGCCGCGGCCTCGGCATAGGAGCCGGCGAGGAAATGCGCGCAACCGATGCCGACCTGGCTGTTGAAGGCGAGCGCGTCATGCGGCGCAAGATCGAGCGCGATGTTGAAGCGCTCGATCGCCGATTCCGGATCGCCCCGGTAGACGTCGATCCAGCCGCTGCGGCCCCAGGCCCAGGCCGAGCCGCCATCCACCGAAAGCGCCTTGGCAATCACCTGCGCGGCTGCGTCGAGCTCACCGAGCAAGGTCAGCGCATTCCCAAGCACCGCCAAGGTCGTGGCGTCACCGGACAGCGCCATCGCCTTCTGCGTCAGCTCGATGGCCCGCGCGCGATCATGCAATGGCTCGTCCGTAAAGTGATAAACGACGCGCTGCAGATGCGCCCAGGCCGCGAGCACGATGGCGAGCGACTGATTGGGATCACGCTCCATCGCGACATCAAGCCATTCGAGTGCCTGCGCATTTCCCTCGGCATCGAAGGAGAGCACGCCGGGCATGGCCCGCAAGGCCATATCATGCGGGCCAAGCTCGCCGCGCGGCTTCTGCATCGCATGCTCGATCTCGGCCGAGCGCAGGCAGGGTTGCAGCGCCGCAGCAATGCGGGTTGCGAGATTCTCTTCAGCCAGATCATCGCAACGCAGGCTGTCCGCCCGATGCGCCCAGAGCTGCCTGCCGCTCTCGCGGTCGGTGAGCCTGAACAGGAGCCGCAGCCGCGCCCCTTCGCCGCGGATCGCCGCGGTGAGTTGATAGCGCGCCAGCGAAGGCTCGCGCGTCACCGCAATGCCGGTGCGCGAGAGTGCGGTCGACAGATCCGCGGCCATGTCACGCGCGACCGCCGCATGCTCGGGGCCAGCCTCGATCCCGGCAAAAGCGAGCGTGAGGCGGTCGCGCGCCGGCACGAACAACGGCGGCATGGCGGCGAGCGCGGCGGAGAGCACCTCCTGGCGCTTCACCGTCTGCGACGGCGTCTCGCCATAGCGGCGGCGATATTCGACGGCGAAGCGGCCGACATGCGGAAAGCCGCTGCGCGCCGCGACGTCCATGATCTTGCCGGGCAAGCCCAGCAGCAATTCGCGCCGCGCCTGCTCGAAGCCAATGTCGCGGAGCACTGTCTGCGGCGTTTTGCCGAGAAACGAAAGGAATTGACGCTGCAACGTCCGGCCCGACGTGCCGGCAATGGAGGCGAGTTCCTTGATGGTCCAGCGATGACCGACATTGGCGTGCATCGCTTCCAGCACGCGCCGGACCGTGCGCGGCTGCACCGATCCTGTCGGGAGATGATGTTGATCTTCAGGCAATGCACGGACTCCAACACATAGAGATTCCAAACACATGAGTGAGTCCGTTGAGCCAACGAAAAGTTCAGAATCGGGATAGCGCTGTCGCGATCCGGATAGAAGCGCCGCGCGCTCCGGCCTACTCCACCTTCATGACTTCACAACAGGGAGTTTTGCCGAACAGGAGCGTAGAATGGCTATCTTACCTACCGTCATGCAAGGCAGCGCCATGTGTGCCGCACTGCTCGAAAGCGCACTGACGGCGCTGCTCTACAGGCAAGTGCGGCGATACAGCGCAGAAGCGTCGAAACTTGCCCCACCGCGCAAGCGCAGGTCCTCCGATCGCACGATGACAACGCGACGTCTTCGGGATCGCAAGGCCTGAGAATTAAAATTCAATCCATATCAGTCAGGAGAAATTTCATGACTACAGCAGCCACGGCAACCCAGCAAGTGCAACCGGACTTTGAAGCAATGAAGACGCGCCAGCATGGCGCGTGGTCCTCCGGCGACTATGCGGTCGTCGGCACCACCTTGCAGATCGTGGGCGAAGAGCTTTGCGAAGCGCTCGACCTGCGTTCCGGCCAGAAGGTGCTCGACGTCGCCGCCGGCAACGGTAATGTCACCCTCGCCGCGGCGCGCCGCTGGTGCGAGGTGACATCGACCGACTATGTGCCGGCCCTTCTCGTGCGCGGCAAGCTGCGCGCCGACGCCGACGGCATGAAGATCACCTTCAAGGAAGCCGATGCGGAAGCGTTGCCATTCGCCGATGGCAGTTTCGATGTCGTGGTCTCGACCTTCGGCGTGATGTTCACGCCGAACCAGGACCGCGCGGCGGCCGAGCTTGCGCGGGTCTGCAAGCGCGGCGGCAAGATCGGTCTCGCCAACTGGACACCGGAAGGTTTCATCGGCCAGGTGTTCAAGACGCTCGGCAAATATCTGCCGCCGCCCGCCGGCGCCAGATCGCCCGCGCTATGGGGGACCGAAGCGCGGCTCAAGGAGATGTTTGGCGCCTCGAGCAGCGCGATCCGCGCCGAGCGGCGGCACTTTGTGTTCCGCTACCGCTCGCCGGAACATTTCCTGGATATCTTCAAGAGCTATTACGGCCCGATGCTAAAGGCCTTTGCCGCGCTCGATGAAGCCAATCAGCGAAAGCTGCATCAGGACCTGATGATGCTGATCGGCTCCATGAATCGCGCCGACGACGGCACGATGGTTCTGCCGAGCGAATATCTCGAAGTGGTCATCACCAAGCGCTGACCACACGTCAACGCGGACAGAGAGCGCCGGTCCCGGCCGGCGCTCTCTTTCTGTTTCGCTACACCCGTGTGCGTCCGCGCGCCAGGCCGACCACGGCGGACAGCAAGAACAGCACGACGGCGATGAAGAAGATGATCTTCGCGATTTCGATGGAAGCACCGGCGATGCCGCCGAAGCCGAGAATGCCCGCGATCAAGGCGACGATCAGGAAGGTAACGACCCAGCCTAACATGTCCAAAACCTCTGGTTTCCTTGTTGGTCTCAGACGGTGCTTTCCCAGCGCCGTCGCTTGAAGAACCAATCCGGCGTGGAAACGATGGTTCCTGTCGTCAAAAGCCGGAAAATTTCGGCTCGCCAGCGGAACAAAATCCGCTCCCTGCTGCCAAAATTGGCCGGCCGGAGAGCCTGGCAATAACTCTGTAAAACCGGCCGCGAAGACCCCATATAGGCTTCAATCCCTGCTAAGAAGGCTCCCCCAAAAGTCCCCACGGTGCCATCGTGGGGCAGTATGATTCGCGCGATGACCGAACCGAGTAAGCTTCCGCATTCTGCAGCGCCCGACCACCAGCCGGTGGCCGGCGGCATTGCCGCGCGCGCCCGCGCGGCGGCAACCGGCGGGGCGCGCTATCTCGACGGGCTCAACCCCGAGCAGCGCGAGGCGGTGGAGACGCTGGACGGCCCCGTGCTGGTGCTCGCCGGCGCCGGCACCGGCAAGACGCGTGTGCTCACCACCCGCATCGCCCATATCCTGAGCCAGGGCCGCGCCCGCCCGAACGAGATTTTGTCGGTGACCTTCACCAACAAGGCCGCGCGCGAGATGAAGCTGCGGCTCGGCCAGATGCTGGGCCAGGCGGTCGAAGGCATGCCATGGCTCGGCACCTTCCATTCGATCGGCGGACGCATCCTGCGCTTCCACGCCGAGATGGCGCAGCTCAAATCCAATTTCACCGTGCTCGATGTCGACGACCAGGTGCGGCTGTTGAAGCAGCTGTTGCAGGCCGAGGACATCGACGACAAGCGCTGGCCCGCGCGCATGCTGGCCGGCCTGATCGACGGCTGGAAGAATCGCGGCCTTGCTCCATCGCAGGTGCCCGCCGGCGAAGCCGCGGTGTTTGCGAACGGCAAGGGCGGCAAGCTCTATACGAGCTACCAGGAGCGGCTGAAGGTTTTGAACGCGGCGGATTTCGGCGATCTCCTGCTCGAGAACATCCGCATCTTCCGCGAGCACCCGGATGTGCTCCGGCAATACCAGCACCGCTTCAAGTTCATTCTGGTGGACGAATATCAGGACACCAACGTCGCGCAGTATCTCTGGCTCAGATTGCTGTCGCAGGCGCCGTCTTCAACCTCGCCCCGTTCTTCACGGGGAGAGGTCACGTCGCAAAGCGACGTGGGTGAGGGGGACTCTCAACAGACCGAGCTCATTGAAGCAGCCCCTCACCCCAGCCCTCTCCCCGTGAAGGACGGGGAGAGGGAGCAGAGCGCGCTCGCGGCACCATCGGCGCCCCTCAAAAACATCTGCTGCGTCGGCGACGACGACCAGTCGATCTATGGCTGGCGCGGGGCGGAGGTCGACAACATCCTGCGCTTCGATCACGATTTTCCAGGCGCCAAAGTCATTCGCCTGGAGCGTAACTATCGTTCGACCGGCCACATCCTTTCCGCCGCCTCTTATCTCATCGCCCACAATGAAGGCCGGCTCGGCAAGACCCTGCGCACCGAGGATGTCGACGGCGAGAAGGTCACCGTCACCGGCGCCTGGGATTCGGAAGAGGAAGCGCGCGGCATCGGCGAGGAGATCGAGGATCTGCAGCGCGCCGGCGAGAACCTCAACGAGATCGCCATCCTCGTGCGCGCCTCCTACCAGATGCGCGAGCTGGAAGACCGCTTTGTCACGCTGGGACTCAACTATCGCGTGATCGGCGGCCCCCGATTCTATGAACGCGCCGAAATCCGCGACGCGCTGGCGTATTTGCGCGTCATCAATTCGCCGGCCGACGACCTCGCCTTCGAGCGCATCGTCAATGTGCCCAAGCGCGGGCTCGGCGATGCCACCGTGCAGATGCTGCACGACCACGCCCGCAAGCGCCGCATTCCCCTGTTCGAGGCGGCGCGCGCCGTCGTCGAAACCGACGAGCTGAAGCCGAAGGCGCGCAGCTCCCTGCGCGATCTCGTCGCGCAGTTCGACCGCTGGCGCGGCGCGCGCGAAGTCACCTCGCACACGGAACTGGCTGAAATCGTCCTCGACGAGAGCGGCTATACCGAGATGTGGCAGAAGGACCGCTCCGCCGACGCTGCAGGAAGGCTCGACAACCTGAAGGAACTGGTGCGCTCGATGGAAGAGTTCGAGAACCTGCAAGGTTTCCTCGAGCACATCGCGCTGGTCATGGACCGCGAGGGCGACGGCGACGACGAGGCGGTGTCGCTGATGACGCTGCATTCGGCCAAGGGCCTGGAATTCGACAACGTGTTCCTGCCGGGCTGGGAGGAAGGCCTGTTTCCGAGCCAGCGCACCCTCGACGAACAGGGCCGCGCCGGCCTCGAAGAGGAGCGCCGCCTCGCCCATGTCGGCCTGACCCGCGCCCGCCGTCGCGCAAAACTCTATTTCGCCACCAACCGCCGTATCCACGGCACCTGGACCACCACGATCCCCTCCCGCTTCCTCGACGAATTGCCACAGGCGAGCGTCGAGATCACGGAATCGAAGGGTGGCGGCGGCTGGGGCGGCGCCGGCGGCTACGGCCCCTCGCGCTTCGACAATGTCGAATCGTTCGGCTCGAGCTACGGCACGCCGGGCTGGCAGCGCGCACAGGCCCGTCGCGGCGGCCGCAACGGGCAAGGACAGGCGCGCAGCGGCTTCGAAGAGGCGCAGTCGCCTTTTTCAGGCTCGCGCAGCGATGCCTCGGGTTCGCGCGGCGATGCCTCGGGCTCGCGCGGTGATTTCGGGAGCTTCTCGCGCAACAAGCGCACCCCGATCACCATCGAGGGCGAGCTGGTCGCCAAATCCACCGGCACGGTCTCGGAGTTTTCGCTCGACGACCGCGTATTCCACCAGAAATTCGGCTACGGCCATGTCGTCAAGATCGACGGCAACAAGCTCACCATCGCCTTCGACAAGGCCGGCGAGAAGAAGGTGGTGGACAGTTTTGTGGAGCGGGCGTGAAGCCCCCCCACCTCTTCCCGCTGGGGAGAGGTGAGCTGAACTCGCCGATGCATCTTCGCCATATCGAGCACACCGCGTCATTATGACGGGGGTCTGTCCATGGTAGCCCTTGACCATTCTCGATTGGTTCGTATGAGATGCAGCCCATGGTTCGGGGCCGGACGATCCTTTTGATTCTTGCGCTTGCGACGCCGTCATTGGCGCGCGCGGCGGATACCATCATGACATTTTCCGAATCGACGGCGATGCTCGCCAAGACCTGCGGCGCGGAGATCACCGCCAATTGCCGGGGGGTCAACCTCGACTCCGGCCGCCTCAAGGAATGCCTGTCCCGCAACCAGGACGTGGCCTCGCCGGACTGCCGGGCGAACTTCCTGGTGCCGTTCGACCAGATCCAGAAGCGGATCAACGCCCGCATCACGGTGGCCGGCGCCTGCCGGCTCGAAATCATCAAGCTGTGCCACGGCTCGCCCAAGGAGACCTCCAAATCGGTGGCGTGCCTGTTGACCGCCAAGGGCGTCAGCCGGAACTGCACCCAGGCCACGATCGACGCGGGGTATCGCTGATGCGCCTCGCTCGGATGCGCGACCTCGGCCTGTTGTCGGCGCTGCTGGTCGCCTGCGCCGCGTCCGCTGCGCATGCCCAGGCGCCGGCGGCACCTAACGCGCCGGCCGCAGCCCCGCCGCCCGCTCCCGCAGCGGCACCGGCATCATCGCCCTCCGAGGCGCCGGCGCGGGACGACATCGTCAATGCGCTCGGCCATTACGATGCCGACAGCAACCTCGAGCTCGACCTCACGGCGCTGAAGCAGAAGATCTCCGACCGGTCGAAAATGCGCGGCAAGAACGAGCCGGAGCCCGCCAAGCGGCCGCTGATCGTGCCCGAGCTCAAGGGCCTGCCGACCTTCAATTTCAACATCCATTTCGACGTCGACACGCCGATCATCCTGCCCGATTCCTACGAGACCGTCGGGCGCATCGCCGACGCAATGGTCAATGCGCCGATGCTGCCCTACACGTTCCTCATCGTCGGCCATACCGACTCCAACGGCCGCCGCGAGGCCAATGTGATCCTGAGCCAGCGCCGCGCCGACGCGCTGCGCGACGTCCTCGTCAACACCTTCAAGATTTCCGCCAAGCGGCTGTCATCGCTCGGGCTCGGCGAAGAGCAGTTCATCGACCAGGCCCGCCCGACCTCGCCGGTCAATCTGCAAATCCAGATCGTGACCACAGGCAAGGTCCCGGATACCGAGCCAGCCGCGGCGCCCGCGGCCGCGACACCTGCTGCCAAAAAGTCGGCGAAGAAAAAGAAGTAGTCGGTCGTCATTCGACGCCAAGTTATGACATCGTAGGGTGGGCAAAGGCGCGAAGCGCCGTGCCCACCATGCACTTGCAGCGAACCAGAATGGTGGGCACGCTTCGCTTTGCCCACCCTACGGACCGGAAGCCCGACTGAGGTAACCATGGCCCACTACATCGCCATCATCGAGGATGCCGGTCCGGACCACGCGGTAGGCGTCTGGTTTCCGGATTTGCCCGGCTGCACATCCGGCGGCGACGATATCGATGAGGCGCTGCGCAATGCGCCGGAGGCGCTGGAGCTTTATGCCGAGGGTGAGCAGGAAGACGGCCGGCCTCTGCCGCGCGCTCGAACCCTGACGGAACTCAAGGCCGATCCGGAAGTCGCCGAAGATATCGGCGCCAATATGGTTGCCCTGATCGAGCTGCGCGTACCGGCCAACGCTGCAGAATAATTTTCCCTGAAAAACAAATAACCTGCCCGACCGGGCGATTGCGGAAAGCTATTCCGCTTCCTATTTGAAAACGCCTACCTTTTATCTGCCTCAAAGCGGACCCATCTGCAGCGTCCCGCTTTCGGCCCAACCGTCATCATCCATGCCCCCTATCATCTCCGTGGCCAACCTGTCGAAGACCTATGGCTCCGGCTTCAAGGCGCTGAAGAACATCAATCTCGACATCAACAAGGGCGAGATCTTCGCCCTGCTCGGCCCGAACGGCGCCGGCAAGACCACGCTGATCAGCATCATCTGCGGCATCGCCAATATCAGCGAGGGAAGCGTTACCGTCGGCGGCCACGACATCCGGGACGGTTATCGCGCCGCACGCTCCCTGATCGGCCTGGTGCCGCAGGAATTGCACACTGACGCCTTCGAGACGGTGTGGGCCACGACGAGCTTCAGCCGCGGCCTGTTCGGCAAGCCGAAGAACCCGGCTCATATCGAAAAGGTGCTGAAGGACCTCTCGCTGTGGGACAAAAAGGATTCCGCGATCCGCACATTGTCCGGCGGCATGAAGCGCCGCGTGATGATCGCCAAGGCGCTGTCGCACGAGCCGCAGATCCTGTTCCTGGACGAGCCGACCGCGGGCGTCGACGTCGAATTGCGCAAGGGCATGTGGGAGGTGGTGCGCACGCTTCAGGCCTCCGGCGTCACCATCATCCTCACCACGCACTACATCGAGGAAGCCGAGGAGATGGCCGACCGCATCGGCGTCATCAACAAGGGCGAGATCATCCTGGTCGAGGAAAAGGCCAAGCTGATGGACAAGCTCGGCAGGAAGCGCCTCACCGTGCACCTGCAAGGCAAACTCGACACCGTTCCGGTTTCGCTCGCGCCCTACAATCTCGAGCTCTGCGACGGCGGCCACGCGCTGATCTACGACTACGACACCAAGGGCGAGCGCACCGGCATCACCAGCCTGCTCGGCGACCTCCGCAATGCGGGCCTGCGCATGCTCGATCTCGAGACGTCGCAATCGTCGCTGGAAGACATCTTCGTCAGCCTGGTGCATGCACAATGAATCTCTACGCCGTCCGCGCAATCTACAAATTCGAAATGGCGCGCACCGGGCGAACGCTGCTGCAAAGCATCGTCTCGCCCGTGGTGTCGACCTCACTCTATTTCGTGGTGTTTGGCGCGGCGATCGGCTCGCGCATCACCCAGATCGAGGGCGTCAGCTATGGCACCTTCATCGTACCGGGGCTGGTGATGCTGTCGGTCCTGACGCAGAGCATCGCCAACGCCTCCTTCGCCATCTACTTCCCGAAATTCGTCGGCACGATCTACGAGATCTTCTCCGCGCCGATCTCCTCTTTCGAGATCGTGCTCGGCTATGTCGGGGCTGCCGCAACCAAATCGGTCATCCTCGGGCTGATCATCCTCGCTACCGCGGGCCTGTTCGTGCCGCTCCACATCCATCATCCGGTCTGGATGCTGACGTTCCTGGTGCTGACAGCGGTGACCTTCAGCCTGTTCGGCTTCATCATCGGCATCTGGGCCGACGGTTTTGAGAAGCTGCAGATGATCCCGATGCTGGTGGTGACGCCGCTGACCTTCCTCGGCGGCAGCTTCTATTCGGTCAACATGTTGCCGTCGCCCTGGCGCACCATCACCCTGCTCAATCCCGTGGTGTATCTGATCTCCGGCTTCCGCTGGAGCTTCTATGAGATCGCCGACGTCAACGTCGAGGTCAGCGTCGCCATGACGGTGGCGTTCCTGGTGACCTGCCTGGTCATCGTGGCCTGGATCTTCAAGACGGGGTATCGGCTGAAGAATTGACGCGCGAAAGCGCGTAGGGCGGGTTAGCGTAGCGTAACCCGCCGAACCTGGCGCTCTGCAATTGAAGGCGGACTACGCTGCGCTAATCCGCCCTACGGGTTCGGAATCCACGTCAGTAATACCGGTAGCAGTGAAACCGCCCATAGCCGTCATGGTAGCCGTGGCAGTGGTGCCAGGTGTGCGGCTCGGGCAGGCCGAACACGCCCTCGACCGCGCCCATGGCGCCACCGACGCCGGCGCCGATCGCGCCTCCGACCACCCCGCCGACGGGGCCTGCGACCCGGTGGCCTTCGTAGGAGCCCTCCTGGGCGCCGCGGACGATGCCCTGGGCGCGGCCGGCATGGGGCATGGCTGTCAACGCCAGCGCGACGGCAAGCAGCGCGAAGATGAACGGCAGCAGCCAGCCGGCCGGCAAGGCCGCGGTCTTAACCTTGGTTTTCCTCATCTCAATTCCTTAAAATCCGGCGGGACTTATCGGCTCAGGACTTTGCCGACTCAGGCAGGAATGTTGAAACGCCCGTGCGGCGGATTGGTTGCCTCCCGGCGACCGTTTCGAGTCCCCTGCGGCCATTTCGAGTCCGGGCTCGAGTCTTGGCTCGAGCCCTGCCGCCTCCGCCCCTGCTCGCGAAAAATTCAGCGCCGGCACCCAACCTCTGCCCCACTTGATGAGACACATTAAGGATGCCCAGCGCCGGCGGATGGAACAGAAGCCGGATTCGGGGCATAGTAGATGCCGGGGGACGGAGAGCCGCGGCGCCTAAACATCAGGCCAGGAGGCCCAAAGTAAAATGCGTTCCTTCCTCGTCGCTCTCGCCGGCTTGATGCTGTTCGCCGGCCATGCCGCCCAGGCCAAGGTTGATATCCTCGTCGACAAGAACAATCAGATGATGACGGTCTCGGTCGACGGCGTGGCCAAATACCACTGGCCGGTCTCGACCGGCATTCCCTCGCGCGAGACACCGGGCGGCAACTTCCGCGCCTTCCGCATGGAAGAGAGCCACTTCTCCAAGGAATTCGACGACGCGCCAATGCCGCACTCGATCTTCTTCACCAAGGTCGGGCACGCCATCCACGGCACCGATTCCGAAGGCCGCCTCGGCACCCCCGCTTCCCATGGCTGCGTCCGCCTGTCGAAGGCGAATGCCGCGACGCTCTATGCGCTGGTGCAGGAGCAGGGCGTCCTCAGCACCACCGTTACGCTAACCGGCTCGGCCGCGATTGCGCTCGCCCGCAACCCGCGCAACGCCGTCGCCAGCCGCGCGCCCGCTCCGGCCCCGGCCGAGAACCCCGACGATCAGGATCAATATGCGTCCGCCACCGGCGCGCCGATCGTGCTCACGCCGCAGACGCGCCTCTATCCCGGCCAGCAGGCCGCGCCACAGCCGCGACAGGACGACGGCTACATCTATCCGGCCGACGGCAGCTCCGACCGGCAACTCTATCCGGCGCCGCGCGTTGGCCGCCCCTATGACGCGCAGGCCTATCAGCAGCAGCAAGCTGATCGGCAGCGGCAGGCGTATGAGTATCAGCAGCGACAGCAGCAGTACTACAACAACCCGGGCTACATGCCGCCGCCCCCGGGCTACTACGCTCAGCAGCCGCAGCAATATTATCAGCCACGCGGCTACTATCAGTGAGACGCAAAGAGCCCGGGAGACCGGGCTCTTTCATTTTCAAGACTCTTTCATTTTCGAGACAAGATATGGCCGCCGCAAGGCGTCAAGCTGCCCCTGCGCCCTCTCGCGAAGCCGAACATGACCGAGCCAAATCCCGAGCAAGCAAGTCCCGAACAGCCAAGCGGCGAACCTATCGTCGTCAATTACACGCTGACATCAGGTGAATACGGGCACTATACGGCTGCGGCCGTCCGGCGCAGCAGCAGCCGCTCCTCGTTCTACGCCTTTGTGGCTGTCGTTTTCCTTGCGATCCCGGTTGCACTGTTCTTCCGTGCGATCGCAGCAGAGAGCCTGCATGATTCCAAGGCGGTGGAGCTAGCGGGCAATTTCAGCCTGTGCGCCTATGCAACGGGCGTCGCCGTTGCGATCATCTGGGGGTACATCGCCAGGTGGATCCAGCGGAGCCGATATTACAAGGGAACAGTGGCCGGGCGGGAGCTCACGACCGCCGTGATCGACCGCTCGAGAATAACGGTCACCGTCCCCGGCATCGAAGCGAAATGGCAATGGACGGCCGTCGAGGGCTGCACCTTCGAACGCGGCCTGCTGCTGGTCTGGGTCGGACCGTCGCAGGCGGCGGCAATTCCCAGCCGCTGCTTTGAAAGTCGGGATAGCTGCCTCAAGGCGCTGGCGTTCATCCGCACGCGGCTGGTCGAGGCGAAGCGCCCGAATGCGCAGCCTCCAACCTGAATCATCCTCACGCGATTCTCCTTCTTCCACCCTGTTTTTTCACGGCTTTTCGACTGATCGTTGCTTCGTGATCGCCTCGAAATACGCCGGTCATCTGGTTGTTAAAAAACCCGACAATAAAGGGCAAAGGCGGACGGGCCTCTCCTGCCGGCGGGCGGGAGTAATTGAAGAACGCAAGTGATTGAAAACATTGCGGTCATTCCGGCTGCCAATTGGCAATTCCGGGCTCGCCTCAGCGATGCCCGGGGCTCGTCGCGAACCATAAAGCCGGGTTGATACTGGAGATCGACATGAAGCGCGGTTTCATCGTTCTTGCCATCTGCGCGCTGGTCTGCGCCGCCTATTTCAGTGCGAGCAAATGGGCGATCCGTCACACGACGCTGACCTTCGTCGATCCCCTGCGGAGCGACCGCACCGTCTCCATCGATGTCGCCGTGCGCCGCGATCGCGAGGTGGAATCGATCGCCGACATGGCCGAGCTGCCGGTCGCGATCCTGAGCCACGGCAACACCGTGAAGAACACGGAATACTCGTTCCTCACGAACATCTTTGCCGCCCGCGGCTACCTCGTGATGAGCATCCAGCATGACCTCGAAACCGACGATCCGATGGTGACCAAGGTCGGCGAGGAATATGTCGGCCGCCGCATGCAGTACAACCGAGGCATCTTCAACATCAAATTCGCCATCGAGCAGATGAAGGAGCAGTATCCGAACGCGGATTACGACCACCTCACCTTGATCGGGCATTCCAACGGCGGCGACATCTCGATGTATTTCGCCAAGCTGCATCCCGAGATGGTCAAGAAGGTCGTGACGCTCGACAATCTGCGCGTGCCCTTCATGACCGACGGCAAGATCAAGATTCTTTCATTCCGCTCCCATGACCCCGTGTTCAAGGCCGATCCCGGCGTCGTTCCCGACGACGATACCTGCGCCAAGGCCGGCATCACCGTGGTGCGGACCGAGTACCAGCACAACGACCTCTCTGACCGCGGTCCCGACACCGTGAAGGAATCGATCCAGTCCAAGGTGCAGCAGTTCCTGGACGAGGACGAAGGCACCACATCGCCGATGTCGTTGTTGACTGCCTCGGCCCCGCCGCAGCAGCCAGCTCAGGCCAAAAACTGACCAGCAAGAACGGGCGGTCGTTTTTCCACAGCATGACCTGCCGCCCGTGCCGGAAGCGGTCGGATTCCGACCGTTTGGCGATCAAAATCCCTGTTCCCACAGGCCTTTGGCCGTTGAATTGACATGCTTGGCGGCGCAACTACTGTCCAGCTCTTCATCGAGGCCAGACATGACGCAGCAGGAAATTGCCGATCTTTGCGTGAGTTCACTCGCCCATGTGCTGCGAGTCGGCAAGGAACGCATCGACCGCAAGACGAAATTCAACCGGCTGGGGCTGGATTCGGCGATGGTCGTCTATGTGATGATGGAGCTCGAGGAGAAGCTGGACCTCGAGTTGACCACGGACGATTTCTACGACTACCCGACTGTCGATGAATTGTCTGTTTACCTCGCCAAGCTGCGCGCCGCGCGCAACGCCGCGTGAAGCGCGGCTCACACCCTCCGATATCCCATGGACCGCTTCTCCTCGCTTGTCGCCCTGCTCGCAGAACGAGCGCGGTCGCAGGGAAATGAGCGTGCCTACGCCTTCCTCGGCGATCGCGGCACTGAAGAAGCCGCGCTGACTTATGGTGAGTTGCACCACGCCGCGCAAGCCCTCGCCGCACGGCTTGCCGCGTTGGCACAACGCGGCGACCGCGCCGTGTTGGTGTTCCCGCCCGGGCTGGAATTCATGGTGGCGTTTTTCGGCTGCCTGATCGCCGGGATCATCGCCGTGCCGATGATGATGCCGCGCCGGAACAGCGCGCGCGATTCCAGCGCAGCGATCCTTGCGAATTGCGAGCCCGTGATCGCACTCACCACATCCGCCTTTGCGCTGCGCGGCGATCTCAAGGCGCGCTTTGAGCGCGAAGGCCTGCAATGGCTCGCGGTCGACCTCGATGCGGATGGACCTCACGACGCCGGCGCGCCGCTGCCCGATTCCGATGCCATCGCGTTCCTGCAATACACTTCGGGCTCGACCTCGGACCCGAAAGGCGTCGCCGTCAGCCACTCCAATTTGCTGGCCAATCTCGAGATGATCCGCCTCTCGCTCGGCAACACCAGCCGGTCGACCTATGTCAACTGGGTGCCGCTCTACCACGACATGGGGCTGATCCTGAACGCATTGCAGGCGTTCTATGTCGGGGCACCTTGCGTGCTGCTGGCGCCGAACGGTTTCATGCAGCGCCCGCTGAACTGGCTGCGTGCTATCCATACGTACCAGGCCGAAGTCGCCTGCAGTCCCAATTTCGGTTACGACCTCTGCGTCAGACGCCATCGGCCTGAACAGATGGAGGGCATCGATCTCTCCAACTGGAAGATCGCACTGAACGGCGCCGAGCCGGTTCGCGCGGAGACCATCACCAAATTCATCGAAACGTTCGCGCCGCATGGCTTTCGCGCCAATGCGGCGTTTCCGGCCTATGGCATGGCGGAAGCGACGCTGTTGATCTCCGGCGGCCGCCGCGGCGCTGGCCATATCACGCGCACGGTGAGCCAGGCCGCACTGCAGGCGCATCATGTTGCCCCGCCGGCAGACGATGCCGACGCGCAGACGCTGGTCGGCTGCGGACGCGCGCTCGAAGGCGAGCGGATCGCCATCGTCGATCCCACCCATCTCCGCCGCCTGCCCGCAGGCCAGGTCGGCGAGATCTGGGTCAATGGGCCGAACGTCGCGCGCCGCTATTTTCGCAATGAAGCGGCAACAAGCGGCGGCCTGCATGCGAGGATCGACGGCGAGGATCAAGCATCATGGCTGCGCACCGGCGATCTCGGCTTCCTCGATGCAACAGGCGAATTGTTCGTCACCGGGCGCATCAAGGAGCTGATCATCATCCGCGGCATCAACCATTATCCGCAGGATATCGAGCAGACCGTGCAGCGCCTGCATCCCTCCCTGCGTCAGAACGGCGGCGCCGCATTTTCGGTGCCCGACGAGAACGGCGGGGAGCAACTGGCAATCGTGCAGGAGATCGAGCGTACCGAGCGCCACAAGATCGATGCGGAAGAGCTGAAAGGCCTGATCCGCGAGGGCGTCACCGACCAGCATGAATTGTTCGCGCGCCACATCGAGCTGATCCGCCCGGGCGCGCTGCCGAAAACCACCAGCGGCAAGATCCAGCGCGCCCTCGCACGAAAGCTCTGGCTCGACGGACGGCTCGATATGCTCAGCGACAAGGGCGCGGATTGATCGCGGCGACCTTCGCGCGACGGCAGGTTAGCTGCGCGGCATGACGACGGTGGCTCGGGTGCGGGTGCTGGCCTCGTAAGCCGATAGTGTCAGCTCTCGTTCGATGGCATCGCGCATCGCCTCCATGGTCCCTTGGCGCAAGCGCTGCTTGGCGGTCGCATGGGACGGCTTGTGGATGTTGCGAAGCATGGCGATCATCGCATCGAGCGTTGGACCGATCAATTTCGGCTCGACGACACGGTCGAGAAAGCCTGCAACAAGCGCTTCATCGGGCTCGTACATTTCGCCAAGCGTCGCCGTGCGGCTGAGCCAGGCGGGCTGAACGCGGCTCCGTGCAAGCTCGATGGCGAAGCCGGGCGGTGAGATGCCGATGGCAACTTCGTTCAGGCCCATGCGATATGGTCCCCTTGCTCCAAGTCTTACGTCGCACGCGAGCAGCAGGAACGTTCCCATCGGGAAGGCGTGCCCCTCCATGACGCCGATGGTCGGAAGCGGAAATGACATCAGGCGCAATGCAAGCTCGGCGCCCGCCCTTACCATTTCCAGGCTGCCTCGCGCATCTCCTGCCTGGAAGATCTTCAGGTCGAAGCCTGCGGAGAAAATACCCGGGCGGGTCGAGCGCAGCACCACGATGTCAGCGCCGCGCTCGGCGCGATCGAGCGCCGCAGCGATCTCAGCCAGCATTGCCAAAGACATGACATTGACTTTTCCGTCATCGAGGTTGATCCGCGCAACCCCTTCCGCCACCTCGCAGCCGACCCTCTGAGTCATTGACCTCTCCTTGGGCCTCTCCTTGCCCGTTACGGCTCGACTGTGCGAGGCTGATGTAGACCAATCAATATAGTCCGTGTGCCATTGGGAGACTTCCATGCCGGCCGTTCCGAGGCATCGCCAACCGATCATCAACGCCGCAGTCACGCTGTTCCGGCGGCAGGGATTTGCACGCACCGGATTGAATGACATTGTCGACACCAGTGGCGCACCCAAGGGGTCGCTTTATCACTACTTCCCCTTCGGAAAATCCTCCATCGCCGTGGCCGCGGTTGAGGAAGCGGGCACACGCGTGGCCTCGACCCTCGAAAAGCTGGCCGCGGAGTGCGGTTCGACCGGCGAACTCCTGCGCGCACACGCCCGGCTTCTGGTCGGCTGGATGCGCAGCTCGGGATTTCGCAACGGCTGTCCGATCACTACCGTGCTGCTGGAACTGGCGCCGCACGAACGCGCGGTCACCGACGCCGGACGCAAGGCTTATGCGGCGCGCATATCGACCTGAGCCGGAAGCTGGTCGAGGATGGATTCATCAGGACGCGTGCGGACGCATTGGCCGTGCTTTGCACCTCAGCGCTCCAAGGCGCGCTGATCCAGGCGCGCGTCGAGCGCAGTGGCAGGCCGATCGAAGTCACGGCGGCGGAGCTGGCGCGGCTATTGGAAGCGGAAACGAAAGAGTGATGTGCTATGGCGATCACGCCTTCTCAAGCCTGAACATCGGCGCGTAGCTCGGCTGGATGGTGAGACGCCCGACCGGCATGACCGGACGCTCGTCCTCGATCGCGAAGGTGAAGCGGTGCAGGATGGTCGCCAGCACGATCTGCGCCTCGTAGAGCGCGAAGGCCGCGCCGATACAGATGCGCGGGCCGGCGCCGAACGGCATGTAGGCGCCGCCCGACGTCCAGGGCGATGACTGCCCGGCAAAGCGGTCGGGCATGAAGGCGGTCGGATGCTGCCAGTGCTTGCGATGGCGATGCAGCACCCAGGGCGCGACATATACTTGAACGCCGCGCCGCACCGGCTCGCCCAGGATCAAATCATCCTCGACCGGCTCGCGCACCAGGATGGGAGCCGGCGGATAAAGCCGCATCGCCTCCAGCAGCACCAGCCGCAGGCGCGGCCAATGGTTGAGATCGTCGAGACCCGTGACCCGTTCGGGCGGAAACGCGGCCACCTCGGCACGCAGCCGCGATTGCTCGGCGGGATCGAGCGTGAGCAGATACGAGGCCCAGAACAACAGGCGCGCCGTGGTCTCGTAGCCCGCAAAAATCATGGTCGCGCATTGATCGCGTATCTCATCGTTGGAGAGCGCCTCCCCGCTCTCGGGATCGCGCACCGCGATCAGGAGATCGAGCAGGTCGCGATGAGCTGCATCGTGCGGCGCTTTTCGTCGCGCGGCGACCAGCTCGTCGACGGCTGCAAACCATCGCTTCTGGAACGCGCGTCGCCGCCCCAACGTGAAGGCAAACGACGTCTCGGATGTCGCAAAGGCGTCGAACAGCTGCGGGCGGCCGGGCCCGGTAATATAGTGGCGGACATGGCTGCCGATGCGATCGCGCTCCTCCTGCTTCGGCAGCGAGAACAGCGCGCGCAACACCGCGTTCAGAGCCGCAACCTGGTACGCATCGGAAAGATCGGCGCTGGCCTGCCCTTCCAGATCACGGACCAGATCATTGGCGGCCGCGATGAAGTGAGGAAAAAGGATGCTCACCTGTCGCGGCGAAAACGGCGGCGACAGCAGGCGGCGTTGCCGGCGCCACTCGCCGCCTTCGGCGAGAAAAACACCCTGGCCGACCAGCGCGCGCATGATGCGCGCCGTCATGCCCGGGCGAACATAATTCGCCGCGTTCGTCGCCATCATGTAGCGAACGCCCTCGGGGTCGTTGACCAGAACGCTCTCGATGCCGAGGGCCTTGTTGCGGCTGAAGGCCGTATCGAAGGCATAATCGGGGAATATCGCGAGGCTGTTGCGGATACTGCCCAGAAGGAGTTTTAACGGAGGCAGGTCCTTCGGATGGACGGGCGGAGCCGGCGGAACGACGAAAGATGTCTTGTCGAGCATGGCAGATCCGGCGCAATTGAACTTCTCTGGTTTTTGATGTGCCAGAGCCGGCAGCCGATGTATTGAACGGATTGGACATCACGCGTCGATGCCGAAAGGTGCGTCAGGAAGCACGGCCATGACTTCGACGACTACCACTTCGACGACTGCCACCTCGACGACCACCTCCGAGATCCTATGGCCGCGTCCGGCGAGTGCGGGCTGCGTCTTCTGCACCATCGTCCGCGATACACGCGGCTGCGCGCTCGATCAGGCCCAAAGGTTCAATTTCTTCCCGGCGTCGCCACTCTGCTGCGTGACCTTCGTGCTCGCGGGCGAATTTCGCGTGGTTGACCGGCCGGAGGCGATGGAGCGTCCCTGGACAGGGCCAAAACTGCCCGGCATGGCCTTCTCCGGAGCGCAGCTCGGACCACTCATCACCTGGAATCCCGGTGAGACCCACGCAGTCGTGATCACGTTCTATCCCGACGCATTCTCTGCCATGACGGGACTCGACCTCAGCTCATTCGCCGGGCGCATCGTGCCGGCCGAGGAGGCTCTGCCGCCATCGGTCCTTGAGCCCTGCCGTGGCTTCTTCGCTGCCGTTCCCTGCGAAGGGATCGAACGAAGTCTTGCGATCCTCGAGCACAGGATCGAGACGCTGTGGGCGGACATGCGGCCAGCCGAGGCGAAGTCGGCGAAATGGATCGAGGAATGGCGCAAGAGCGTGGTGCAGAGGGCCGCGCAAACCGGATCGGGGCGCAGCACGCGGCAGATCGCCCGGCGGGTCAAAGCATGGACCGGGATCAACGAGCGGGACCTGCAGGGCCTCGGCCACACCGAGCAGCTCTATGCCAAGCTGCATGCGGCGCTCGAAGAGGGCGATGTCGACTGGGCCGGTCTGGCCGCCGCGTCAGGCTTTGCCGACCAGGCGCACATGATCCGGCAGATGCGCCGCCACACCGGCTTCACGCCCGAGCAGTTGCGCCAGAGCGCCGCCAGCGACGAAGCGTTCTGGGGTTACCGCCTGCTCGGGCAATATTTCGAGATGCCCGAAGACCGGTAGATTTCGGCCGCTGGGTACTGGCCCGGCAAAATAGCCAAAACTGGCAGTTTTAATCAGGCCAGATCGCGACTATCTGTGGAGCGATACGGAGAACCACCATGTACACGCCCCCGGCGTTCAAGGACGATGATCTCGACAGCATCCGCGCTACCATCCGCGCGGCGCGTCTTGCCAATCTCGTCACGGCGACCGCGGACGGCCCGATCGCAACGCCGCTTCCGCTCTTTCTCGACGAGAGCGAAGGCGAGCGCGGCGTGCTGTACGGGCACGTGGCGAAAGCCAATCCGCAATGGCGCGCAGCCCCGATCGGCGACGCTTTGGCCATCTTCATGGGGCCGGAGGCTTACGTCACGCCGTCCTGGTATGCGACCAAGCAGGAGACCGGAAAGGTGGTGCCGACCTGGAACTACATCGCCGTCCACGCCTATGGACCGGTGGAGTTCTTCGAGGAAGCAGAGCGCCTGCTCCAGGTCGTCACGCGCCTGACGAACAGGCACGAGCAATCCCGTGCCGAGCCCTGGGCGGTCAGCGATGCGCCCGGCGATTTCGTTGCCGCACAATTGCGCGGCATCGTCGGCCTGCGCATTCCGGTGACGCGGTTCGAGGGCAAGCGCAAGATGAGCCAGAACCGCCCTGAGACGGATCGCGTCAGGGTAGCCGCCGGCCTTGCAGCCAGCGACAATCCGCAGGACCGCGAAGTGGCTCCCCTGATTCCGCTTCCGGGCTGACGGTTAGGGCGCGATGGCTCTGCGGAACAATCATTGTAGCCCGCATGAGCGCAGCGATATGCGGGACCTTCCCCGGGTCTCGCTTCGCTCACCCGGGCCACGATCAATTTAGAAATCGATCTGCGCTGCTTCACCGTCGCGCAGGCTCGCCGTGATGCCGGCCGCGATCCTGGCGGCGATGTTCGAGCGATAATGAATATAGTCGATGAAATTGGCTCGGTCGCGCGTCAAGGCATTGTCGATGCGATAATTGATGAAGTTGCTGTGCGGCCGGCCCGCGATGGTGCGCTTTAAGGCGGCGTTGCACGCCTTGCGATCCGCAGCTTCCGGCGTGCCCGGCTGCGCCACCGTGGAAGCGACCGTCGGCGGCACCAGCACGACGACTGGAACATCGCCCGGAAGCTGCTTGATCACCTCGTCGAGCTTCGACACCCAGGGAAGGACATCGCGTAGCGCCGCGCTCTCGGCCGGCAGCGGATCGGCCGGACGGTTCGTGTCGCGGAACTCACCGATCGGCCAGGTGTCCTCGGAATCGAAGGTGCCGGTGGGATCGCTGCGCTGGCGCTTGCCGAGCCCGATCTGCACGCGCTGGATCGCGTGCTCGATCGCCGCCCCCGAGAACAGCGCCCCGGCATAGACAAACCGGCTTCTGCCATAGAGCCAATAGGGAAACGGCCGCGGCTTGTTGTTCTGCTCGTGCACGCACCAGGACGGATCGGCCCCGATCACCAGCGCACCGACATGGCCGTGGTGCCGCAGGAAGAAATCCAGCACCGCAAGCTCCTCGCGGGGACTGCCGCCCACGACGGACAATTGCACGAAGTGCAACCCCGTGGCTTGCGACAACGCGGTCGGATTGATCAGGAGCGCGGTCGAGTTGCCGATGATCGCCGAGTCGAAGCTGGCATCGCGTGCGCGGCTTGCGTTGGCCGTCAGCGTGTTGCGGTCGGCGACGCCGTTGATGCCGAACAAGCCGAACTTGCCGCTGTCATAGGGATCGACCGCGATCGTGAAGGCGAACAGCAGGGATGCGCAGATCGCGAGCGTGACCAGGCACGCGCGCAGGCAGCGGCTCCAATCGGTCGTGTCGTCAGAAGTTGAAATAGCCGAATCCGGCAACGTTGCGTTCTCCGAGATCGAGCAGAATGACAAACAGGGTAAAACCGCCCAGCACGAACAGCCAGGGCCGCGGCCGTTTCGTCAGCCAGGCGATGATGTCCTGGCTCGCCGGCAACAGGAAGGCGATCAGCGGCACGACGGCGAGCGACAGCAGGTGCTTGCCACGGTCCAGATTGAGGGCGTAGCCGAGCCCCTGGAAGATGTTCAGCGCAGCTTCGAGCGACGTGGCGCGGAAGATCACGCCGGTCAGCAGCACGAATATCACCGTCAGCGCCCAGCCGAACAGCGCCGGCATCCGCGGACCGTGGCGGCGCCAGAGCGCGGCCACGACCAGCGCAACGCCATGCAGCGTGCCCCACAGGATGAAGGTCCAGTTCGCCCCATGCCAGAGGCCGCAGAGGATCATGGTGATCAGCATCGCCGCCTGCGATTGCAGCGGCAGGAATCGCCGCGGCAGGACGCGCGCATTGACCAGCGGGAAATAGACGTAGTCGCGCAGGAAGTTCATCAGCGTGATGTGCCAGCGCCGCCAGAAATCCTGGATGCTGGTGGCGTGGAACGGCGCGTTGAAATTGAACGGCAGCTTGATGCCGAACAACAGGCCAAGCCCGATCGCGATGTCGGAATAGCCGGCGAAGTCGAACAGGATCTGGATGTTGAAGGCGAGCGCAAGCCAGGCGTCGCCATTGGTGACCACGCCAACCTGCGCCTGCAAATAGACCGGATCGATGTTGTGCGCGATGCGGTCTGCGAGAAAGATCTTCTCGACTAGACCAATGGTGATGAAACAGATCGCGACCGCGAACTCGCGCTGCCAGCCCGGCACATAAACCTTGCGGCCGAACTGCTCCATCACCTCCGACCAGCGCACCAGAGGACCGGCGAGGAGCTGCGGGAAGAACGCGATGTAGAGCGCGTAGCGGTCGAACGCATAGAGCGGCGCCCGGCCACGCCGAAGATCGACCAAATACATGATGTGGTGGAAGGTGAAGAAGGAGATGCCGAGTGGCAGCACGATATCGAGATGCGGCACCGGCTCGCCCGCGAGCCAGCCAAGATTGGACGCAACGAAATTGGTGTATTTGAAGAAGCCGAGAACCAGCAGATTGAGCACGATCGCCGCCAACGGGATCGCGCGCAGCTTGAACCGCCCGAATGCGAAAGCAGCACACCAGTTGATCGTGATCGAGGCGATCAGCAGCAGCACATAGGGCGGATTGCCGTAGGCGTAGAAGGCGAGCGACAGCAGCACCAGCACGCCGATGCGGGCTTGTGGATAGGGGTCCGCCAGCCGGAAGATCAGCAACGACGCGGGCAGGAACACCAGCAAAAACGGGTAGTCGTTGAAGAGCATGGTGCCTTACGCCGATCCCGATCCGTCGCCCGACAGTATATCAGACCGAGCCGGTCTCGAGGTCGGCCGCCGCGCCGGAGGCCGAACGCCGCGCGCGGCCGGCGATTTTCTCAGGCGATGGAACCTTGACGTTCCATGCCAGTCCCAGCGCCGCGAGCAGACGGATGAACAGGAAGCCGGGATCGAACTGGAACCAGCGCAGCCCGAATGCGGCTGAATAGGGAAAGGCGTGGTGGTTGTTGTGCCAGCCCTCACCCCAACCGAACCACGCCATAATGGCGAGATTGCCGCTGTGATCGTCGCGGGTGACGTAGGGGCGCCGACCGAACGTATGCAGCACGGAATTCAGCGCCGACATGGTCTGCTCGACCACGAACATCCGCACCACGCCGCCCCACAGGAAACCGGTGATGGCGCCCCAGAGGCTGCCACTCACCAATCCGCCGATGGCGGTGGGAACGAGCAGGCCGAGCAGCACCCAGACGTAATAGAGGCTGTTCACCTTCACCAGCGTGCGCGCCGCCATCAGGTCTGGCACGTAGTGGGCGACGTTCGGATAATCATGTTCGATCATCCAGGTCAGGTGCGCGTGCAGGAAGCCGCGCAGCCGGCCGCCGAAGCCGCGGCCGTGCAGGTTCGGCGAATGCAGGTCGCCTTCGTGATCGGACAATTCGTGATGGCGCCGGTGCATGGCGGCCCAGGAGATCATCGGCCCCCTGCCCGCCATCGATCCCATGATAATCAGCAGCGAGCTGACGGCCGTGCTGGTCGTAAAGGCCTGGTGGGTGAAGAGACGGTGATAGCCGACCGTCAGCCCAAGGCCGGTGACGAGCCACAGGCCGAAGAACAGGCCAAGCTCAAGCGTGCCGATCGGGCGATAGAACAAGAGACCGAACGCGACGAGGGTTCCGACAAGGGGCAGGACATCGAACAGGAGGAAATGCCGCCGCTGCAGCTTGTGAAAATGCCGGCTCTTGATGATCCGGAGATCGCGGTTCCTTGTCACGGGGAGGCAGTTCCGAAGTTCCAATGCACTGATGACTACACAGCCCTCGGAGTCGCCGCAATGGCCCCGCTGCCACAACTTCAGGCAATTTACGGCTCTCCGAAGCGCAACCTCCGATATACTGCACCCAGAATGTTCGAGTAGTCGTCGGTCCAGACGCGTTCGCCTTCGGTCGGCTCGGTCTCGGCCCATTTGTCCGAGGACGCGAGCTTGCCGACATCGGTTTCCTCGCGCGCGGACACCACGACGTCGGTTGCGAAAATATATTCGTCGTCGCGGCCGGAATCCTCGTCATAGACCCAGCTCTTCAGCTCATTGGCGTTGGCAATGCCGACCACGACGCTTTCGAGCTCGAGATGCCGGTTGGAAACGTGCATCACGACAGCGCCATGCGGCGCGAGCTTGGACTTGTAGATGGCCATCGCCTCCTGCGTCGCGAGATGGATCGGGATCGCATCCGACGAATAGGCATCGACAATGATGAGATCATAGATGCCGTCGGGTTCCTTGGCGAAGGTCAGCCGTGCGTCGCCGATCACGGGCTTCACGTCAGGCGCGCAGTTCTGGATGTAGGTGAAATATTTCGGGTCCCTTGCGGTATCGACCATGGTCTGGTCGATGTCGAAGAATTTCCAGTTCTCGCCGGGCTCGGCGGCGCAGGTCAGCGTGCCGGCGCCGACGCCGATGACCGCCACGTGCAGCGGAGCGCCCTTGACCTCGCGCATCGCTGATATGGCCTGACCGATGCCTCCGTCTTTATGGTAGTAGCTGATCGGCTCCGGCCGGCCCGTGACCGGCGAGCCATCGTCGTTGAGGAATTTCTGCGCGCCGTGGATCGTGGTTCCGTGCATCAGCACGTGGTACTGGCCATGCGGCGTCACCACGATCTTGTGTACGCCGAAGAAGCTGCGCGCGGTGACGACGCGGCCTTCGTCGGAAGGATAGACACGGATCAGAACCAGCGCCACCACAGCGGTGGCAAAGATCTTCCAGCGGCTCGCGTCCAACAGAAGGCCAATTACGCCAGCGAGCGCGCCGACACCGCCCGCGACCCAGACACGATGATCCTCCAGCCAGGTGGGGATTGTTCCTTCGCTCCAGGCCGGAGCGATCAGAGCAACGGCAAGTACGGCGAGGAACGGCCAGTACCAGCGGCTCCAACGAGGCCACCATTCCCGGGCGACTGGACGGCAGAGAGCGGCAAGCGCGAGCAGGATCGGATATTCGGCGACCCAGGAGAAGGCGAAGGGCGCAATCAGCCCCGCAAAAAGCCCACCGAGCATGCCGCCGAACGACAGCGCCACATAGAAGCCGGTGAGATATTTCGCAGCCGGCCGCGTCCGCGCCAGTTCGCCATGGCAGGCCATCGCAATGACGAAAAAGCACAATTGATGCCCGCCGATCGTGAGCAACAGGTTCTGCTCGCCGCCGACGGCGAGCAGCACGATCACGCCCGCGATTGCGAGCGGCTGCAACATCAGCATCCATGTGTGCGGCAACAGCGGGCGCGACTGGAACACCAGCACCCAGGTCAACAGATACAGCGACAGCGGCAGCACCCAGAGCAGCGGCGCGGCCGCGACGTCGGTCGAGATATGCGCGGTGACCGCGATCAAGAGCCCCGACGGCACCGCGGCCAGAAAGATCCAGCGCGCACGGAGCAGCCAGGTCGGGGCCGGCGCCTCGGTTTCCTCGGTTGCGAGATCAGCGGCGGCCCGCGCCGGCGAGCGCAACAGCAGCGCGCCGCAGCTGGCGATCAGGAGGATCAACAGGCCATAGCCGCCGGTCCACACCAGGTTCTGGGTGTGCAGCGTGAACATCGGTTCCAGCAGCACGGGATAGGACAACAGCGCGAGGAAGCTGCCGATATTGGAGGAGGCATAGAGGAAGTACGGGTCGGGGCCGGCGGGATGGCCGGTACGCACGAACCAGGCCTGCAGCAGCGGATTATTGGCGGCGAGCGCGAAGAACGGCAGGCCGATCGAGACGGCGAACAGGCCGAGCAGCCAGTACGCATAGCCGGAGTTCGGCGGCTCGCCCCAGCCGTTCGCGATCGACAGTGGCAGCGTCGCGATCGCAATCAGCAGCACCACGAGATGCACCGCGACCGGAATGATGCGGTTTTTGACCTGCATCAGGAAATGCGCATAGGCGTAACCGGCCAGCAGCAGCGACTGGAAGAATACCATCGCCACCGACCACACCGCAGGCGATCCGCCGAGCCGCGGCAGCACCATCTTGGTGAACAGCGGTTGCACCGAGAACAACAACAGCGCACTGACAAAGATCGCCGACGTATAGACCACCAGCACCAGGCGGTTTCGCGCGGCAGACGGCTCCGCGGCAGCGGCGGGTTGATCGAGGACAGTGGCAGGCGAACTCATGAATGCTCCGGCGGCAGCCCCCGGCGGCTGCCGGGCGGTGCAATGGAGCACATGGCCATTGAACGGGCAATGCGCGGCGGCGTTATCGATTGTTCACTTCCTGCTGTGCGGAGTGCTGCGAGTTCGCTATGTAATTTGGCCCGTCATTCCGGGGCGCCGCGCAGCGCGAACCCGGAATGACATCAAAATATCGAAGAGCGATTTCTTGAACCTGTCATGACAGAGACCGACGTCGTCATCATCGGTGCGGGGCATAACGGCCTTACCTGCGCGGCCTATCTCGCGATGGCCGGCTTGCGCGTGCGCGTGGTCGAGCGGCGCAAGGTGGTCGGCGGCGCCGCGGTGACCGAGGAGTTTCATCCGGGTTTCCGTAACTCGGTCGCCGCTTATACGGTGAGCCTGCTCAATCCGAAAATCATCGCGGATCTGAGGCTCGCCGATCATGGGCTCACAATCGTCGAGCGCCGCGCGCAGAATTTTTTGCCCGCGCCCGACGGGACCTCACTCCTCACCGGCGAAGGCCGCACCAAGGCTGCGGTCGCGAAACTCAGCGCGCATGATGCGGAGGCGCTGGACGGCTTCTCGCGGAGACTTGAAACCATCGCCGACGTGCTGCGCGAGTTCGTGCTGCGCGCGCCGCCCAACCTCGTCGAAGGTTTCGGCGCAGGCGCGATCCGCGAGGCCTTCAACGCGCTTGGCACCGCCAACATCCTGCGTGGCCTCTCGCTCGAGCAGCAGCGCGACCTGCTTGACCTGTTCACGCGCTCGGCCGGCGAGATGCTGGACGAGCGGTTCGAGCACAACCTGGTCAAGGCGGTGTTCGGCTTCGACGCCATTGTCGGCAATTATGCGAGCCCGTATGCGGCAGGCTCCGCCTACGTGATGCTGCATCACGCCTTTGGCGAGGTGAACAGCAAGAAGGGCGTGTGGGGCCATGCCATCGGCGGCATGGGCGCGATCGGCCAAGCCATGGCGCGCGCCGCGCGCGAGGCCGGCGTCGAGATCAGCTGCGAGGCCGGCGTGCGCGAGGTGATCGTCGAGAAGGAGCGCGCTGTTGGCGTCGTGCTCGACAATGGCGAAACCATCCGCGCCGGATATGTCGCCTCGAACGTCAATCCGAAGCTGCTCTATACGCAGCTGATGCCGGCCGGTGCGCTGACGGAGGATTTCCGCGTGCGCATGCAGCGCTGGCGCAACGGCTCCGGCACATTCCGGATGAACGTGGCGCTCTCAGCGCTTCCTTCCTTCACCGCGCTGCCCGGCAACGGCGATCATCTCACCGCCGGCATCATCATCGCGCCTAGCCTGACCTATATGGACCGCGCCTGGCAGGACGCCCGCGACCATGGCTGGAGCCGCGCGCCCGTGGTCGAGGTGCTGATCCCCTCGACCCTCGACGACACGCTGGCGCCTGAGGGCGCGCATGTCGCGAGCCTGTTCTGCCAGCATGTCGCGCCCGAACTGCCCGACGGCAAATCCTGGGACGATCACCGCGAGGAGGTCGCCGACCTGATGATCGCCACGGTGGATCAATACGCGCCCGGCTTTGCGGCAAGCGTGGTCGGCCGGCAGGTCCTGTCCCCGCTCGACCTGGAACGGCAATTCGGCCTGCTCGGCGGGGACATCTTTCATGGGGCGCTGAGCCTGAACCAGCTGTTCTCGGCCCGGCCGATGCTGGGACACGCCGACTACCGGGGGCCGCTCAAGGGGCTCTACCATTGCGGCGCCGGCGCCCATCCCGGCGGCGGCGTCACCGGCGCCCCCGGCCACAACGCCGCCAAGGCGATCCTGGCCGATCACCGCGCCCTGTTCAAAAGCCGTGGATAGGCTGTGGATGGCCTGTGGATAGCGGCGCGCCGGCAGGCGGCTGCCGGCCATGGCTTTGGGAATTTAACGAGCGGGAACAACGAGGTAGGTGAGTAAGATACAACCGGAGATGCCCGCTTTCGATCTATCCGGGAGAAGCGATAGCCGCGTGAGGGGGTTTGGCCGCCCACGCGGGTCCCATTCGGCTCAAGAGACTTACTTGAGCGAGGTTGAGATCGACGTGAAATTGGTGCTGAGCGACGTTCCCAGCCCGTTCACGACCGCGATGATTGCGAGCGCAATGCCCGCCGCGATCAGGCCGTATTCGATCGCGGTTGCCCCCTGCTCGTCGATAAGAAACTTCTGAAAAAGACCCTTCAACTTGACCTCCACTGCCGCTTTCGCCGGAGTTCTGCCGGCTCCGTAAAGTTACGGAACAACATCTAAGGTTGAGTAAACCAGGAACCTTCAATTTTTGGCTAGGATGCAAGCCGATTAATCCTCAAATTTGAGGGAAATCGGCGGTGTTTTGCCGGCCCGGCGCGCGGCGGCGATTGTGCGCAATCGGTCGAGAACCCTGTGGAGAGCCGGTGGAGAAATTGCCGAGAAGGGCGGGAAAGAGCGGCGCTGCGGGTGTGGAAAATAGGGGCTGATACCTGCGGGAAATCGCGGTATGTCCCGCGCGTATCCCCTGAATGTTCTCCCTGAAAGCCGTTGAGCGCCTGTGAATAACCCCCTCACCCCCGCCACCCACCGTGTCAGCTTTGCGATCGGCGATGAGCATGCCGCCAAGGGCGTGGTCGATGTGCTGACCGAGATCTTCTTCGAGGGCGAGGCGGCGGTGGCGGCCTTCGAGCGGCCGGACGGCCGCTGGGATGTGACGGTGCATTTTGCCGAGGCGCCGGACCAGACGCTGATCCGCCAGCTTGTGGGTAACGCGGCGGGCGAGGAGATCGCGAAAAGCATCGTCTTCGACACCATTGAGGCCAAGGACTGGGTCAAGGCCAGCCTGGAAGACCTGGTGCCGGTTCCGGCCGGCCGCTTTGTCGTGCATGGCGCGCATGACCGCTCCCGGGTGGCGGCGAACAAGCTCGGCATCGAGATCGAGGCAGCGCTGGCCTTTGGCACCGGGCATCACGGCACCACAAGGGGCTGCCTGCTGCTGCTCGATCACGTCCTGAAGGCCCGCCGGCCGGTCTCCGTGCTCGACCTCGGCACCGGCACCGGCGTGCTCGCCATCGCTGCCGCCAAGGCGCTCCATCGCCACATCTTCGCCAGCGATATCGATGCGCCCTCGGTCCAGGTCGCGCGCGAGAATGCCCGCCTCAACGGGACGGGCGATCGCGTGCAGGTGGTCCGCGCCACCGGCTTTGCCGCGCCGGACTTCGCCGCAAACGGGCCGTTCGACCTGGTGCTGGCCAATATCCTTGCCAACCCGCTGCGGCAGCTATCCGGGCCGATGTCGCGGCATCTGGCGCCCTCCGGTCAGGTGATCCTTTCCGGGCTCTTGAACCATCAGGCTCCCGCCGTGATCGCGGCCTACCGCGCGCGCGGGCTGGTACCGGTACGGCATCTGAAAATCGAGGGCTGGAGCAGCCTGTTATTGCGATCGAGGCGATGACCGCGCGGGCCTGCGGCGATTGCACACTCTGCTGCAAGGTCATGGCGATTGAGGAACTGGACAAGCCGGCGGGTAAATGGTGCCGCCATTGCAAGCCGGGCTGCGGCTGCCAGATCCATGACGGCCGGCCCGGCGAATGCCGGGACTTCAACTGCCTCTGGCTGGTCGACCAGCGCTTTGGGCCGCACTGGAGGCCGAACAAGTCAAAGGTGGTGCTGACCACCTCGGCAGACGGCATCGAAGTCAGGTGCGATCCCAGCTTTCCCAACGCCTGGCGCAAGGAGCCGTTTCACGACGAGATTCGAACGCTGGCGGCCTCCGGCGAGGCGCATGACGTCACGGTGCTGGTGATCGTCGGGGAGCGGATGATTCTGCTGACGCCCGACCGCGAGTTCGATCTCGGCGTGGTCGGTCTGGATCAGCGAATCGTACGGGAATTCCGTGGCGGCTGGCTCGTCGGCGCGGCCGTGGTCAAGGCATCCGATCTGAAACGCGATTAAGCCCTGTTCCCTTAAGTCTTGCTATCTTGGGCTTTGGGCTTCTTCCGCGCGGAAACGGTGCGTTCTTTTGACGTGCGGCGCTTGCTGCGCGCCTCAGTCAGACGATCGAGCATCGAGGAGATCACGCCACGCTGTTTCTTGTCGGTAGCCGGCGCATTGGCAACGCGACGAGCCGGGGGCGAAAGCTTCTCAAAGGTAAAGACAGGCATCGGTGTATCCCCTCGCCATTGAGTTGATCCACTCTCCTGAGATTTCCCCGGCGCCATCTCGTTGGATGTACGCTGTATGACAGCAAATCGTTCCATCCACATGATTGCAAGCGGATTCTTTCATTCGGGCGGCCTAATGCCGTTTTTCATGAGAATGGTTACGTTGCGGGCAACGCCCCGTAATCCTAAAGTAGATCGGCCATGTTCGAAGCCCATTTCCAGACGTTCGACGAGCCCGAAGGCGGCGTTGCGCTCAGCGCGCGGCTGTCGGCGCTCCGCGAAGAGCTGGCGCGCCGAAACCTCACTGGTTTCGTCATACCGCGCGCCGATCAGCAACAGAATGAATATGTCGCGCCCAGCGAGGAGCGGCTGGCCTGGCTCACCGGATTCACGGGATCGGCGGGCCTCGCCGTCGTGCTGGCGAGCGAAGCCGCGTTGTTCGCCGATGGCCGCTACACCTTGCAGGCCGCCAAGCAGGTCGACGGCAAGGCGTGGGCGGTCGAGCCGCTGGTCGAGCCGCCGCCGGAAAGCTGGATCAGCCAGCATCTTAAAGCTGGCGACCGGCTCGGCTTCGATCCCTGGCTGCATACGTCCGCCGCCGCCGAGCGGCTCGCCTCGGCTTGCAGCAAGGCCGGCGCGGACCTGGTCGCGGTCGAGAGCAATCCGATCGATACGATCTGGACGGAGCGGCCGCCGCCGCCGCTGGCGCCGGTTTCCGTGCACGGTTCGCGCTATGCCGGCGAGGCGGAAGCCGACAAGCTGACACGGATCCGCCAGGAGCTGCAAAAGCTCGGCGCCGACGCGCTGGTGCTCTCCGACAGTCACGCGGTGGCCTGGACCTTCAACATCCGCGGCGCCGATGTCGCGCATACGCCGCTGCCGCTGTCCTATGCGCTGGTGCCGAAGGACGGCCGGCCGACGGTGTTCATCGATCACAGAAAACTTTCCAATTCGAGCCGCGACCATCTCGAACAATCCGCCGATGTCCACGAGCCGGACGCGATGGCGCCGCAGCTGATGGCACTGGCGAAATCAGGCGGCATCATCGCGCTCGACAACGCCACCGCCGCCGATGCGCTGAGCCGGCTGATCACGGCCGCCGGCGGCAAGCCAATCCGCGGCAGCGATCCCGTCACGCTGCTCAAAGCCGTGAAGAACGAGACCGAGATCGCGGGCACGCGCACGGCGCATCACCGCGACGCGGTGGCGCTGGCGCGCTTCCTCGCCTGGATCGATCGCGAGGCGCCGAAGGGCACGCTCACCGAGATCGATACGGTGGAAGCGCTGGAGACCTTCCGCCGCGACACCGGCGCGCTGAAGGATGTTTCCTTCCCCACCATCGCCGGCACCGGGCCGAACGGCGCCATCGTGCATTACCGCGTCACCCGCAAGAGCAACCGGCGGATCACGCCGGGCGATCTGCTCTTGATCGATTCCGGCGCGCAATATGAAGACGGCACCACCGACGTCACGCGCACCATCGCGGTCGGCGAACCGACTGCGGAAATGCGCGACCGCTTCACCCGCGTGCTGCGCGGACACATCGCGATTGCGCGCGCGGTGTTTCCCGACGGCGCCTCCGGCGCGCAGCTCGACACGCTGGCGCGGCAATTCCTCTGGCAGGCCGGCATCGATTTCGAGCACGGCACCGGCCACGGCGTCGGCAGCTATCTGTCGGTGCATGAGGGACCCGCGCGCATCTCAAAGCTCGGCACCACGCCGCTGAAGCGCGGCATGATCCTTTCCAACGAGCCCGGCTACTACAAGACCGACGGCTTTGGCATCCGGATCGAGAACCTGGAGCTGGTGATCGCGGCCGACGTCACCGGCGCTGAAAAGCCGATGAACGCCTTCGAGACGCTGACCTTTGCACCGATCGATCGGCGGTTGATCGACGTGAAGATGCTGAGCCAAGCGGAAGTCGATTGGCTCAATGCGTATCATGCCGAGGTGCGCGAGATCGTGCGTGCGAAGCTCGATGAGAGCGACAAGCTCTGGCTGGATGTAGCGACGGCGCCGCTGTGATTCCTTTCACCGTCATTCCGGGGCGATGCGAAGCATCGAACTATGGTGCGCAATTGCGCACCTGAGAATCTCGAGATTCCGGGTTCGGTCCTGTCGGACCGCCCCGGAATGACGAACATCAAAGCACCCCCTGCCCGTTATTATAACAGCCGCGAAATCGGCATGGCGGCATGCCGAAACGTCCATGTTCGCACGCGCAGCAAACGGTAGTGTCGATTCAAGCCTTCACTTGAATCGGACCATAACGCGCCGCGCATGCATGGAGTAATCAAACCGCCGCCCGCACGCGAGAAGAACCTCGCGACGTCGAAGCTCATGCTGACGCTGCTCGTGCTGATGACGGGCCTCGCGCCGATTTCGCTCTATATGCTGGTGCCGGCGCTGCCGGTCATCGCGACGACCTTCGGCCGGGACATCTCCGTCGCGCAGATGACGGTGTCGCTCTACATGGTCGGCATCGCCTGCTCGCAGCTCATCATGGGACCGCTGTCGGACAAGTTTGGCCGGCGCCCGGTGCTGCTCGCCGGCCTTGGGCTGATGGTCGTCGCCGGCGTCGGCTCAGTTTTCGCCGAAACGCTGCCGCAGTTGATCGCTGCGCGTTTCCTGCAGGCGCTCGGCGGCGCTTCCGGCATGGTGATCAGCCGTGCCATCATCCGCGATCTCTATCCGCGCGAACGCGTCGGCGCGATGATCAGCCTCGTCGTTGCCGCGCTGATGATCGCGCAGATGGTGAGCCCGCTGACCGGCGGCCTCCTGGAAATCACATTCGGCTGGCGTGCGATCCTCTATCTCATCACGGCGGCATCGCTCGCGATCACCATTCTGGTTGCGCTCGCGCTGCCCGAAACCCGCGGCGATCGCGCCGACGGCAGCGGCTTCCGCGGCGATCTCGGCAAGCTGATGGGAAGCCGCGCTTTCATCGGCTATGTGCTGTGCCAGGTGCTGGCCTCGCAGATCATCTTCGCCTTTGCCGGCGGCGGTCCCTACATCGTAGTGACGCAGATGGGCCGCAGCAGCGCCGAATATGGCGCGTGGTTTGCCACCACCGCCTTCGGCTATCTGCTCGGCAATGTGCTCTGCGTGCGCTTCGCGCCGCGCCACTCGCTGGAAAGACTGATCTGGCTCGGGCTGGCGCTGCAATTCGGCGGCAGCGCGCTGAACCTGATCTGGAGTTTTACGGGCGTGAATCAGACGCCGCTCTGGCTGTTCGGCACGCAGATGATCGTCATGGTCGGCAACGCCTTCGTGATGGCCAATTCCGCCGCCGGCGCGATCAGCGTCCGCCCCGAAGCCGCCGGCACCGCCTCGGGCGCGATGGGGTTCCTGCAGCAGGGCATCGGCTCGCTGGTGTCGCAATGCGGCGCCTATCTCGGCGGCCACTCCACCACCACGCTGCCGCTGACGTCGGCGATCTTCGCAATCTCGATCCTCTGCGCCTCGACCATGATCTTCCTGGTGCCGCGGCAGCAGGTGATCGTCAGCGAGGAGCTGATCGAGCAGGCGGAGGAGGAAGAGAGCGGGATGCTGTGACGGCGTCGTCATTGCGAGGAGCGAAGCGACGACGTGTCCGCCGAAGCTCAACGAGCGAAGGCGGAAGCAATGCATCTATCCGTTATGCCTAGACATGGATTGCTTCGCTTCGCTCGCAATGACGAGACAACAGCGAAACTTATCCCCCCACCAGCTTCAGCCACTCGTCTTCCGTCAGCACCTGCACGCCGTGCTTCTGTGCTTCCGCGAGCTTGGAGCCGGCACCGGGGCCGGCGACGACGTAATCCGTCTTCTTCGACACCGACCCGGCGGCCTTGGCGCCGAGACGCTCGGCCATGGCCTTGGCTTCGTCGCGGGTCATCTTCTCCAGCGAGCCCGTGAACACCACGGTCTTGCCGGCAACGGCCGAATTGCTCTTGGGCTTCTCGGCGTCGAGGATTTCGTCGAGCTCCTTGACCAGGCGATCGACGATGCCGCGATTGTGGCTCTCGCCGAAATAGGCGCCGACCGCCTTGATGACGGTGTCGCCGATCTGGTCCAGCGCGTCCATCTCGGCGATCGCTTCCTCATCGCCCTTGACGACCTTCAGGCCGGCGTCATGAAACGACTGCCACGAGCCATAGCCGCGCGCCAGCGCCAGCGCCGTGGTCTCGCCGACATGGCGCATGCCGAGCGCATAGATGAAACGCTCCAGCGAAATCTTGCGCCGCGCTTCGATCGAAGCAAAGAGATTGCGCACCGAGGTCTCGCCGTAACCCTCGATCTCTTCCAGCTTCAATTTCGCATTGCGCTTCGGCAGCGTGAAGATGTCGGCGGGCTCCTCCACCCAGCCTTCGTCGAAGAAATATTGCAGCTGCTTTTCGCCGAGACCATCAATGTCGAAGGCGCGGCGCGACACGAACAGCTTCAGGTGCTCGATCTTCTGGAACGGACAAGCGAATTCGCCGCTGCAGCGAAGGCGTGAGCCCTCCTCGCCGGTCGCGGTCTCCTCGCGCACCACATCGGTGTGCAGCGGACACGGGCACTTCTTGGGGAAATGAAATTCCTTCGCGCCCTTTGGCCGCTTGTCGATCACGACGTCGACCACTTGCGGGATCACGTCGCCGGCGCGCTGGATCACCACCGTATCGCCGATCCGGATATCGCGGCCCTCGCGAAGCTCTTCACCGTCGCCGCCGATACCCTTGATGTAGTCCTCATTGTGCAACGTCACGTTCTGCACGATGACGCCGCCGACCCCGACCGGCTCGAGCTTGCCGACAGGCGTGAACGATCCGGTGCGGCCGACCTGGATCTCGATGTCGCGCAGCACGGTCATGGCGCGCTCGGCCGGGAATTTGTGCGCAATCGCCCAGCGCGGCGTGCGCGAGACGAAGCCGAGCCGCTCCTGCCAGTCGATGCGGTCGACCTTGTAGACGACGCCATCGATGTCATAGTCGAGCTCGGCGCGCTGCTCCTCGATCTTGCGATGGAAGGCGATCAGCTCTTCGACGGAGTGACAGAGTTTGGTCAGCGGATTGGTCTTGAAGCCGCAGCGCTCGAACCAGTGGATCATGCCGCTCTGCGTTTCCTCCGGCATGTCGCTCATCTCGCCCCAGGCATAGGCGAAGAAACCGAGGGGGCGCGAGGCGGTGATGGAGGGATCCTTCTGGCGCAATGATCCCGCCGCCGAATTGCGCGGATTGACGAAGACGGTATCGCCCGCCGCCTTCTGCCGCTCGTTCAGCGCCAGAAACCCCTTCTTGGTCATGTAGACCTCGCCGCGCACCTCGCAGACATCGGGAATGTTGCGGCCCTTGAGCTGCTGCGGCACATCCTTCAGCGTGCGGATATTGGCGGTGACGTCCTCGCCCTCGGCACCGTCGCCACGGGTCGCGGCGGTAACGAGCTCGCCGCCTTCATAACGCAGCGACATCGACAAACCATCGATCTTCGGCTCGGCGGAGAAATCGATGTTGTTGTCGGGTAGTTTCAGGAAGCGTTCGATACGCCCGGCGAAGTCGACCACGTCCTGCTCGGCAAAGGCGTTGTCGAGCGAGAGCATCGGCAGCGCGTGGCGGACTTTCTTGAAACGGCCGGACGGCGCGGCGCCGACTTTCTGCAAGGGTGAGTCCGCGGAGACGAGTTCCGGAAAGCGCTTCTCGATCGCATTGAAGCGCTGGCGCAGCGCGTCGTATTCGGCGTCGGTGACGCTGGGCGCATCGTCCTGGTAATAACGCCTGTCGTGGCCTTCGAGCTCCAGCGTCAGCCGCATATGCTCGACCTTGGCCTGCGCCTTGGTGAGGTCGGCGACATCGGGGAGCTTTTTGGCTTTCGCGGTTTTAGCCATGGCGATGACGTCAGGCCGTCGCGGCTTTCAGCAGCCGCTCAGCGGCGGCCCTGGCCTCCGCTGTGATCTCCGCTCCCGCCAGCATACGCGCGATTTCCTCGCGGCGGTGGTCGGCGGCGAGTGCGTTGACGCGGGTGGCGACGCGCTTGCCCTTGTCCATCGCGTCCTTGGAAATCAGCAGATGCTGCCCGGCGCGCGCGGCGACCTGCGGGGCATGCGTTACCGCCATCACCTGCACCTTGGAAGCGAGCCGCGCCAGCCGCGAGCCGATCGCGTCCGCGACCGCGCCGCCGACCCCGGTATCGATTTCGTCGAACACCAGCGTCGGCGCCGAGCCGCGATCGGCCAGCACCACTTTCAGCGCGAGGAGAAACCGCGACAGCTCGCCGCCCGAGGCGACCTTCATCAGCGGTCCCGGTCTCGTGCCGGGATTCGTCTGCACCCAGAACTCGACGCGATCAAAGCCTTGCGGGCCGGGCGAAGTCGGATCGCTCTCGATCTGGGTCGTGAAGGTCGCGCGTTCCAGCTTCAAGGGCGCGAGCTCGGCATTGACCGCCTTGTCGAGCTTTTGCGCGGATTTTTCCCGGGCGGCCGACAGCTTTTTCGCCGCCGCGCCATAGCGCTGGTCGGCTTCCTCGGCGGCGGCAACGAGCTTCTTCAACTGCTCAGCGCCGGCATCGATCAGTGCGACATCGGAAGCGTATTTCGCAGCCAATGCGGCGAGCGCATCGACCGGCGTATTGTATTTGCGCGAGGCCGCGCGCAACGCAAACAGCCGCTCCTCGATGCGCTCGAGCTCCAGCGGATCGAAGTCGGCCGCCCGCAGCGCCGCGGCCAGATGCTGGTCGGCCTCTTCCAGCGCATTGATCGCGATGTCGATCGCCCTCACTGCGGGCTCGACCAGCGCGGGCGCGTTGACCGCGCGGCGCTCCAGCCGCCGCACCGCCGCCGACAGGCTAGCTACCGGCGAATGATCGCCGCCGACGGCATCCTGCGCATCGCGCAGATCCGAGGCGATCTTCTCGCTCTGCATCATCACCGTGCGGCGGTTGGCGAGCGTCGTCTCCTCGCCGTCCTGCGGCGCCAACGTCTTCAATTCATCGGAGGCGTGGCGCAGATAATCGGCCTCGCGCGCGGCGCGTTCCATGCCGGCGCGGTGCTCGTCGAGCGCGCTGTTGGCCGCGCGGCGCGTCTCCCACAGCTTCTCCAGCGCGGCGACGTCCTTCTCGAGCCCGGCAGAGGCGTCGAGCAGGCGGCGATGGGTGGCGGCATCGACCAGTGCGCGCTCGTCATGCTGGCCGTGGATTTCGACCAGCAGCGCGCCGACGGCCTTGAGCGTCTGCACCGAGATCGCCTGGTCGTTGATGAAGGCGCGGGTGCGACCGTCGGCGAACTGCACGCGGCGGAGAATCATCTCACCGGTGTCGTCGAGGCCGTTGTCGGAAAGTATCGCCGTTGCCGGATGGCCCTTCGGCACATCGAACACGGCGGTGACCTGGCCCTGCTCCGCGCCATGGCGGACGAGGCCGGCATCGCCGCGGCCGCCAAGCGCCAGCGCAAAGGCATCGAGCAAAATCGATTTGCCGGCGCCGGTCTCTCCGGTCAGCACCGCAAGCCCACGGGAAAATTCGATATCGAGGCGTTCGATCAGGACGATGTCACGGATCGACAGACGCGCCAGCATGGAGAGCCAATTCCTCGTGCGGTGGATTCGACGTTCGCGCCATTATAGCTGCGAATCCTTCCGCCGAATGTCAAATGCAAACCGCAGTCTAGAGCGCGATGACTTCAGATGAAATCGTCGTCTAGCCGAGGCCTACCTTCTTGAAGGCCCGACTCATCCAGGATCCCTTATCCTCGGTCGGTTCGCCACCACCGGATTTCACGATGTTATAGGCGTCCTTGTACCATTTGCTGTCCGGAAAGTTATGCCCGAGCACGGCGGCGGCCGTTTGCGCTTCGCCAACGATGCCGAGCGCCATATAGGCTTCGGTCAGGCGTTCCAGCGCCTCCTCGACATGGCGCGTGGTCTGGTACTGCGTCACCACGGTCTTGAAGCGGTTGATGGCGCCCGTGAAGTTGCGCTTCTCGAGATTATAGCGCCCGATCTCCATTTCCTTGCCGGCGAGCTGGTCGCGCGCGCCTTCGAGCTTGGCCTTGGCGCTGACCGCATATTCGGAGGTCGGATATTTGCGGATCACCTCTTCCAGCGCGGCCATCGCCTTTTCGGTACGGCCCTGGTCGCGGGAGATGTCGGGAATCTGGTCGTAATGCGAGGCGGCGATCAGGTATTGCGCGTAGGCCGCGTCGGGGCTGCCCGGATGCAGCGTGACGTAGCGCGTCGCGGCGCCGATGCAGCCGTCATAGTCGGCCGACTGATAGGAGGCGTAGGCCGACATCAACAGCGATTTGCGCGCCCAGTCCGAATAAGGATGCTGGCGGTCGACTTCCTCGAATTTCTTCTCGGCCGCCTTGTTATCCTTCTTCTCGTTCATCAGGTACAAGCCCTCGTTATAGAGCTTGTCGGCGGGCTCATCGACGAAGGTGTCGTCCTTGGCCATGAACTTGTCCCAGAGCGCGCCGGTGCCGCAGCCGCTCAGCGGCAGGGCGAGCAGAATCAGCGACGCGGCAAAGCGCAGCCGCCCGGTCGCAGCCGAAATCCATGCTAGTTCGTGCGTGACACGCTTTACCGACATGAGCCTAGAACCCGACGCCTCTCAATGCGGTGTGTTGCGGTATCTGCGCCTCGCGCCATGAACCTCGTCATGAACGCGAGAATTGCCGTGTCCGTGGCGTCCGCATGCAACCACGGCCTGTTTAACCGAAAACACCCCATTAACCAACCGCATAGGCAGCCATTTCGCCCGGATTAAGGCGACGCATAGACGCGTCAGTCAATCATGGTTACCGGAGGTGAATAAGTCCCAAATCGCGCCTGAACGGGCTGAAAAAGGCCGTCAGGACACGTCCGGGCCGTAGGCCGCGGCAATCCGCCCGCCAACGCTCGCGCGGCCGGTCTCGGCCTGCGGGCGGGGACGCCGCACCGTCTCGCCCTCGACCACCCGCCAAGCGGTACGATCGGACATCAGCGCGGTCAGCACGGCGTGGTTCATCTTGTGGCCGCCACGGACCGAACGGTAGGCGCCGAGCATCGGCAGGCCGGCCAGCGCCAGATCTCCGATCACATCGAGCACCTTGTGGCGGGCGCATTCATCGGCATAGCGCAGGCCTTCGGGATTGAGCAGGCGCTCGTCGTCGAACACGACCGAGTTCTCGAAGGAAGCACCGAGCGCAAAGCCCGCGCTCCAGAGCCGCGCCACGTCATTCATGCAGCCGAAGGTACGGGCGCGGCAGATTTCGCGGCGGAACCCTTCGGCGCTGAGTTCCAGCGCGTATTTCTGGCGGCCGATCACGGGATTGGCGAAGTCGATCTCGACCTCGGCGCGGAACCCCGACACGTAGGGGCGCAGCTCGCCGAGGGAATCACCCATCGCCACCTGAACCGGCTTCATCACCTGGATGAAGCGGCGGGGTGCCGACTGGCTGACGATTCCAGCCTGCTCGACCGCGGTGACGAAGGCCGCCGCACTGCCGTCCATGATCGGCGCTTCGGGTCCATCCACTTCGATCGTGGCATTGTCGACGCCCATGCCGCGCAGCGCGGCCAGCACGTGTTCCACGGTGGAAACCAGCGGGCCATCCTTGTCGCCCAGCACGGTCGCAAATTCGGTGGCGATGACGGACTCAGCCGTCGCTTGAACTTCGCGTTCGCCGCAGGGAAGACCGGTGCGGACAAAAATAAGACCCGCATCTACCGACGCAGGCCCGATCGTGAGATTAACAGGTAAACCGGAATGAACGCCGACGCCGGACACAGTGGCTTGCGAGCGAAGCGTTGTTTGCCGGCTGAATTTCATCGTAGACTGCCCACTACCGAACTACCTAAAGCACACATCAAATTTGCTGCTCTGCGAGAGCTGCACCCGATTCTGCTCTTTAGGTATCCCCAAGTCGCGGCAACCATAAACTTTGCCTCAAACAGCGCCAACTCACGGTTCTTTACGGATTGTTACCCCATCTATGCCGCATTCGCGCCCAAGGTTAACCAAACTCGGACGACGCCGGAGGTGCTTCGGGCCGCTTCATCCCACCATGTAATGCATAATTAATCATTTAAAATCAGCTGCTTGCTGCAGTCGCTAACGTCGGGTGGGCAGCCAAAACAAAAGCCCTGGCTGGTGACCAGCCGGGGCTCTTTTCACCGCCATAATTGTAACAATCGTTAGTTCGCCTGACGCCGCAGGAATGCGGGGATATCAAGATGGTCGTCACCCTGTGGCGCCGGCGCAACAGGTGCGGGGCGGCCATGGGTGTCCAAACCTTGCGGCGCGGGACGGCGGGCGTACTCCGATACCGGCTCGCTGGCCGCGATTTGCTCCTGAACCGTCCGCTTGGCGACGGGCTTGGGCAGCGGCGGCATCGCCGGCATGGCGGGGCCGGTGGTGCGGGCCGCGATCGGCGGTTCGCTTTCCTCGTCGCGGCGGCCGAGGCCGACATTGGCAAGGCGCTGCAGCAGCGACAGCCGGTTCTTCTGCGGATGCTCCTCCTCCGAATCACCTCGGGCCTGGCGAATCTCGGCCTGGGCCGGCATCGGCAGATCCTCGAATTTCGGCATCCGCGGCGAACGGGCGGCCGGGCGTTCGGCGGCCTGCGGGATGAAGGTGTCGGGCGTCATCGGCTCATCGGCGACTTCGGCGCGAGCCTCGTGGTGATCCGGGAACAGCGAAGGCTTTTGCGCGATCGGGCGCACGGTGACGTCGCCGTAGGAAGCCGGCTGCACCGGCGCCGTGGCCGGGGCTTCCGGCGAGACGGCAGCGGCGATCGCGGCAAGCGCCGCGCGCTCGACACTGAGGTTGCGCGAGGCGACCGGAGCAGGCGCCGGGCTCTGCGCCTCGAGCTTGGCGGCACGTTCGGCGAGCCGCGCATTGTCGGCGCGCAGACGCGCAGTCAGGTCGGCAAGGCGATTCTCCGGCTGGCCGGCAGGGGCAGCCGGCTGGGGCGCGGGGGTAGCCACCGTGGGAGCCGAATTGCGCAGGATCGCGGCCTGCTCGATTCCGGTCGCCACGACCGAAACGCGGATGATGCCGTCAAGGTTCTCGTCGAAGGTCGCGCCGACGATGATGTTGGCGTCCTGGTCGACTTCTTCGCGGATCCGGGTGGCGGCTTCGTCGACCTCGAACAGCGTGAGGTCCTTGCCGCCGGTGATCGAGATCAGGAGGCCGCGGGCGCCCTTCATCGAAGAGTCGTCGATCAGCGGGTTGGCGATCGCAGCCTCGGCTGCGGTCAGCGCGCGCTTGTCGCCGGAAGCCTCACCCGTGCCCATCATCGCCTTGCCCATCTCACGCATCACGGCGCGGACGTCGGCGAAGTCGAGGTTGATCAGGCCTTCCTTGACCATCAGGTCGGTGATGCAGGCGACGCCCGAATAGAGCACCTGGTCGGCCATCGCGAAGGCGTCGGCAAAGGTGGTCTTCTCGTTGGCGACCCGGAACAGGTTCTGGTTCGGGATGATCAGCAGCGTGTCGACCACCTTGTGCAGCTCGGCAATGCCGGCCTCCGCCGTGCGCATGCGGCGCTGACCTTCGAAGTGGAAGGGCTTGGTCACGACGCCGACGGTGAGGATGCCCATCTCGCGAGCGGTCTTGGCGATGACAGGAGCTGCGCCCGTGCCGGTGCCGCCGCCCATGCCGGCGGTGACGAACACCATGTTGGCGCCGGAGAGATGGTCGCGGATCTCGTCGAGCACTTCCTGCGCGGCGGCGGCGCCCACATCGGGCTGCGAGCCGGCGCCGAGGCCCTGCGTCACCTGCGTGCCCATCTGGATGATGCGCTGCGCCTTCGACATCGTCAGCGCCTGCGCGTCGGTGTTGGCGACGACGAAATCGACCCCCTGCAATCCTGCGGTGATCATGTTGTTGACGGCGTTGCCGCCGGCACCGCCGACGCCGCAGACGGTGATCCGAGGCTTCAAGTCAGAAATGTCAGGAGGGGTAATGTTGAGTGCCATGGTTGCCTCTCGTCACGCGCGCGTGGGTTCGCCCCGGCCCTCGGCCGCGGGTGTTGGTGAAATTCGCACTTTGCGGAAACCGGTCATCAGAAGCCCTCGCGAAGCCATCGTCCGACCTTTCCGAAATAGCCGTCCGTCCCTGTCCTGAGCTGCCGCGTATGCCGCGGTTCGACATGTTCAAGGTGAGCGTATTGCGGATAGACCAACAGGCCAGTCGGGCCTGCAAAGGAGGCGGTCTTGGCCTCGCTGGGCAGCCGACCGAAACCGAGCGGACGGCCGATGCGCACCGACCGGTTGAGGATCTGGGTGGCGAGTTCGGGGACGCCGGTGAGCTGCGACGCGCCACCGCTCAGTACGACCCGAGCCTTCGGCTCCGCCGCGAAGGGGGAATCCTTAAGCCGGTCGCGCACCATCTCGAAAATCTCCTCGACGCGGTGCTTGATGATGTTGGCAATCGTGGCACGTGACACGATCTGTGGAACATCCCGTTCGTTGTCGCCCGCCGCTGGCACGGACATCAACTCTCTCGCGTCGGACCCGCCGGTCAGTACGGTGCCATATAACGTCTTGATTCGCTCGGCATCCGCAATGCATGCGGAGAGTCCGCGCGCAAGATCCATGGTGACGTGCTGGCCGCCGACCGAGAACCCCGAGGCATGGACGAACCGGCCGCCGGAATAGATGGCGATGGTGGTAGTTCCCGCCCCCATCTCGACCACGGCAGCGCCGAGATCGGCCTCGTCGTCGGTCAGCACGGAAAGGCCTGCCACATAGGGGCTGGCGGCCATGGCCTCGACATTGAGATGGCAGCGCTCCACCACGAGCATCAGGTTGCGCGCCACGTTGGCGTCCGCCGTAACGACGTTCATGTCGACGCCGAACTGGCGCGCCACCATGCCGCGGGGGTCGCGGATGCCCTTGACGCCGTCGAGCGAGTAGCCGACCGGCAGCGCGTGCAGCACGGTACGGCCGACGCCGGTCGCATGATGCATGCCGGTCGAGGTGACGCGGCTGATGTCGGCGGGCGTGACCGTATTTCCACGGATGTCGGCGGCGGCCTCGATCAACTGGCCCTGCAGCCGGCCGCCGGAAACCGACAGCAGCACGGACTCGACGCGGACCTTGGCCATGCGCTCGGCGAGCGAAACGGCCTGGCGCACCGCCTGTTCGCATTCGGCGAGATCGACGACCGCGCCGGCCTTGACGCCGCGCGACTGGATCTGGCTGTAGCCGATCAATTCGACCGCATGGGTGCGGCCGCGCAAGGCGTCGCTCGGCGGGCACGGCGTCAGCCGCGCGATCATGCAGGCGATCTTGCTGGTGCCGATGTCGAGGCAAGCGACCAGAGCGGTGCGCTTGCCCGACATCGGACGCGTCTTCGGCGTCTGGTTGCGAGAAAAGCCGCTCATGCGTCGCCGACCTTCTTCTTCGGGTCTTTTTTCTTGAGCGCGTCCTCGCGCGCCTTCGCCGCATCTTCCGACAGTTGAACGATCAGACGATCCGGCAGTCGCATGTCGATCGCGGCAATGTCCTTGGAAAACAGGTGCTCGTCCTTGTCGAGATTGCTCAGGGCGAGAAGCGCATTGCCGACGTCGGTTTCCGGCAAGCGAATGTCGAGACCGTCATTGAGGCGCAGGTTCCAGCGGCGTTCGCCAATCAATATGGCGGCCTTGG
>DATHMA010000260.1:0-35979 GCA_035487555.1 Bradyrhizobium sp. | reverse complement strand
CGCCATCACCCCGAACAGCTTGCGCGGCGGCGAGGCCTCGTGCCGGGTGACGAGCGCGGTGAACAGGAAGGTGAAGATCGGCGCGGACGAATTGAGGATGGTCGCCAGCCCCGCATCGACGGAACGCTCGGCCCAGGCGATTAGCGTCCAGGGGATGACGCTGTTGAGGCACGCCTGAAACGCGAAGCGCCCCCAGGTCGCCATGTCCGTCGGCATGGAGATGCCGCGCCAGCGCATGAGGAGGAGCAGCAGCACACCCGCAATGAGGGTGCGAAGCGCGATGAGCGTGATCGGCGGAATGGTGGTGACGCCGAGCTTGATGAAACTGTAGGAGGCTCCCCAGAGTGTGGCGAGCAACAAGAGCAGCGCGAGCTCGCCTGGCATGCTGGCGCGCGGCGAATGGCTTCCGTCCGTCATTTTCGGTCCCGATTTCAATCGGGGCCAAATCTACAGGATGGAAGCGCGAAAACATTTCGATGAGAAACGAACTGTCCTAGCCGACCGCGCCGACCTCGAACAACTCGCCGTCATAGCCTGCTTCCTTGGGGATGCGGAGCTGCCGGCCGCCGTTGAGCCGGGTCATCACCGGCATCACCGTGACGATGTCCCTGCCCTTTGAGTCCTGGAGCGCCTCGTTCACGCTGGCCTGCTTGCCAAGCCGGATCAGGTTGCGCGTGGTCGGAAACGGCAGCTTGAAACGGCCGTTCTCGCCGCCCTCCAGCGCCTCGCGCGGCGAGACCCAGATGGAGTCGGTCGATTCCTTTCCATCATGCGCGCCGAGCTGGTCCGGCGGCGCGGCCGCGAGGAAGAACCAGGTGTCAAAGCGCTTGGGCATGCCCTCCGGCGTGATCCAGTGCGCGTAAGGCATGAGCGCATCAAGCACCAGCATCAGGCCGTTGTCGGCCAGCACTTTCAGGAAGGTGGTCTTGCCCTCGTTCAGCTCCGTGCGATGCGCCGTCGCGATCTCGCTGGCGCGTTTGGCATCGACCAGCGCTTTCGAGCTCTGGGGCCGCGCCAGCAGAATCCCGCTTTCCTCAAAAGTCTCGCGGATCGCGGCGATCCGGAAGCCCAGCGCGTCGGCATCGAGCCCATCCCCGCCGGAATAGAGCGCCGGGTTTTGCGCGATCTCCCGGTCGTTCTTGTCGACACTGCCGCCCGGAAACACCAGCGCGCCCGAGTTGAACTCGATCTGATGGTGACGCACCATCATGAAGACTTCAATTTCATTGCGGCTATTGCCGTCGCGCAGCAGCAGGACGGTCGACGCCTGACGCGGGGCGACGGTTTCGCTCATGCCGCTAACCCGCCGCGCTCGACTGGGGCTGCAAGTTCGCGCGGCGGTCGACCCGCGCGACGCGGGACAGCAGATAATCGACCTCCGCCTTCGCAGCCGCCGTGATGGTGGCTCCCGGCTTGCGCTGGGCGCTGGAGGCAATGATGCCGCGCTTCTGCAGCACATATTTGCGCACCGCGAGGCCTGCGCCCGGCTGCTGCTCGTAGCGGATCAGCGGCAGATGCGCATCGAACAGGTCATGCATGGCGTCGCGGTTGCCCTCCTTCGCCAGCCGCACCACGTCGATCAGAAGCTCGGGGAAGGCGTAGCCGGTCATGGCGCCGTCGGCGCCGCGCTCCATCTCGAAGTCGAGGAACAGGCCGCCATTGCCGCAGAGGATCGAGAGCGGCCGCAGCGAGCCGTCTTTCTGATATCCGCGCAGCGTCGAAATCTTCTCCAGGCCCGGCCAGTCCTCATGCTTGAGCATGACGCAGGACGGGCTATCCATGACTATCTTGCGGATCACGGCAGGCGTGAACACGACCGACAGGGTCAGCGGGTAATCCTGCAGCACCCAGGGAATATCGTCGCCGATCGCTTCCTGCGCCTGCTTGAAGTAACCGGTGATCTGGTCATCCGTGCGCAGGCTCGGCGGTGGCGCGATCATGACGCCGGCGGCGCCCGCGTCCATCGACGCTTTGGCGAGCGAGCGCATCGTGGCAAAGCCCGGCGCGGAAACGCCAACGATGATCTGCATGTTCTTGGCGCGCTTGACGAAGCGGATCGCGACCTGCTCGGCCTCCGCGGCATCGAGCTTGGGCGCCTCACCCAAAATGCCGAGCACGGTGACGCCGTCGCAGCCGACTTCGGCGTAGAAGTCAGTGAGCCGGTCAATCGAGCGCTCATCGATGCGGCCGTCATCATAGAACGGCGTCGGCGCGATGGCGTAGGTGCCTGCAGCTTTGGCGGTGAGTTTGGTCATTCGGTCCTCTTCTTTGCTCCGTCGTCATTCCGGGATGGCCTGAAAGGCCAGGCCCGGAATCCATACTCACGATCGTGGTTATGGATTCCGGGCTCGCCGCTGCGCGCCCCGGAATGACAAATCATTTGAATCTCCGCGCCGATTTCTTGATCTCCTCCTCCGAGAAGAAGATTTCCTTGGCGTGGGTTACGATATCCTCGGCCTTCCAGCCCGTGAACGGCGGCGTCCAGCCTTCCATTTCCATCATGCGCATTTCGCGCACGCCACGGGGACCGGAGACGCCGAGCACCTTGCCGGTCTGGTCGCCCGACAATTCGCTGACCATGTATAGCACGGCCGGCGCGATGCCGTCCGGCCCCAAAGCGGCGCCGGGGTTCTCCTTATAGCGTGGCAGGTCTGCGGTCATGCGGGTCAGCGCGCCCGGCGCCAGCGTCCAGATCCGGATGTTGTATTTGCGGCCCTCGATCGCGAGCACATTGGACAGGCCCCAGATACCGCCCTTGGCCGCCCCATAATTGGTCTGGCCGAAATTTCCGATCAGGCCGGAGGTCGACGAGGTGTTGACGATGACGCCGCCGCCATTGTCGCGCATCCATTTGAAGACGGGCTGGGTGGCGCAGAAGGTGCCTTTCAAATGCACCTTGAGTACCCTGTCCCAATTGGCCTCTTTCGCCTTGTGGAAGGTCTCGTCCAGCAGGATGCCAGCATTGTTGACGAGGATGTCGGCGCGGCCGAAGTTCTTGATGGCGTCGTTGAACACGGCCTCGCCGCCGGCGAGCGTCGAGATGTCGGAGCCGTTGGCGACGGCACGGCCGCCTTCGGCCTTGATCGCATCGACGACCTTCTCGGCCATCGACTTGTCGGCGCCGGTGCCGTCGCGCGGCCCGCCGAGGTCGTTGACCACCACCGCCGCGCCCTCGCGTGCGAACAGTTTTGCATAGGCCTCACCGAGCCCACCGCCTGCGCCCGTGATGATGGCTACCTTCTTGTCGAGCAATCCCATCTGTTCCTTCTCCCTGTTCTTTCTTCTTCACCTCTCCCCGCGAAGAGCGGGGCGAGGGAGCGCACCACCCTCGCCTCGTTTATCCCAGCACCGTCCGCCCGCTCTTGATCACCGTGACGTTCCTCGCCTTCACCTTGGCTTCGAACGAGATCACGTTGCCGTCCTTCCACATCTCCATGGTCACGGTGTCGCCGGGAAAGACCGGCGAGGAGAACCGCGCCGCGTGCTGCCTGAAGGCGGACGGATCGTAATCGGCATAGGTCTGCAGCACGCCGCGGCAGGTGATGCCGTAGGTGCACATGCCGTGCAGGATCGGCTTCGGAAAGCCCGCCTTCCTGGCAAAGCCAGGATCGGAATGCAGCGGGTTGCGGTCGCCGCAGAGGCGGTAGACCAGCGCCTGGTCCGGGCGCGTCACGATATCGACGGTGCGATCGGGTGCACGGTTCGGCATCGCGTGCGGCTCGGGCTGGCCTTCGGACGGCCCGCCAAAGCCGCCATCGCCGCGCGCGAAGCGCGAGGCGACCAATGTCGCCAGCGCCTCACCCTTGTCGTTCTTCAGCACCGTCTGGTGCCGGATCACCGCGCCCTTGTCCTTGCCCTTGTCGTAGACGGCGAGCACCGAGGAGTCGGCGATGATGTGGGACGCGGTGGGCAGCGGCTTGTGGAAGGTGATGTCGCGCTCGCCATCGACCACCATCACGCGGTTCAGGTTCATCTCGCCGGGACCAGAGCCCCAGGCGGCGACGGAGGCAAAGGTCGGCACCACTTTCAGCGGGCGCTGCTCAAGGGCGGCCTCGTTGACGAAGGCGAGCTCCTTCTCGTCCATGGGATCGGCGCCCAGGCCGATGCCGTAGGCGTACAGCATCACCTCGCGATCGCCGTACTGGTATTTCTGGCCGAGATTTTTCAGCGCCATCAGTTGTTCGTAGTTGATCGGCATTTCGTTTTCTCCCGAACCCTTCTTTCCTGGCGCTGCTCATTGATGCGCCCTCTCCCCTTGTGGGAGAGGGCTACACCGACGCCTGCAACAAACTCGCTTGGGTGAGGGGTTGGCTCCGCAGAAAGACTCTTTGCATGGAGAGAAACCCCTCATCCGGCGCTACGCGCCACCTTCCCCCACAAGGGGGGAAGGCACTTTTTAGGCCGGTGTGAAAAACGGCAGCGGGGCGCCGTCGGTGGGCTTGAACACCACCTTCACCTTCTGGCCGATCTTCAGCTTCTCCGGCTCGCAATCGACGATATTGGTCTGCAGTGACGGGCCCTCTTTCAGCGTGACATAGGCGATCACATAAGGCCCGCTCGCCGACTTGCGCATGTGGCTGAAGGTGTAGATCGTGGCTTCGCCCGACGACTCCTCCCACACCGTCTTTTCGGAGAAGCAGAACGGGCAGATCGAGCGCGGGAAATAATGCGGCTCGCCGCACGCCGTGCAGCGCTTGATCATGAACTTGCCATTCTTGGCCGCTTCCCAGAATGGCGCGGTCTCGGGATTGCCGACGGGGGCCGGATATTTCTTCGCTTCAGCCATCACACGCGCTCCAGAATGCAGGTTGAGGCGGCGTGGCGATTGCCGAGCAGTCCGCCGGTGCCGTGCGCAATCGCGAGGTCGCAGTTCTGCACCTGCACCTTCGGATGCGCTTCGCCGCGGAGCTGCCGCACCGCTTCCAGGATCTTGGTCATGCCGCCGCGGTTGACGGGATGGTTGCTGCAGAGGCCGCCGCCGTCGGTGTTGAATGGCAGCTTGCCGACACCCGAGATCAGATTGCCGTCGGCGACGAACTTGCCGCCCTCGCCCTTCTTGCAGAAGCCGAGGTCTTCGAGCTGCATCAGCACCGTGATGGTGAAGCTGTCGTAGATCGAGGCGTATTTCATGTCCTTCGGCGTGACGCCCGCCTCTTCGAACGCACGCGGGCCGGACCAGACACCGGCGGAGTATGTGAGATCCAGGTTCTTGCCGCCGCGCGGGCCCTTGGTGGCTTCGCCATGGCCGATCAACCGCACCAGCGGCTTCTTCAGGCTTTTGGCGATCTCCGGCGTCGTCACGATCATCGCGCCACCGCCGTCGGTGACGACGCAGCAATCCATCCGGTGCAAGGGATCTGATATCATCGGCGAGTTGAGAACGTCCTCGACGGTGACGACCTCTTTCAGCATCGCGTGCGGATTGTATTGCGCGTGATGAGAGGCTGCGACCTTGATCCAGGCGAGCTGCTCCGAGGTGGTGCCGTAGTCGTGCATGTGGCGCATGGCACACATGCCGTAGACGTTATGGGTGGTCTGGCCGTAGGCGCGCTCGAAATCATCTTCGGCGCCGGCCGCGCGCGGCGGCATCGGGCCGGTACGCGGCTTGCCGGCGAGCGTGACCAGCGCGATCGAGCACTTGCCGGCGGCAATGGCTTCGGCCGCGTGGCCGAGATGGATCAGATAGGAACAGCCGCCGGTATCGGTGGAATCGATGTGACGGAGCTTTTTCATGTCGAGGCCGAGATAATCGGCCATCGGCATCACCCCGCCCGGCGCGTCGCCGGCGCAGAAATAGCCGTCGATGTCGGCCTTGGTGAGACCGGCATCCTCAATCGCCCCCTTGGCGACTTCGGCGTGCAATTGTGAGGTGGATTTATCGGGTGCGTGCCGGGTCGGATGCTCCCAGATGCCGGCAATGTAGGCCTTGCCCTTGATGGTCAACTCGTTCTCCGCTGACGTTTTCTTTTGTTCTTCCCGGATAATTTCTTGGCCTGTTGGGCCGGCCTTGGCAAGCGGTGAAATATTCCGCGAGGTGAGATGGGTATGCGCTGGCCACGCGACTTGTGCTGAGCTGCTACCACGTGTCCCGCCCTCCTCGTAGGGTGGGCTAAGCGAAGCGAGCCCACCATTGCGAGTATCGTGCGTGAACGGTGGGCACGGCGCTAACGCGCCTTTGCCCACCCTACGGCATCGAGTGACATGATCCAGCATTCTCGCGGCATGATTTGCCCGAGCTTTGCCAATTCGTCGTCCCTCGAAAGACAGAGGGCGCAGGGAATGCCGGGTGCAGGCCGCACCCATGGCCCGCCTGCAACAAAAAAAGCAGGCGGCAGTGACCACAGGTACGCCGAAACATCCGGCACTCCCTGCGCAATGGTTTAAGGCTTATGCCGCGCTCTCTCCGGTGTACCGGGCTTTGTAGCCACCGTCGCTCGCAAATCATCTTTGCGAACTTGACCCCAGCGTCGGGGGGACAGGACCACGCGGTTTTGCCGCATGCACCGGCCGCGCTCGTCATGCGCGCCAATACATCCATCGCATCCCGGCCCACGTTTCCTGACGATCGCGAAGCGCCCCTCGTGCGGGCGGGACGCGCAAACAGAGGCCACTGATTTGCCCGACGGCGCAAGCGCGCGACGTGCGACAGATTAACACGACGGGCAAAACGCGCATGGCCGCCATGTGCGAATTGCCCGTGGCGAGATGGGGCGCCAGTGCCGCCCGCCGGGGAACGAGATCAATATTTTCCGAGGAGCCCCGGGCCGAACCGGTAGTTCAGCCGCACCAGACCGATGTCGATGTCCTGGCCGATGCGCTGCGTCATCGTGGTGAGACCTGCTGCGTTGACAAAATTCAGATTCTTGTTGCCCATGAACAGATGGTCGTACTCGACGCCGACCGACCAGTTCGGGGCGAAGGTGTATTCCAATCCCGCGCCGACCGTGCCGCCCCAACGCGTGGTGTCGGCGTGGTCCACCATCAGGCCCGTCGCAGTCGTGAACGTATCGTATCGATCGCCGACGACCGCCGCGCCGCCCTTGAGGTAGGCCAAGAAAGCGGGGCTCCAGCTGTAGCCGACCTGACCGGTAAAGAGACCGAAGCCATTGACACGGGTCTGATCGGTACGTGTCGGCACAGCCAGGTTTCGGCTGCTGCCCTTGAAGCCCGACCAGTCGCCCTGCGCTTCGACACCGAACACCCAGTTTGCCATCTGGTAGCGGTAGCCGATCTGGCCACCAACCGCGGCGCCTCCGGCATTTGTGGTGCCCTCATTCGAGAGCGCCGGATTTACCGCGACGCCGCCGTTCGTCAGGAGATTCCATTTGTCACGACTCGAGCCGCCGCCGGCGTTGATGCCGACGTAGAAGCCGCTCCAGTCGCCGACCGCCGCAACGACGGCGGGCGGAGCTTTCGTATAGGGCCGCGCCGGAAGATCGGCCGCGTAGGCGGACGCGGATGCGATCAGCGTGAGAGGGCCCAATAATGCGAGGGAAAGCGTTTTCATTTTCCAATTCCTGTTGCCTTGGTCTGGTTGTTCCCACCCGTTTTCCAGCCGCCGGAATAGCTTCAATTGTCTTCGAACAGCGATCGCCTGCAGCGCTTGACACGCGACCGCGCGTCAAAAGCTAACAAGAGTTTTCGGACATTTTTACAGGACCGCTCTCATCTCCTGACGCACGTCATCTCACGACTTGTGTCGATCGATGACGACTTATCATGGCCGCGATGCAAGGAGACGATGAGGAGATTTCTTGATCTAAGATTGCGCTTTCGCCGGCCAAGTGTGGCGACTCGGCGTTTTCATGATGATCGCCGCGCGCCTCCGATGAAGATGCCACAATGCTGCGGATATTTCGCGGCGCCGGTCTGTTTGATGTTCATCGGCTTTCGTTGACATCGCACGGTCAGCACGGGTCGGGCTTGGCGTCGCGTTGTGCTTGCATCGCTTCGATCCGATCGGCGCCGTCTCCAAAACACGACATCGCCCGCTTTCGCGGGCTACGGATGTAGTCGCTAACCTACCCTGCGAGCTACGAGCAGGCGCGCCGATCAACCACTGGCCGCGTCCAGCGCCTTCAGCTCGTCAGCAGCGGCGATGATCGCATCACGAATCCTGAGGAAGTACTCCGCATCGATCCGCGACGCGAGCCAATCCAGTTCGCCCTTGTGGCCATGCTCATTCACCTTGCGAACCACGCCTTCGCTGATCAGCACGTCGAGGCAGCGCCGGACGTTGGAGCGCGGGAGCCCGAGATATTTGGAAATGTCGGAGGCTGTACGTGGCGACGCGCCCAAATCGTCGCTCACGCGGATCATCATCGCCACCAGCAGCTCTTCAAACACCGCGCCGAGATGCTTGCGAGGGTAGCCGCTGCGCATCGCCACAAAACATGCCACCAACAATCTGCCGACAATCGCCGACTGCTTGTGACGCTTCGCCAATGCTGCATCTGAAATGCTTGGATTTTCTCCGGCCATTTTCGCCACCGTTTGTCTTTGCTTGCGACGGCGTGTTTAACCGGTGCATGCTTCGGCTGCAAAGGCGAGTTGTGTTAGCTCGGTGGCCCATGCGCCGGCGTCTCAGACAGATTTTCGAAAATGAAGCGGCTTTTACAGTTGGTGCGATCTGTCTTGGATTTTTGCCGGTCGCAATGATGCTGGCGGCGCTGTTCATCAAGTGACCGCCTTTCCTACGCCTCGCTCCGCGCATCGAGCGCAGCCGTCAAAGCCTTGCGCGATGCTTGCGACAAATACGTAGGGTGGGCAAAGCGAAGCGTGCCCACCATCCCCGCACCGCGGTCGGCGGACAGATGGTGGGCACGGCGCATTCGCGCCTTTGCCCACCCTACGGCACCATCTTACTCCGCGGCCATCTGCCTTGGGGCGGGCGGCGGGCTGGCGAGGTCGGCGATCAGTTGCTCGCGGCGCTTGCTCGCCTCGTGCGCAGCTTTTTCCTTCACCGGGCCGTAGCCGCGGATGCGGTCGGGGAGTTGCAGCAATTCGAGCGCGGTTTCTGCGGTGATCGGCGATAGCTGGCCGAGCACGGTCGCGACGTCCTTTTCGTAAGATGCGATCAGCTCGCGCTCGAGCTTGCGGTCGGGGCTCTTCGCAAAAATGTCGAGCGCGGTGCCGCGCAGGAAGCGGAATTTCGCGAGCGTGCGGAATGCCGGCAGCATCCAGGCGCCGAAGGGGCGCTTCAGCGGCCGGCCGAGCGCGTCCTTGCCGCCGCCCAGGATTGGCGGCGCGAGGTTGAAGGAGAACTTGAAGTCGCCTTCGAACTGGTCGCGAAGCTGCTGCTCGAATTTGCCGTCGGAGAACAGGCGCGCGACTTCGTACTCGTCCTTGTAGGCGAGCAGCTTGGCGTAATTGATTGCGACCGCGCGCGGCAGCGCTTCGCCATAGCCGCCGTCAGTCGCAGCAGTTCGCACCTGGTCGACGAGCTTCTTGTAGCGCGCGGCGAGCCGCTTGCTCTGATAGCCGGTGAGATGCGCAGTCCGGTGCGCGATGATCTCATCGAGCGTCATCGCTTCCAGCGACTTCGGCGCATGCGCCTCGTCCTGGCCTTCCATCATCGCTTCCAACTTGGCCGGATCGTGCGCCGCGAGGCGCCCGAGGCGGAAGGCCTGCGTGTTCATCTTGATCGAGACGCCGTTGACCTCGATCGCCTGCTCGATCGCTTCCGCCGACAGCGGCAGCAGGCCCTTCTGATAGGCGTAGCCCATCATCATGACGTTGGTGGCGATGCTATCGCCCAGCAGCACTTCGGCTGGCCGAGTGAAATCGACGAAGGACGATTCCTTGCGCAGCGCGTTCTCCAGCACGCTGCCAACCTTGCGGCTCTGGAAATTGAAATCGCGGTTGAGGATGAAATCGGCGGTCGGAATCAAATGGCTGTTGATGATGCCGGTGGTGCGGCCGGACTCGCACAGCGTCGTCATGTCCTTGGAGACCGCGACCACCTCGTCGGCGGCCATCACGAGATCGGCGGTGCCGGTGACAATGCGCGAGCAAGTCACGTCGGCGGTGTGCTCGGACAGGCGGACGTGGCTCAGCACCGCGCCGCCCTTTTGCGCAAGGCCACTCATGTCGAGGATCATGCTGGCCTTGCCCTCGATATGGGCGGCCATGCCGAGCAGCGCGCCGATGGTGAGCACGCCGGTGCCGCCGACGCCGGCGACCGCGACGTTATAGGGCTTGTCCAGCGCCGGACGCGACGCCGGCTCCGGCAGTGCGCCGATATCGCCGAGTTCGGCGGGCGCGCGCCGGCGCGGCTTGCCGCCGTCGATGGTGACGAAGGACGGGCAAAAGCCCTTGATGCACGAATAGTCCTTGTTGCAGGACGACTGGTTGATGGTGCGCTTGCGCCCCATCTCGGTCTCCAGCGGCTCGACCGAAATGCAGTTCGACTGTACCGAGCAGTCGCCGCAGCCTTCGCAAACGGCAGGATTGATCATGACGCGGCGCGCCGGGTCTTCCATCAGGCCACGCTTGCGGCGCCGGCGCTTCTCGGCGGCGCAGGTCTGCACGAAGACGATGGCCGAGGTGCCCTTGATGGCGCGGCATTCCTTCATCACGGCATCCAGCTCGTCGCGATGCCGCGTGATGACGCCGTTCGCGATGTCGGAGGCGGGATAAACTTTAGGGTTTTCCGAGACCAGGTAGATGCTGCGGATGCCTTCGGCGTGCAGCTGGTGGGTGACCTGCTGCGGCGACAATTCGCCGTCGACATGCTGGCCGCCGGTCATCGCGGTCGCGTCGTTATAGAGGATCTTGTAGGTGATGTTGGCCCCTGAAGCGACCGCCTGCCGGATCGCGAGGCTGCCGGAGTGGAAGTAGGTGCCATCGCCGAGATTGGCGAAGACGTGCTGCTCCTTCGTGAAGGGCGCGACGCCGACCCAGGGTACGCCCTCACCGCCCATATGGGTGAAGGTCTCGGTCGAGCGGTCCATCCACAGCGCCATGAAGTGACAGCCGATGCCGGCAAAGGCGCGGCTGCCTTCCGGCACCTTGGTCGAGGTGTTGTGCGGGCAGCCGGAGCAGAAATAAGGGGTGCGGGTGACAGGCGCGGTCGCCTGCATCTGGGTCGCTTCGCGGCCGTTGAACCAGTCGGCCTTGGCGCGAAGCATGTTCTTGATTTCGGGATTGAGGTCGAGGCGATGAAGTCGTTCGGTAAGGGAGCTTGCAAGCGAGGCGACGCTAAGCTCGGCAGCGAAGGTCAGGAAACGCTTGTCGTGGTCGTCATTCTTGCCGACGATACGCGGGCGGACGTCATCGCGCCAGTTGAACAGCTCCTGCTTGACCTGGTTCTCGACGATCTCGCGGCGCTCTTCGACGATGAAAATCTCTTCCAGGCCCACGGCGAAGTTGCGCACGCCTTCCGGCTCCAGCGGCCAGGGCATGCCGATCTTGTAGAGCCGTAAGCCGATCTGGGCGGCGACATCAGGCGTGATGCCGAGCTCGCGCAGCGCCTGGCGGACGTCCTCATAGCTCTTGCCGGAGGCCATGATGCCGTAGCGCGCGTTCGGCGAATCCATGGTGATGCGGTTGACCTTGTTGGCGCGGGCAAAGGCAATCGCGGCAAAGCCCTTGTAGTCCTGCAAGCGCAGGTCCTGCTGATAGCGGTCGTCCGGCCAGCGCAGATTGAGCCCGCCCTGCGGCATCTCGAAATCGGTCGGGATCACGAACGGCGTCATCTCGTCGGTGAGATCGATCTCGGCGGTGGTCTCGACCACCTCGGTGATCGTCTTCAGCCCGACCCAGCAACCGCTGTAGCGCGACATGGCGATGCCGAGCAGGCCCATCTCGATCAACTCGTGGATCGAGGACGGGTAGAGATAGGGCATCAGCGCCGAGATGAAGGCGTGGTCCGACTGGTGCGGGACGGTCGAGGATTTGGCGCCATGATCGTCGCCGGCAATGCAGAGCACGCCGCCGTTCTTGGCCGAGCCCGCGGTATTGCCGTGGCGGAACACGTCGCCGCAGCGGTCGACGCCGGGCCCCTTCCCGTACCAGATACCGACCACGCCGTCGTAGCTGGCGCCGGGCGACAAATTGAGCTGCTGCGAGCCCCAGATCGCGGTGGCGGCCAGATCCTCGTTCACGCCGGGCTGAAACTTGATGTTGTACTGCTCCAGATGCTTTCGCGCGGCGAAAAGCTGCTGGTCGTAGCCGCCGAGCGGCGAGCCACGGTAGCCGGAGACGAAGCCCGCGGTATTGAGGCCCGCGGCACGGTCGCGTCTGATCTGCGCCATGGGCAGGCGAACCAGAGCCTGGATGCCCGTCAGGAAGACATGGCCGGTCGATTGCGTATACTTTTGATCGAGACTGATCGGACCCTGGTTGATTCCCATTGAAGCCCTCTTAAGCCTTTGGCCGCCCCGGCTCTTTTCTAATTAATCGCGGAACGCGTGATTGCCACTCTATGTCGCTTTTTCCGACGCTTGCACCACAAATCTGGCTACGAATGACACGCCCGCGAAAATCGCAATTTCGTGGCGGGAATGATCGGCCCGTTTTGCAGTTTGTGTCGTCGGGGGCGTGACTTACGAAACGGCGTGACGCCCGCTATACCCTCAACGACGCCGGCAAGCGAAAAGGCAACCTCCTCCGATGCGCGCTGTTCTCACCAGTCTGATTTTGTGCAGTGCATTCGCGCTCGCGCCGGCGCGCGCCTCCGAACCGTCGGAAGAGACCATCGAGCATGGCAAGGCGCTGGTCGTGGCCGGCGACTGCACGAGCTGTCACACCGCCGATCCCTCGAAACCTTTCGCCGGGGGAAAGCGCATCGATACGCCGTTCGGCGCAATCTATTCGCCCAACCTCACGCCGGATCGCGACACGGGAATCGGCAACTGGAGCAACGACGATTTCTATCGCGCGCTGCGCTATGGCGTGGCGCCGAACGGATCGCGCTATTACCCCGCCTTCCCCTACCCCTATTTCACGAAGATGACGCGTGACGATATTTTGGCGGTGCGCGCCTATCTGGCGACGCTGGCGCCGGTCGCAAACCGGGCGCCGCCGCCAGCACTGCGCTTTCCCTTCAATTTTCGCGTGCTGATGCGGGGCTGGAATTACCTGTTCTTCCGGCCGGGCATTCTGGAGCCCGATCAAGCCAAGGGCGCCGACTGGAACAGGGGTCGCTATCTGGTCAAGGGGCCCGGCCATTGCGGCGCGTGCCACACGCCGAAAAACTTCTTCGGTGCCGACCGGCGCGGCCACAGGCTTACGGGCGGCCCCGTCGACGGCTGGTTCGCGCCACGGCTCGATGGCGCCGAGCGCGGCGGCCTGAAATCATGGAGCGTCGACGACATCGTCGAATATCTGCAGAGCGGGCGTAACGGCAAAAGCCACGCCGACGGCTTGATGGCGGAGGTCGTGGTCAATTCGACCTCGAAGATGAGCGATGGCGACGTCAAGGCGATCGCGGTCTATCTGAAGAGCCTGGCGGCGCGCGTGCCCGAGCCACAAGGACCGGCGCCGACGGACACCGAGATGGCGGCGGGCAAGGACGTCTACGTCCATAATTGCATCGCCTGCCATGAGGCCGACGGCTCCTCATCGCCGCGGGTCTATCCGCCGCTCAACGGCAATGCGCTGCTGCAATCCGCCGACCCCTCCTCGACCTTGCGCATCATCCTCGACGGCGCGCAGACCGTGACGACGCCGCGCGCGCCCAATACGGGATCGATGCCGGCCTATGCGAAGGACCTCTCGGACCGGCAGGTCGCCGATGTGACCAATTACATCCGCAATTCCTTCGGCAATGCCGCGCCGGCGGTGACCGCGGAGGAAGTCGCGAAGGCGAGGAAGAAGTAGTGGAGTCACACCGTCATTTCTTCTCCCCATCGAACACAAACTTCGGCATCTCCCATTTGAAGCGAATCGCGAGCAGGCGAAACGACAGGCCGATCACGAAGGTCAGCACGGTCCAGACTTCCTTGTTCAAGGTCAATCCGAACGCAGTGGTATAAAACAATCCGGTGACGACGGAGACGCTGGCGTAGAGCTCGGAGCGAAACAGCAGCGGCACGTCATTGCAGAGGATGTCGCGCAACACGCCGCCGGCACAGCCCGTGATCATGCCGGAGACGATCACGATTGGCAGCGAGGCATCCGTCTGCCAGGCGACATCGCAGCCCGCCATGGTGAAGACGACGAGGCCTATCGCATCCAGCACGAGAAACGCGACGTTGAGGCGGTGCACCACGCGCGCGATCAGGATGGTAATGAAAGCCGCGATCGCCGTGATCGCAAGCACCGACGGGGTTTGCACCCATACCAGCGGATAATGCCCGAGCAGCACGTCGCGGATGGTACCGCCGCCAAGAGCGGTGATGCAGCCGAGCATGCAGACGCCGGCCCAATCCATGCTGCGGCGGCCCGCGGCCAGCGCCGCCGTCATCGCCTGCGCCGCCAGCGCCACCAGCGACAGGAAATGCAGCACGCTATCGCTGGGAGGCAGGTTCCACATCGTATCCTCCGAGGCCACACGTCATGGAACTTAGGGCGCTGGTTCCATGGCGAGAAGCCGATTTTCGCGGAACCCTTGGCCACGCCTCGTGGTTATCTACGACTAAAGGAGGAACCGAGCTATGGCCAATGAACGCATTCCGAACGATCCCTATGATCCCTATCGTTCCGGTCTGAGCGACGACAATTTCCGCCGCCCGCAGCGCTTCGACAGCGATATGCAGATCGATCCGGAGCTGCGGGAAGGTCCGGCCTCATCGAGCAGGGTCGCGCTGTTCGCGGTCGCCATCGCCGTCGTGCTCGGCGCGGTGTTTTACGGGCTGAACAACACCAGCGTGAAGGAAGCCCAGACCCCGCCGCCGGCGCAGACCGCCCAGCAGTCGCCGCAGGCGTCACCGCAGGCGCCTACGGGCATGCGCGACGTGACGCCGGGGCGGAATAATCAGGCGGGCACGACCACGGGCGCAGCGCCCAGCCGTCCGACGGCGCCGCAGGCCGCGCCGAAGGGCACCGAGGTCGACCGCTCGGCCAATCCGCCGGCGAACAACAACGACAACAAGTAATTTGAGCAGCAGAGCCTGAAGAGCGCCGTGGAGAAATCCGCGGCGCGTTCGCGTGTATTATCCGAACATCTTGTTCAGCTCACCGCCGGGATAACCGCTGGCGAGTTCGGTGAAGGTGCCCTTCTCCGCCATCTCCTTGGCAGCCTTCATGTAGCCGCCCCAGGCCGAGCGCGCGAGCGAGCCGCCGACGCTGACACGACGCACGCCGAGCTCTTCGGCCTGCGGCAGCGACAGCCCCGACGCGCCGATCAACAGATTGACGGGCTTTGGATGGACAGCCTTGACCACGGCGGCAATGTCTTCCCTGGTCTTGATGCCGGGCGCGTAGAGGCAATCGGCGCCGGCTTCGGAATAGGCCTGAAGCCGCTCGATCACGAGCTTCAGATCGGTCACGCCCCACAGAAATCCTTCGCAACGGCCGGTCAGCATCACATTGCTTTTGTCGGCATCGATCGCCTTGCGCGCAGCCTTGATGCGCTCGACGGCGAGAGTCGATTCGAACAGCGGCTTGCTCTTGTCACCGGTGGAATCCTCGATCGACAGGCCCGCGACGCCGGTCTTCACCGCGCGCGCGACGTTTTTGCCAACGCCTTCCGGCTCGACGGCAAAGCCGCCCTCGAAATCGGCATTGACGGGAATGTCGACGGCGGCAGAGATCGCGGTGAGATGATCGCAGACGTCGTCGACGGTGACGCGGTTGTCCGCCTTGCCGATGGTCCAGGCAAAGCCGGCGCTGGTCGACGCAATCGCCTTGAAGCCGAGATGCGCCAGCGCTTTCGCCGAGCCGACATCGAAGGGATTGGGAATGATGAAGCAGCCCTTCTCGTGCAGCTTGTGAAAGGCGGCGCGTTTGTCAGCAGTTGTCAGCGGCATATGTTTCTCTCCCTCATTCGTGCGGCGGCAAACATAAGCACGCCCTGTGACGTCTGCTAGCGCATGATCCGGAAAAGTGTGCAGCGGTTTTCCCTCGCGACAAACGCGTAGCGTTTGCGCGGAGATCATGCGCAAAACAAAAAACTAAAGTGCGATGATGGTTCATCGCACTTTAGTGCGCCTCGTGAAGCGCGCGGCTGTCTTTCGGCGCCTGCTCGCGCTCGTTCATGCCGTAGTCGCGGATCACGCCGGCGATACGCAGCCGATAATCGGCGAAGATTTTCGCGCGGCCCTTGGCCTGGCCGCGGCGATGCAGGGGAATGTTGCGCCACGCCTCGACCGCGGCCTCGTCGCGGAAGAACGACAGCGACAGGAGCTTGCCCTTCTCGGTCAGGCTCTCGAACCGTTCGATCGAAATGAAGCCGTCGATCTTCTCCAGGACCGGCCGCAGCTCGGCCGCGAGGTCGAGATATTCCTGGCGATGCTCGGCCTTCGGCCAGACTTCGAAGATGATGGCGATCATGAGAACCTCCCTTTGTGCTTGGGGGCGACTATAGCTCGACCTTGCGCAAAAAGGTTCGTTCTTCGGCGAGGATGAACTGGTTCGCTTCGGCGAAGTTGAAATTGGCCATGCCTTCCGCATCGCCGCGCAGCCGCGCGCGATAGGCCTCATAGGCGGCAAGGCTCTCGAACGAGATCAACGCAAAGGCGATGTTGTTGGTGCCCTCATGCGGCATCCAGTAGCCGATGAGATCGCCGCCACAGCGCGGGATGATCTCGAGCCAGTTCTTGGAATATTCCTCGAACTGCCCGCGCTTGAACGGATCGAGCTGATAGCGGATGAACACGGTGATGGTCATGGGGGCCCCTTTTGCGTTTTTTCGTCGTCATTGCGAGCCAACGGGTCGCGCGAACGCGCGCCCGATGACAGGCTCCGCGAAGCAATCCAGAGTGTTCCCGCGGAGACGGTCTGGATTGCTTCGGAGCTCACGCTCCTCGCAATGACGATGGAGAGACAATACCCGCTTGTCCGACAACAATGCTTCGGCTATCATCGAAGCATGAAAGCAGGACCTGACATCGCCATGGTCGCCTCTCTCGTCGGCGACCCTGCCCGCGCCAATATGCTGACTGCGCTGATGAGCGGCCGCGCGCTCACCGCCAGCGAGCTCGCGCAGGAGGCCGGCGTCACGCCGCAGACGGCGAGCTCGCATCTCGCCAAGCTCGAGGCCGGCGGCCTCGTCGAGCCGGAAAAGCAGGGCCGCCACCGCTACTATCGCCTCACCGGCGAGGATGTCGCGGGCGTGCTGGAAATGCTCGAGGGCCTGGCCGCGCGCGTCGGCCACATGCGCGTGCGGACGGGGCCGAAGGATCCGGCGCTGCGCCGTGCCCGCATCTGCTACGACCATCTCGCCGGCGACCTCGGCGTGCAGATGCTCGACAGTATGCGCACGCAACGGCTGGTGCGGCAGAAGAAGCAGGACATCGAGCTGACGCCCGAGGGCGCCAAATTCCTGGAAAAGAATTTGCAGATTTCGCCGGATATGCTGGGCCATCCGCGAAGGCCCGTCTGCAAGGCCTGTCTCGACTGGAGCGAGCGGCGCCATCATCTCGCGGGCACCTTGGGCGCCGCAATGATGACGCGCTTTGCCGAATTGAAATGGGCCGCGCGCGACACGACCGCCGGCAGCCGCGTGGTGAATTTCACCCGCGCCGGCGAGAAGCGCTTCACGGCGCTGTTCCCGCACGCGGAAGAGTGAGCACGATCGCGTGTAGTCGCCCCCTCCTCGTCATGGCCGGGCTTGACCCGGCCATCCACGTTTTTCTACCACACGCGCGAATTAAAACGTGGATGCCCGGGTCTTTGGTGGGAAGACGCGCTTCGCGCTTTTGCCCGGGCATGACGAGTGGAGAGAGTCCTGCATGTATCGCCGCTTCGCCGCAGCGCTGATTGGCGCGCTTGTCGTGTTGCCGTTCACACCCGCCATCGCCGCCGACGCACCGCGCGAGCCCTATGGCATCGATCTCGAAGGTTTCCCCTATCCCTATCCCGTCAGCCTGTTTCCCGTCGTCAATGACGGCGAGCAGCTTCGCATGGCCTATATGGATGTCGGCGCCACCTCGCAGCCGAACGGCCGCACCGTGGTGCTGCTCCATGGGCGCAATTTCCCATCGAGCTATTGGGAGCCCGTTATCAAGACGCTGACCGGCGCGGGCTACCGCGTCGTGGTGCCGGACCAGATCGGTTTCGGCAAATCCTCCAAGCAATCCGGCGAGCTGCATTTCGACGTCCTCGCCCGCAACACCGTAGCGTTGCTCGATGACCTGCATGTCGGCCAGTTCGACATTGTCGCGCATTCGATGGGCGGCATGCTCGGCGTGCGGATCGCGCGCGCCTATCCCGATCGCGTCACGCATCTTCTGCTCACCGCGCCGATCGGGCTCGAGGATTACCGGCTCTATGTGCCGCCGGTGCCGACCGAAAAGATCATCGAGGCCGAGGACAAGCTCACCGCCGACGGCTATCGCAAACAGCTCGAGACCAACTATGCGCTAAAGCTGCCGCCGGACCAGGTGACACCGTTCATCGATTCACGTTTCAACATCAAGGGCAGCGCCGACTATCCGCGCTGGCTGCGCGCCTTCGTTGCTTCGTATCAGATGATCTATCGCGAGCCGGTCGTGCACGAGATTCCACTGATCTCGGAGCCGACGCTGTTCATCATGGGCGCCGACGACCACAACGCGCCGGGCCGGCCGAGCGCGCCGGAGGCGTTGCGCCCGAAAATGGGCCACAACGCCGAGCTCGCCAAGACCCTGGCCAAGCTGATGCCGAACGCGCGCGCCGAAGCGATTGCGAATACCGGGCATCTCGTCTTCCTCGAGGCGCGCGAGAGGTATGACGAGCTGATGCTCGGCTTCCTCGGGAAGTGAGAGCGAGGGCCAGGATGGTCAGCCCTCGCCCTTAACGCTTACCAGTTGCGGAAGCAGTGCCAGCCATACGGGCCCGTATGCCAGCCGGGCGGGCAGCTCCAGCGCGGACGGCAAAAGCCGCCGGGACCGCGATGCCCGTAGGGGCCACAGCCCTCGATAACGCGAATGATCGCGCCATCGGGCAGTTTTTGGTCGAACGGGACGATCGGCGCCGCCTGCGACGCCGAGATTGCAGCAAGGTTCAGGCCAAACGCTACAGCAGAAGCAAGAATCAACTTCATGGGGACAGTTCCTTGTCTTTTCCAAGCGTCGCGACGCGCACGGCTCGCCAAGTCTCGCATCCGAAACACCGCAAGCGCCGAAATCGCAACGCCAGTCTCGCAGAGAGCACCTGAATGCGTGCTGAATTACGCATAACTTACAGGGGATTACGCGCGCCTTACAAGTTTGCGTGTCGGGAATAGAATTGCGATGGGCCGGATAAGGAATCGCGGGACCATCACATCATGGATGCGGCGTGGGCACTCTCCCTTCACATCGTCATTCCGGGATGCGCCGTTAGGCGCAGGCCCGGAATCCATAACCACAGCCGGTGGATATGGATTCCGGGCTCGCGCTTCGCGCGCCCCGGAATGACGAGGTGGTTAGATCGCGCCGCAATCGACTACGCCGCGAACTCCTCCGCGAGCATGAAGGTCTCGCGCGTGCGTGTGATGTCGGGCCAGTCGCGGTTGAAGTCGGCGACGAGGCGCTTCAGATCATCGCCCTTCATGGCGCGGTCCAGCGAAGCTTCGTCGGCGAACTCATACGTCGCCTGAGGCAGCGAGGGATCGGTTGCGCTCCAGAAGCGCCAGGCCTTCTTCACCCCGAATGATTTCGTCGCATCTGGCAGATGCTCGGTCTGATACCAGGTATCGAACGCCTTCCGCCTGGCGGGATCAGCGACGGTGGCGCGGACGACGAAATAGGCTTTGGCCATGATTTCCTCCTTGTTTTGCTGGCAGCATAGCTCAATGCGTCATCTCCGCACACTCCCGTCAAAATCAAATCGGTTCGGTCGATTGTCGGCCGATTCAATTCGGGTATAGTCGGGACCAGACGATTGCCGAATTTCATTTCCTCATCACGCACAACGCAAGAAATTGGAGGCTCGCCATGGGGCGTCGATACCAGAACATTCTCGAAACGATCGGCCACACGCCGGTCGTGAGGATCAATCGCCTCGCACCCAAATCCGTGAACCTGTTCGTCAAGATCGAAGCCTCCAATCCCCTTGGTTCGGTGAAGGATCGGCTCGCCATCGGCGTCATCGAGGCGGCGGAGAAATCCGGCGAGCTGAAGCCGGGCCAGACCGTGATCGAGGCAACCAGCGGCAACACGGGCATCGGTCTTGCGATGGTGTGCGCCGCCAAGGGATATCCGCTGGTCGTCACCATGGCGGAGACGTTCAGCGTCGAGCGGCGGAGGCTGATGCGCTTCCTCGGCGCCAAGGTCATCGTGACGCCGGCCGCCGAGCGCGCCGTCGGAATGATCAACAAGACCATCGAGCTTGCCAAGACCCATGGCTGGTTCATGACCCGGCAATTCGAGAACGAGGCCAACCCCGAGTATCACTCGCGCACCACCGCGCGCGAAATCATCGACGATTTCGCCGATACCAAGCTGGACTATTGGGTGACCGGCTACGGCACTGGCGGCACGCTCAAGGGCGTGGCGAGCGTGCTCAGGAAGGAGCGCCCGGACACCAAGATCATGGTCTGCGAGCCGGAGGACGCACAGCTCCTGGGCAGCCACGTCGAACAGAAACGCAATCCTGACGGCACGCCGGCCGCGCCCCATCCGAGCTTCAAGCCGCATCCGATGCAGGGCTGGACGCCCGATTTCATTCCGAAGATCGCAGGCGACGCCGTGGCGATGGAGCTGATCGATCGCGTGCTCCCGATCCCGGGCCCTGAGGCCATCCGCTGCAGCAAGGAGCTTGCGGCAAAGGAAGGCATCTTTGTCGGCATCACGTCGGGTGCGACGCTCGCCGGCGCGCTCAAGGTCGCCGCCGAAGCCAAGGAAGGCTCCAACATCCTCTGCATGCTGCCTGACACCGGCGAGCGTTATCTCAGCACGCCGCTCTTTGCCGATGTCGGGACCGACATGAACGAGGAGGAGTTGGCGATCTCCCGCTCCACACCGACGGCTCAGATGAAGACCTGAGCCACATCATCGAAGGAGGCCTACATGAGCGAAGGACAGTCCGTCCGGGACGCCAGCCACCTCTACGAGGTCGAGCGTCGCGCTCGCCACGCCGAGCGTCCCGGCTTTCGCATCACGGAACTACAGCTCTCGCCGACGCAGAAAGTGCCGTGGCACACCCACACCAACGTCTCGGATACGTTCTACGTCCTGGAAGGCCAGATGCGGCTGTTTCTGCAGGATCCCAAAGAGGAAGTGAATCTGAAACCCGGCGAAATCTATGCCGTGAGGCCGAAACGGCCTCATCTGGTCACCAACGGCGGGACGACCTCGCTCACCTTCCTCGTCCTGCAGGGCGTGGGTGAATACGATTACGTGCCGCTGTTGCCGGGCTAGAGCATGATGAAGTCAAGTTGAGTCGGCGCGTCAGGCGAGGTCTGCTCCCTCGCCCCGCTCTTGCGGGGAGAGGGTTGGGGTGAGGGGCTGCTTCCGCGAAAACGGTGAGAGTTAGACTCGGGGAGAGTACCCCTCACCCGGATCGCATTCCGCTTCGCTGCATGCGATCCGACCTCTCCCCGCAAGCGGGGCGAGGTGAACCAACCCGCCGCGAAACCGATTCAAGCAAAATTCATCACGCTCCAGCTAGTCCGACGGGAGCCGCGAGAACCGGAAATTGCAGTGGCTCGCGCCGCCGGCCAACGTTTGTGTCCTTTCCAGATGGATGCCTCGCGTTGCATAGGCGTCGAAATCAAGCCCGCAAATGTTCGGCAAGATTTCTTTATCTCCATGGCGAGCCCCGAATTTGCAAAAGCCGCAAGCTTTGTAGTTGATGCCGAATTCAAAGTTGTCACCCGGGCCTGGCTCGACGAAATCGTGGACGAAATCTTCCGGAAACTCTTGCTGATGGCTTTCTGTAGCGCTTTTCGCAGCCTGCTCGCGCAGCAAAGTCTGATTCTCTGACGACATGAATTGACGCCCCGAGGCGAGACGTTCCGCCTCTGATACGGTGAGCAATTGCGCCTTGTAGGTTTCCCGCTCGATTTCGCCGATCACCGACAGCGACACGCCGTGTCGCCGGAGCACCCGGCTGATGGCCATAAAGCCCATTAGACGCATGAAGAAGTCGCTCATGCGACTTGCCGTGCCTCCGACATAGGGCATTTGGGTGAGCACGATTTCAAATTCATCCATCACCTCCTGCCTGATCCCGACAATATCGGATAGATGCGCGCGCTCGCACAACATCGCTTCGGCAAGGTCGAGGCGATGGCGCATGGCGGCCTCCATTGCACCGCGATGCTGCTCGTAAAAGGGATGGATGATCTCAGCCATTGGACACCATGGGATCTGCGGATGTTGCGAACCGACCGTAACCGGGGACACCAGGTCAGCGCAAAGCATGGTTCCTTCGGTCAAGCACTAGAAAATCTATTGCAAGGCCAAGGCCTATCGGTGTCAAACTGCGAGCCGCGATGACCTACACCCTTCCACCACTCAACGCGCTCCGCGCATTCGAAGCCGCCGCGCGAAATCTCAGCTTCAAACTGGCCGCGCACGAGCTGCACGTGACGCCCGCCGCCGTGGGGCAGCAGGTGAAAGCGCTGGAGGCGCGCCTCGGCGTGCGCCTGTTCGAGCGGCTGCATAAGCAGCTCGTCCTGACTGCGGCCGGTCTGGCCTATCTGCCCGGGATATCCGATGGCTTTCGTCGCATTGCGGACGCGACCTCGCAATTGAAACCGGCAGGTGCGGTGCTGCTGCAGTTGGGGGTCCATGGCAGCTTCGACCTGCGCCGCCTCGAATTGGCGGAGTTTCGCAGCCGGCACGCGGAAATCGGTTTGCGGGTGCTGCAGCCCGCCGGCTTGCATGAATTGGTCGAAGGCAAGGTCGACCTGCTGATAGCCCGCGATCTTGGCCACCATCCGGGCTATCGCTGCGACCGGGTCAATGAGGGATCCGGTTTGGGTGATTGGCTGATTGCGCCTGAAGGCACCGCGGATTGTCCCGAGGTCGTCAGCTTCCGCGAATGGCTGCGCGCCCTGCCGGCCGAGAAGGCGCTCGCAGACCACCGCCGCCCTCGTCTGGTCGGCATCAGCGGAAGTTGAGGCGGCCGTTGGGCGGCTGCTTGCTCTCTTGCTGATCTACACCCACCCTCCCCGCGCCATCATGGCGGCGAAGAGCAGGATGAGCACGATCGCCGCCAGCTCGATGTGAATGACCATGGTGACGCGCTTGCGCTTGGCGGCGTCTATCACCGGCGCCTGCCCCGCCGCGATCGCGCCGCGCCAGGAGAGAAATTCCATGGTCGGAATGATCGAGAGCAGGCCAATGATGATGAACAGGCCGAACTTGGTCAGGAACGCATGGCTGTGCCAGTAATATTCCGGCCCCTTCTCGAAGAAGAACACCCGGAGTAGCCCGATCACCAGCAACAGCCCGGCGGCAATGCCGAGCACGAGATCGGTCCCCTGCAACCGCCGCGCGGAAGCCAATGTCAGCTCCTGCCGGATCAGCGTGAACTCAATGGCGACGCAGGCAACGAGGGTGAAGGCGCAGAGATGATGCAGGAAGGCGAACAGCGTGGACATGGGCGCATTGTCCATTTCGTTGGTCGATGGTGTTGCGCAGCATGATATAGCTTGGTGGCGATAACAAGAACAACGCGGGAAAACCTCTCGCGACCGGGGAAGAAACGTCATGCGCAAGCTCATGATCGGCGCAATCGCCGCCGCCTGTCTCGTGCCCACCACAACGCAAGCCGAAATCGTCCGTTTCGATATTACCGAGCGCGTGCCGGCCTTTGCCGGACGCAGCTTTGCCGAGGTCGGCCCCTATGAGCGGATCACGGCGAAAGCGACGATTGCGCTCAATCCCACCGACGACCGTAACGCCGTGATCACCGACCTCGCGCAGGCACCGCGCTATGCCGACGGCAAGGTCGAGGCCACGGCCGATGTCGTGATTCTGCGCCCCGTTGATCCCACCCATGGCAATGGCACGCTGCTGTTAGAGGTACCCAACCGCGGCCGCAAGCTGGCGCCGCAGCTGTTCGACGATTCCCCGCAGCCCGGCGCCAACAACGCGCAAGGCGCCGACGATGCCGGCATCGGTTTTCTGCACCGACAGGGCTACACCATGGTCTGGGTCGGCTGGCAGGGCGACATCCCTTCCAAGCCCGGACAACTTGCGCTGACCGCGCCGGTGCTCAAGGGCGTCACCGGGCCGGCGCGCGAAGAGTTCATCTTCGACAACACCACCAATCCGGCGAAAGCGACGCTGACCTGGCCGGCCGCCGATCCCGCCAATCTGAAGGTCACCGTGCGCGCGGCCTGGGCCGACGCGCGGCAGACACCCGCGGGTCTTTCCGCGAAGCTGGTCGATCCGACCACGGTCGAGATCGTCAGGCCCGAGGGCTTTGATGCCGGCGCCCTCTACGAGGTCACTTACACCGCGCGCGATCCGGCCGTGCTGGGCATGGGTTATGCTGCTGTGCGCGATGTCGTCAGCTTTCTCCGTCACGACAGCACATCGACTAATCCGCTGCTGAACGGGCTGCATCCGTCCGTCAGCCGCGCCATCGGTTTTGGCGTCTCGCAATCCGGCCGCTTCCTGCGCGACTTCCTCTATCTCGGCTTCAACGAGGACACGCATGGCCGCATGGTGTTCGACGGCCTGATGCCGCATGTCGCGGGTACGCGGCGTATGGCGACCAATGTCCGCTTCGGCCAGCCCGGCCGCAACCCGCGCCATCCGCAGGATCCGGCCTGGCAGGCCGACCTCTTCCCGTTCACCTACGCGACGCTGACCGATCCGCTCTCGGGCAAGACCGACGGCCTGCTGCGGCGCTGCGCGCTATCGGTGACCTGTCCCAAGATCATGCAGACCGACAGCGAGATCGAATGGTGGTCCTCGCACGCCTCGCTGCTGGTGACGGATTTGCAAGGCAATCACCTCGACCTGCCCGGCAATGTCCGCGCCTACATGATCGCGGGCACACCGCATTTCGCCGAGCCGAATGACGTCATGCACAAGGGCGTGCCGGCGTTATCGCTGCCGCAGAACCCGATGCATGCCGGCATGCCGATGCGGGCGCTGCTCACCGACCTCAACGCGTGGATCAGTGACGGCGCGACGCCGCCCTCGAGCCGGGTGCCGACGCGGGCCCATGGCACATTGGTCGCAGCCGAAGGCGCAGTGCCGACCGATATCCCCGGCCTGCCCTATCGCGGCATCCATACGCTCGCCGTTGATTCCGACCAGAGCGTGCTGCCGCCGAAGGAGATCGGAAATTATCCCGTGTTCGTCCCGAAGGCTGACAACGACGGCATGACCATCGCGGGCGTGCATGCGCCGGCAATCGCCGTGCCACGCGCGACCTACATGGGATGGAATCCCCGCGCCGCGGGCTTCGGCCCGACCGCGCTCTATCCGCTGCAAGGCGCGGTGGTACCATTCGCGCCGACTGAAGCTGCGCGCAAAGAAACCAACGACCCGCGGCCCTCGATCGAAGCGCGCTATGCCAATGACGAGGCCTATGTGGACGCCGTGAAGAAGGAAACCGCGCGCGAAGTCGCCGAACGCGTGTTGCTACCGGAAGACGCCGAACGCGCGATCGAGGCGGCGAAGCAAGGGAAACTGGCGAAGCTCGGACCGAACTAAACCCTCTCGCCGACCTCGATACCGAGACGGGCCGCCACGCGCCTTGCGGTGGCCTCCCGTTGCGCGGTGATGCCCTGCACGGACTGGCGTGCCTGCTGCAGGATGGCGGGAGGCGCCGTCTCGGGCGTACCGCTGTCGAAGGGCGGCTCCGGCGCATAGACCATGTAGAGCTGAATCGCCTTGGCGGCGTCCGCGCCGCGCAATTCCGCCGCGAGCCGCAGCGCGCCGTCGATGCCTGCCGTGACGCCGGCGGCAAAGATATAGCTGCCATCCATCACCACGCGCTCGTTGACGGGGATCGCGCCGAAGAACGGCAAGAGATGAAACGAGGCCCAATGCGTCGTGGCTCTGCGGCCCCTTAACAGGCCCGCCGCTCCGCACAGCAACGCGCCGGTGCAGACGGAGAAGATGCTGCATGCCCCGGCCGCCTGCTGGCGGATCCAGTCCAGCACCTCGGCGTCCTCCATCAGGGCTTCCTGCCCGAAGCCGCCCGGCACATGCAGCACATCCAGCGGCGGCGCGTCCGCGAGCACCGCATCGGGCGTCAGGCGCAATCCTCTGATATCGCGAACGGCGCCAGCCGTCTTGCCGTAGAGGCGATAGGTCGAATTTGGAATTCGCGACAGAACCTCGAAGGGCCCCGTCAAATCGATCTGATCCAGGCCCTCGAACAAGAGCGAGCCGATCTGCAAGTGAACATCATGAGGGATCATTTGCGCCTCCTTTACGTCTCTTTGGCTATCGAATGGACAAGATGAACTTATCGCGGCATCTTCCGGCGATGACGCCAAAGACCCCTCGTTCTCCGCCAAACGGAAGTCGCATCGTCGAAGTGCTGGCCTTTCCGTCGGTGCAGCTGCTCGACGTCACCGGGCCCATTCAAGTGTTCGCGTCCGCCAATCATTTCATGGTCGCCGCCGGGAACGCAGCGCCCTACGCCATCCGCGTGGTGGCGCATGGCACTCAAAGCGTCGAGGCCACCGCCGGTGTCGCGCTTGCGGTGCATCCGCTTTCGCCCGTCGATGCTGACGTCGACACGCTGGTGATTGCCGGCGGCGACGGCGTCCATGTTTCGTCTGACAATGCCGTGCTCGTCGACTGGGTGCGCGAGCGCGTGAAGCGCGCCCGCCGCACGGCCTCGGTCTGCACCGGCGCTTTCCTGCTCGCCGCATCAGGCGCGCTCGATGGACGACGCGCGGTCACCCATTGGCAGTTCTGCGCCGAGCTTGCCCGGCGCTATCCGGCCGTGCGCGTCGAGCCCGATCCGATCTTCGTGCATGACGGCCCGGTCTGGACATCAGCCGGGGTGACGTCCGGGATCGATCTCGCGCTGGCGCTGGTCGAAGAGGATCTGGGCCGCGCGATAGCGCTCGCCGTCGCACGTTACCTGGTGGTGTTTCTCAAGCGACCCGGCGGGCAAGCTCAATTCAGCGAATTTCTCTCGCTACAGGCCTCCGATGACAAGTTCGGCACGCTGCACGACTGGATCAGCAACCATCTGGCCGATGACCTCTCGCTTCCGGTGCTTGCGCGGCAAGCCGGCATGAGCGAACGCAGTTTCAGCCGGCATTATGCGGAAGCGACCGGGCTCACACCGGCGCGTGCGATCGAGCGGTTACGGGTGGAAGGCGCGCGGCATCTGCTTTCGGAAACCCGTCTGCCGGTCAAGCGCATTTCCCAGCGTTGCGGCTTCGGCTCGGAGGAGACGATGCGCCGCAGTTTCTTGCGGCTGCTGGACACCACACCGCAGGACTATCGCGCGAGATTTGCCTCGTAACGGCAGCACGGCGGGCCTGCGACCACCGTGCTGATGTGGTGCGCCTTGGCTTAGCCATTCCAGGCGAATTGCTGAAGATGCGGCTCCAGCGGCGGGTTCGTGACGTTGCCGGTGTAGTTCGTGATCGTCGACGCCGCGACGATCGTGATCACTTCGAGCAGGAGATCCTTGGCGTATCCGGCGTCTAGGAAACGCGCGATGTCCTGGTCATCGAGCTGCCCGCGCTTTTCGATCAGCGTACGCGCCAGTGTCGAGAGCGCGCCGAGCTTTTCATCCGACGGCGAGCGGCCCGCGCGCATCGCCTCGACATCGACAGGATCAAGCCCGGCCTGCAGCCCAAGTGCGGTGTGCAGCGCGACGGCCCACGCCGAGCCATTGGTGACGGCATCCGTAAGCAGCACGGTCTGGATCTGCGGCTCGGCAAAACTGCCGCCGTGCACCTTGTCGAAGATACCGATAAAGGCTTCTGCAAGCACAGGCGACGTCGCCATGGCGCCGGCAAGATTGGGGATCATGCCGAACCTCGTCTGCACATCGCGCAGCGCGGACTTGGAGGCTTGGGGAGCGGACTCAAGCGTATGGACAGGAAAGCGTTGCATCGGAATTGCCTTTTGCCGGGGTTGGAACCCGAAGATTGCGCGGGCCATCTTCCAGGCGGCCTGCGATCCGATCTCCGCGTTCGATGTCAGCTATCTAGCTGCGCCCAGCCAAAAGGGTTCGCCAAAGTCCCCACATTCCGCGCCATCGGCGCGGTACGCCTGTTAGGCCGCGTTGCGCCCGAGCGCTGCGTTTTGATCGAGCAGCCCGGCCTCGATCAGCGCGTCGCGGATGCGCGCGATTTCCGCCTCGCCGATCTTGACCAGCGGCGGACGCACCACCGCCCGCGGCAGCTTGCCGAGCAGCACCAGCGCTTCCTTCATGCGGTTGTGCATGTCGACAAAGGGATCGGCGTAGAACACGCGCGCCGTCGGTGAGATGCGGTCGTTCAGCCGGCGGGCTTCCGCGAGATCGTTGGCTTTCACGGCGCGATAGAGCCTGGCCTGGAGGTCGGCGATGACGCTACCGCTGCCGGAGAGCAAGCCGTTGCAGCCGAGCACCAGCGAGCTCAACAGCCACGCGCTGTTGGTAGAGAGCACGTTGATCGGCCGCTTGCGCCCCTGCAGCGCGCGGATCTGGCTCTCGTGCTGCGGGACCTGCGGCGTCCAGTCCTTGATGGCGCGGATGGTCGGCACCTCCTCGAACAGCCGCTCCAGCGTCGCCGCCGGATAGCCCTGCCCGGTCGAGAGCGGATATTGGAACACGATCAGCGGCAGGTCGCTGGCGTCAGCAATGGTCTTGAAATGCGCCAGCGCCATCTCGGCCGATTGCCCCAGCGTGAACGGCGCCGGCGGGAACACCAGCAGCGCCGAAGCCCCACCCGCCTGCGCCTGCCGCGCAATCCGCGCTGCCTCAAGACTGCCGTCCGCCCAGATGCCGTGGATGACCGGCAACTTGCCGCCGACTTCCTCGCCCGCGATCTCCATGACGCGCCGCTGCTCGTCGGCGGTGCAGGACGCAACTTCCGTCGAGTGCGCGTTGACCGTGATCGCCGACAACCCTTGCACGGCAGCGACATCGCGCAAATGCGCGCGGAAATTCGGCTCGTCGATAGAAAGATCGTCAAGGAACGGCAGCAGCACCGCCGGGATCACACCATGAGGCACGAAATCAGGATGGCGGGACATGGGAAGTCTCCCTGGGTGCTTGTTCTTGTTCGGTCCGTAGGGCGGATTAGCGTAGCGTAATCCGCCAATATCTCAACCCGTGTTCGGCGGGTTACGGCTCACGCCTAACCCGCCCTACGCGCTGGTCACATCAGCTTCACCGGCGCATCTCGAACCTCGCGAAGGTCGATCCTGCCGATCAGCTCAGAACGGAGCGCCTCGGCGGCACTGATGGCGGCCTCCGTCTGCCGCAACGTGCTGACATTCGATCCGAGCGCGACGACCCCGCCCAGCATCAACGCAATCGATCCCAGCACAGCGGTCAGCCCCGCCCCGAATAGCCCAAGCATCGCGACGAGCAACAAAGCAACGCCGCCGCCGATCGCAACCTTGGACCCCAGAACGAACTTCCGGCAGCTTTCCGCGGTCTCGGCAAGCTCCTCGATCCGCGCTTCGAGCAGTGAAATCTCGTCGGGTGGATCGTCTTCGGTCATCGGATTGAGCTCGATCGCGGAATGCGAAAATGGCGGGTTACGCTTTCGCTAACCCGCCCTACACTCTCAAATCACAACGGCAAATTATCGTGCTTCTTCATGGGCATCTCGACATGCTTGTCCTTTAGCATCGCCAGCGCCCTTGCGATCCGCCGCCTCGTCGAATGCGGCATGATGACGTCGTCGAGATAGCCGCGTTCCGCCGCGATGAACGGCGACAGAAAGCGGTCCTCGTATTCCTTCGTGCGCGCGGCGATCTTGTCGGGGTCGCCGATGTCTGAGCGGAAGATGATTTCCACCGCGCCCTTGGCGCCCATCACGGCGATCTGGGCGGTCGGCCAGGCGTAGTTCATGTCGGCGCCGATCTCCTTGGAGGCCATGACGTCGAAGGCGCCGCCATAGGCCTTGCGCGTGATCACGGTGATCAGCGGCACCGTGCACTGCGAATAGGCGAACAGCAGTTTCGCGCCGTGCTTGATCAGGCCGCCATATTCCTGCGCGGTGCCCGGCAGGAAGCCGGGAACGTCGACGAAGGTGACGATCGGGATGTTGAAGGCATCGCAGAAACGCACGAAGCGCGCGGCCTTGCGTGAGGCGTCGCTGTCGAGCACGCCCGCCAGCACCAACGGCTGGTTGGCGACAAAGCCCACGGTGCGACCGGCGATGCGGCCGAAGCCGGTGACGATGTTTTTCGCAAACATCTCCGAAATCTCGAAGAAATCGCCCTCATCCACAACCTTCAGGATCAACTCCTTCATGTCGTAGGGCTTGTTCGGATTGTCTGGGATCAAGGTATCGAGCGACATGTCGACCCGCTCGATCGAATCGAAGCTCGGCCATTCCGGCACGCCGTCAGTGTTATTCGAGGGCAGGAAGTCGATCAGCCGGCGCATCTGCAAGAGCGCATCGACATCGTTCTCGAAGGCGCCATCGGCGATGGAGGACTTGGTCGCATGCACGGAGGCGCCGCCGAGTTCCTCGGCGGTGACGACCTCGTTGGTGACGGTCTTCACCACGTCGGGGCCGGTGACGAACATGTAGCTGGTGTTCTTCACCATGAAGATGAAATCGGTCATGGCCGGCGAATAGACGTCGCCGCCGGCGCAGGGTCCCATGATCACGGAGATCTGCGGGATCACGCCGGAGGCGACCACGTTGCGGCGGAACACGTAGGAATAGCCCGCGAGTGCGGCGACGCCTTCCTGGATGCGCGCGCCGCCGGCATCATAAAGCCCGATGATCGGCGCCCTCGCCTTCATCGCCATGTCCTGGAGCTTTGTAATTTTCAGCGCGTGCGTCTCGGAGAGCGAGCCGCCGAACACGGTAAAGTCCTTGGCGAAGACAAACGTCTTGCGGCCGTTCACCGTGCCCCAGCCGGTGACGACGCCGTCGCCCGGCACCTTGCTCTTCTCCATGCCGAATTCGGTCGAGCGGTGCTCGACGAACATGTCGAACTCCTCGAACGAGCCCTTGTCGAGCAAGAGCTCGATGCGCTCGCGGGCGGTCAGTTTGCCGCGGGCGTGCTGCGCCTCGATGCGCTTTTCGCCGCCGCCAAGCTTGGCGCCCGCGCGCCGTTCCTCAAGGGTGTCCAGGATATCCTTCATCGGCTTCCGCCCGTCCTTTTTCCGCGACAATTTTTCCGGTTCTAACAGGCTGTTCTACAAACCAAAAGCTGCTTTCCGTCACCTTTCGGGGCTACAAGGGCCTGAAAATAGGATCGTTTCGGGAGGCGGCCGATGAGCGAGGCAGAAGCACAAGAGACCGGCCGAGAAACCGGTGTGGTCACCGGCGGCGTCAATATCATTTTGCGCCTGGAGGGGCTGACGCTGTTTGCCGGCATGGTGCTGCTCTATGCGATGTGGGGCGGCTCGTGGTGGGTTTTCGGCGTGCTGTTCTTCATCCCCGACCTCAGCTTTGCCGCTTATCTCGCGGACCCCAGGACCGGCGCGATCTTCTACAATGCTGCCCATTGCTACATGGTGCCGGTGTCGCTGATGATAGCCGGTTTCCTGCTGCCGGATCCCCTGACGCTGTCGATCGCCTTTATCTGGATGGCCCACATCGGGATCGACCGTGCGCTTGGTTATGGACTGAAGTACCAGAAGGGTTTCGGCTTCACCCATCTGAGGCGGATCGGCCGCAAAATGGCGGCGAAAACGACCTAAATCCGCGATGCCCAAAGCGGCGGCATCACGTTGGCTTGAAAGTCGTCTTGCCGCCGCCATAGCTGGTAAGCTACGCGTGGCCCGGTGATTTGCGTCGTAGCCTTGACATAACCGGCCCCTAATTCTGCAAAATTCGCGCTTACTTCGGCACAAATTGGCCCCGTAACCTCCGTTCCCGAATCATGTCGATGCCTGCGCCTGTCTATTCCCTGACCTCCGACGCCCACCAGGAAGCGGTCGACTTCCTGCGCCGGCTCTCCAGCATGCTGACCGGCGGCCGCAATGCGGAAATGCTGCAGGAAGCGGCCGGGCTGATCGAGACGCTGAGCCGCCGCACTGCCGCCACCGAGCAGCTTTTGGGGGAGCAGCAGGAGGAGAATGCGCGCAACCTCGAGCTGCGCGAGGTCGCGGAATTGGCGTCCGACAATCTGATGGCCGAGAACGAGTCGCTGAAGCATCAATCCGCGGCCGAGGCTGACGCGCTCAAGGGCGAGATCGCTTCGCTCAAGGAGCAGTTCGCCGCCGAGCTTGCCGCGCTGCAGGAGAAGTCTGCGAACGAGAAAGAGCAGCTTGCGGCCGAGATTACGCTGCTGACCACGCAACTCGATGACGCGCGGCGGCAGGCCGAGATCGACCGCAACTGGTTCGCCGAGGAGACGCTGCGCGCCCAGGCCGCGGCCGAGCTCGCCCAGGAGCAGCACGCGGCGGTCCATGCCGAGCTCGAGGAATTGCGCAAGCCACCCCCGCCCGAGACGCTCGACGATTCGATCGCGGTCGTGCCGGTGCAGTCGCTGCAGCTCGCCCGCACCCAGTTCGATTATCTCGCCCGCGGATTTGCCGGCAGCGGCGATGTGGTGTCGCAGACCATCTGCGAGATCGGCGCCCGTGCGATCGACAAGGCGCTGGCCGGCGGCGTGCCGTCCAAAGATAAAATGCCCTTTGTGATTTAGTCCGCCACTACCCTCGTCATGCCCGGGCTTGACCGGCCTGCGGGGCCGAAGCCCCTCCGGCGCGGCGAAGGCCCGGGCATCCATCAATTCACAAAGATTCTCGCGAAGCGCGATGGATGGCCGGGTCAAGCCCGGCCATGACGAGCGGCGGTTATTTAGCGCTCACAACTCCCCCGGCTTGAACGGCTCTTCCTTGTCCGGCGGCACGGTCTGCTCGGCCATCGCCAGGATCATCGCAACCATCACGTAATTGCCGGCGACCGCCGTGAGGTCGATGATCTGCTGGTCGCTGAAGAGTTTCCTCGCCCGTGCAAACGTCTCGTCGGAAACCTTGTGCGTCGTCGTCAGTTCAGTGACGAAGTCGTAGACCAGCGCCTCGTCCTCGGCCATTTTCGACGGCCGCTTGTTGGCTTTCAGCTCCGCGATGATATCGCCCGAAAGCCCGGCCTTGGTCGCGATCGGCACATGCGCGAACCACTCCATCTGCGAGCGCCATTGCCGGCCGATGATCAGGATGGCGAACTCGTTCAGCCTCGTTGGCACCGAGGTCTTCCAGCGCAGATAATCGAACAGGTCGAACATGCGCTGCCCCAGCACAGGGCTGCGCAGCAGCAAATTGTACGGCCCGCCGATGCCGACGCTGGAGACCTTCATCACCTGGTCGCCGAGCGGCTTCTGCGCCTCGCTGAGCTGGTCAAAGATGAGCTGGGGAAAGCGCGGCGTCTTACCGGCGGTTGCATTCATGGGTTCCTCCCGTTTTTCTTGATCGGGAGCGACTTTAGTTCAGCACAGCGAATGCGTGAAGGGGCGTCGTCAGCGCTGCTTGGTCAGCCGCAGCACGAAGACCAGGACTTCGGCGACCGCCTTGTAGAGCTCGGCCGGGATTTCGTCGCCGAGCTCGACATTGGACAGCGCGCCGGCGAGCACCTCGTTCTCCTCAATGGGAACGCCGTGCTCTTTCGCCACCTCGATGATCTTGGCGCCGATCGCGCCCCTGCCCTTGGCGACCACGCGCGGCGCACCGGTGCGGTCATAATGCAGCGCGACGGCAAGCTGGCGCTTGGTCTCGGTGCTCATAGCGCGCGATCCAGGAAATGCCCGGCCTTGGCGGGAGCTGTTTGCGGCGGCGCGCCCTCACGGATCACGATATCGCCCGGCGTGAGCTCGGCCTGGCTCAACGCTTGGCTGAGTTCGGTCGCACCGGCGCGAAGTTGCGCCGCGGTCTGCGGCCGTTCCGCCCACATCCTGACCGAGGTGCGGTCGCCGGTCAGCGAGATCAGCGCATGCACGGGCCCGGCCGGCTCGACATTGAGCGAGAAACGCGCCTGCCATGTGCGCTTGGCGGCCTCCACCTCGTTGCCGCCGCCATCGCGGGAAATCTCGAACTGCGCCATCGCGGTGCCCTGCGCCGTCGCGAAGGGAATCTCGAAATTCCAGCGCGGGATCGATGGATCGATGCGGTTGCCGTTCGGATCGGCGCGATCGGGCAACGACGCCACCTGAAGCAGCGTCTGGCGCGCGATCGCAGCATCAGTGTCGTCGAGCAGATGATGAACGGTGGTTGCAAGCGAGCTACCCGGCGCGAGCGATGGGCTTGCGATCGGCTGCGCCGACGGCAGCGCGCCGCGAAACGGCGGTGGCGGCGTGTCGGTGGCGGGGTTGCCTTGCGCGCTCTTGCCATCCGGCGAGGTGATGATCGCGGTGGCGCCGCCGGCGTTCGGCATCTCCTGCAATGCCTCCTGCAAGAGATTCAGCGCCGCGCCCGTCGTGACCGATTTTGCCTCGGTGCCGGACAGGGCCTCGGCCAGTAGCAGCTTTGCGGGATCGCCGGCGGCCGCCGTTTGCGTTGACTGCGGCAGCAGAATTTCGTGGCCATCCACTTCCACCAGTTGCGATGGCGCAAGCGAAGGCGAATCCAGTGCCGGCTTGGTGGTGCTGGTCGAAGCACCCGCAGCCGAGGGCGCAACCGCCGCGGAGCTTTGGGCGGTATCGACCGCGCTCGCCAGCGTCTGCTGCAGCACGATCAAGGCTGCCTTCAGGTCAGGGGCGCCGCCGGTGAACGATCCTGAGGCCAGCGACGCCTCCAGGAACAGGCCTGAGCTTTGGAAGCCGCTCTGGACGTCGCCGCCGGAGAGATTCTCGTCGAGGTTCGTCTGCTGCGCCAGCACTTGCGCAATCGCCTGCTGCAACGCCGGCGGCAGATTGTTCGATGATGTGGCGGCGCTGAGATTGGCGAATAGCGGCGCGAGGCTCTGCTGCTGGGTGGCAGCGGCCTCGGACGCCACCGAAACCGCGATGCGCTCGAGCGGCGTCAGCAGATCGCCAGGTGTTGCGACATTAGCCGCCGGGCCGACCGGCGCGCTCGGCGCCAACGTCGCCGTGTTATTGGCAGTTGTCGCATTGCCCTGCCCGACCAATTGAAGCCGGACTACGCCGTCCGGATTCTGCGACACCGCCAATTGCAAATTCTGCCCGGGCGTGAGCGCGACCTCGGACAAGACCTCGAAGGAGAGACCGGCGATGGCAATCTGCACCAGATTATCGGCGAGCACGTTCTGCACCTGCGCGCTGATCACGCTGCCCGGCTGCAACACGACGCCCGACGTCGCGCTGCCCGCGCCCTGCGCTGATATCACCGGAAGTGTCGGATTGACTGAGATCGCCATGCCGCGGAAGCTAGCCCGCGCGGCTTAACCTGTCGTTAACCGACGGACTGAAGCGCCCGCAAAATTGCGACCGCAGCGTCGAAATCGCGCTTCCGCGCGGCCTTTCGCGCGATGACCTCCTCGTCGGCGCCCCACTGCTCCGCGTTGAAATCCTCATCGACATGGGCCGCCGCCCAGACCTGCTCGGCTTCGCGCGCGCCCTGATGCAGCGCCAGCGCCAGCAACGCCGAGCCCGTCAGCGTGGTCACGACATGGAGTGCGGCGACCGACCAGGGATCGTGCGGCAGCGCTTCGCGTGCCGCGGCGATGGCCGTGTCGGGCTGGCTCACATGCATGATGCCCTGGGCCAGAATGAAATGCGCGCCGAGTTCATCGGCCGCCCAGAACAGAACGGGGTCCCAGTGCTGCGCCTCGCGCGCGACCAGCCCCTCGGGATGGCCGGCGCGATAGAACAGCAGATCGGAAGCGAGATATTTGGCGATGTCGTCGCGCACGATGGTAACGCGATCGATCACGGCATCGACGACGCTGTTGGCAAA
>DATHMA010000259.1:0-14875 GCA_035487555.1 Bradyrhizobium sp. | reverse complement strand
CGGCCGAGATTCTCCGGCCTGATATCGACCTGCGCGATCTGACAATCCGTCGGCATGAATTGCTTGTAGGGAAAGTCCGTTCCCAGCATCAGCAGCACGTCGCAGGCATGCATCGCCGCATATCCGGACGAGAAGCCGATGAAGCCGGTCATGCCGACATCATAGGGGTTGTCGTATTCGACATGTTCCTTGCCGCCGAGGGCGTGCACCATCGGGCTCTTCAGGGCCTCGCAGAGTTGCATCAGCTCTGCATGCGCGCCGGCGCAGCCCCGGCCGCAAAACACCGTGATCCGCTCGGCGCCATTGAGCATGGCCGCCAGTGCGTTCAGCTCCTCCGCCTCGGGTACGACCTTGGGCAGGGTTACGGTAAGGCCGCGCGGCGTCGCCAGCGCGCGTTTTGGCGGCGCACGAAAGGCGACATCACCTGGGAGGGCGATGACGCCGACGCCGCGCAAGCCGACGGCGGCGCGGATCGCGTTCTCCATGACATAAGGCAACTGGCTGGCGTCGGAGATCAGCTCGCAATAATGGCTGCACTCGCGGAACAGGTTCTGGGGATGGGTTTCCTGGAAATAACCGCCGCCGATTTCGGCCGAGGGGATTTGGGCCGCGATCGCCAGCACCGGCACGCGGCTACGATGGGCATCGAACAATCCATTGATGAGATGCAGATTGCCGGGACCGCAGGAGCCGGCGCAGACGGCCAGATTGCCGGTGATGGCCGCTTCGCCCGCGGCCGCAAACGCCGCCGCTTCCTCGTGACGAACATGGATCCACTCGATCGTGCCGCGTCGTCGCAGCGCTTCCGTCAGGCCGTTGAGGCTGTCGCCCACGATGCCGAAGATGCGCTTGACGCCTGCCTGCTCCATCGTCGCGACAAGAAGATCGGCCACATTGTTGAGCGCCATGCTGTTCTCCATACGGTAGCGGGCTTCCGGCGCATGCTACACCGCCATTCCCTCGGGGGAAGCCTTCTCGTCTGCAATGCGGCTTATTTCGGGGCTCAACGCGTCGCGCGGCGAACGCAAAAATCCAAACGATTCCAGCGAACGTGATTTGCAATTTTAAAGCAATTGCAACGGCGGCCTATTCCGGGACTGTGCTGGCACAATAATCCCGCCAGAACCGACGGTAGCCTTCCTCAACCAGCCGCGTATACCGCTCGCAATTTCCGGCCTCGGAGTTCGCGACCATCGCGGGCAAGCCGGCACGGATCGCGGCAAGCGCATCCGGGTTTGATGCAAACTTCCGGGCGATCGCAACATAGCCGTCATCATCATCGGCGATCCAATCGCCAAGACCGACCGCCCTGACGATCGCACCGCCGATACGGCCCGACGCGGTCTTGCCGAGCTTGGTGATCACGGGAACCCCCATTTGCAGGGATTCCCAGGTTGAAGCACCGCCGTTTTGCGGGAACGGATCGAGCGACATGTCGATTTCGGCGAACACGGCCAAATGCTCAGGCCGGGTCGAATTCCCGAGACACTTGAGACGATCTTCGGCAATGCCATGGGCGACGCAGCGTGCGATCAATCCATCGCGAAGCAGCGGATCGTCGATCGCCGCGTGCTTGATGACGAGACGCGAGCCGGGCAGCGCCTGCATCAACTTCGACCACAGCGCCAATGCCGGGTCTGAAATCTTGTCGATCCGGTTGAGCACGCCGAAGGTGACGTAACTATTGCGGATCATCGGCAAGGGCGAAGGGGGAATCTCCGGCGGCGGCGCGATCGTGATGGCACACGGCAGATCATAGACCTTTTCCGCAAAGAGGGGCCGAGCCTCGGTCGGAATCAGGGTTGCATCTGCCAGCAAATAATCCATCACTGGCATGCCGGTGCCGGTGACATGTCCGATCGCGGAGACCTGGATCGGCGCCGGCTTGCGCGCAAACATGGCCAGCCGGTTTCCCGCGGAATGGCCGGAAAGGTCGACCAGGATGTCGACCTTGTCAGACTGAACGCGATCGGCGAGCCGGTCATCGCTGAGCTCCCACGCGTCGACCCAACGATCGGTGAGCGCGTGGCACTGCTCGGTCGTCTCGTCGCTGATCGGGTGGCAGGAATAGCCGATGATTTCGAAATTGCGATGGTCGTGATGATGAAGCAGCGGCATGAAACCGAGTGCCGCCGAGTGTCCGCGGAAGTCGGAGGAGACATAGCCGACCACGAGCCGCCGCTCCGGATCGAGGTTCCGCTCGCCCAGTTGCCGCCGAGGCATTTTGGCGCCGATCATCCGCCACCAGAAATTTCGGGACTCCTGGAGACGGACGAAATCAATGTCGGGCAGGAAATCCAGCGCGAAGATCTTGCGCAGGATGGCGTCGGCGTGATCCGGCTTGAGCGCCAGCGCCCGGTCGAAATAGGCGATCCCCGTCGCGGTCTCGCCCTGCTTGGCATAGCAGGCCCCGAGCAGGGTCAGCGCCACCTCCGAGTTCGGATGGTGCTCGAGCGCCTTGCTGCAGGCTGAGATCGTCTCGATCGTGAGGCCGCGATGCAGCGCGATATTCGCCTTGCCGCAAAGCGCTGGCTCCAGCTGGGGATCGAGCTTGAGCGCGGCCTCGAAATCGGCCGAGGCGTTGTCGAACTGCCCGATGTCTTGAAACAGCCGACCGCGCTGGGCAAGCACATGAGCGACGTCCGGCCTCGCGGCCAGCGCTGCATTCAGCGTGGCCAAAGCCAGATCGTAGTTGCGCAGGCGAATATTGACGATGCCCTTGCCGACCATGGCCGGCAACAGCTGTGGACTGAGCGAAAGCGCGCGATCGAAGTCGCGGGCGGCCTCCTCGTTCCGGTCGAGGAGCATCAATGCCATGCCGCGATTGTTATGGGCGTCGGCGTAGTCAGCCTTGAGGGCGATCGCGCGGTCATGTGCGGCGATCGACTGGTCGAACTGCCGCAGATGCATCAGCGCATTGCCGAGATTGGTCAGCGCCATGGCGAAATTGGGCTTGAGCGCGATCGCCTTTTCATAGGCCGCGCGCGCCTCCTCGTAGTGCCTCAGCTTGAATAGTGACTGTCCAAGGTTCGAATGCGCCTCCGCCGAGCGAGGTTCGACGGCAATCGCGCGGGCGAGAATCGGCGCGGCCTCATCGAACCGTCCGCAATCGGACGCCGACACGCCCAAAATATGCAGGGCATCAAAATGGTTGGGCAAGCCCGTCAGGATCTGCCGGCAAAGCGCCTGGGCCTCGTCATGGCGCCCTTCCCCATACGCCTTGATCGCAGCCGGCAGCAGCGTCTCCGCCTGCTTCCTTGCCTGTTTTTGCAGCCTTGCGTTCTGGAATGCGCGCGAGCCCACACTACTCAATTGCAATTCTCCCGGGAAACATCGGCGGCGCCGGCGCAATAGTCCCGCCAGAACTTGCGATAGCCGTTCTCGACATGGCTGACATAGGTCACGCAATTGCCGGCCGCGGAACTCAAGACCTGCGCCGGCAGGCGAGCCCGCAGCGCCGCAAGCTCGTCCGGGCTGGAGGCCCAGCGCCTTGCAATGTCAATATAGCCCTCCTCGTCCTGCGCGACCCAGTCGCCAAGGCCGGCGGCAGTCACGATCGCGCCGCCACAGCGGGAGGCGTGTCCGTTGCCGAGCTTGGTGACAACAGGCACACCCAGCTGCAGCGGCTCCCAAGTCGAGACGCCGCCGTTCTGCGGGAAAGGATCGAGCATGATGTCGATGCTCGAGACCAGCGCGAGATGATCGGGCCGCGGACTAGATCCGATGCAGCGCAAGCGATCTTCCGGTATGCCACTCGCCACGAAACGCGCGATCAGGGTGTCGCGTACCAGCGCGTCATTCAGCGCGGCGTTCTTCACGACGATCACGGAGCCCGGCATCGCCAGCATCAGCCTTGACCACACCGAAAGCGCAGCATCCGAAATCTTGTCGGCCCGGTTGAAGACGCCGAAGGTGACGTGGCCGTTGTCTAGCGCCGGCAGTAGCGTCGGTGCCATGTCCGGCGGCGGCTCGATCGAGATGAACGCCGGCAGATCATGGATCCTTTCGGCAAACAGCGGCCGCGCCTCGGCGGGAATCAGGATCGGGTCTGCCAGCAGGTAATCCATTGCCGGCAGGCCGGTGCCGCTGACATTTCCGATCGCAGTGACCTGGATGGGCGCGGGTTTCGTCGCAAATACGGAAAGCCGGTTGCCGCCGGAATGTCCGGACAGGTCGACCAGAATGTCCACCTGGTCGGCCTCGATCCGCTCGGCGAGCTTGTCATCCGTCAACCGCCACGCATCGACCCATTGATCCGCCAGCGATCTGCACAGCGCGGTGACGGCGTCCTGCGATGGCGAGTTGGAATAGCAGATGACCTGGAACCGCTCGCGGTCGCGGTGGCGCAGCAAAGGCATGAAGGCGATCGCCGCGGAATGATCACGGAAATCAGCCGAGACATAGCCGACGACGATGCGCCGCTCCGGATCGAGCGAGCGCGCCTGCAACTGCCGTTGCGGCTGGCTGGCGCCGATCTGATCCCACCAGTATTTCCGGGCCTCCTGCAGCGTGGCGAAGTCGACGTCCGGCACGAAGTCCAACGCGAAGATTTTCTTGGTGATCGCTTCTTCGCTGTGCGGTGTGCTCGCCAGCGCCCGATCGAAATACGCGATCGCTGTCACGGGATCACCAATCGCCGCAAAGCAGCTACCGAGCCGCGCCAGCGCATGCTCGGAATGGGGATTGATCTCGAGCACCCTGTGGCAGAGCGGCGCCGCCTGGGTGATGTCGCCGCGAAGCAGCAGAATGTTGGCCTTCCCGCACAAGGCAGGTTCCTGTTGCGGGTCGTTCCTGATCGCGGCGTCGAAGTCTGCTTCGGCCTTGTCGAACTCGGCCATCTGCATGTACAGCTGGCCCCGCTGCGCCAGCACGCCGGCCGCCGCCGGGTAGGCCGCGAGCATCGCATTCATGTGGGTCAGCGCGACCTCGTAATTGCGCAAGTCGACATTGACGAGGGCCTTGCCGAGCACGGCAGCCATCAGCCGCGGATTGAGCGACAAGGCGCGGCCGAAATCCTGATCGGCCTCCTCGGCGCGGTTCATGAGCGTCAGCGCTTGGCCGCGATAGCAGTAAGCGTCGGCAAAATCGGGCTTCAGGGCAACGGCACGGTCGTACGCAGCGATGGCCGCTCCGATCTGCCCCAGATTTACCAGCGTCTTGCCGAGATTGGTCAGCGCCATCGGAAAGTTCGGCTTGAGCGCGATCGCTTTTTCCTGGCAACGGCGGGCCTCCTCATAGCGGCCGAGCTCGGACAGTGCCGTTCCCAAATTAGATTGCGCATCGGCCGAGCGCGGATCAACGTTGATCGCACGTGTCAGCGTCGCGACCGCCTCCTCGAACCGGCTACAATTGACCTGCGAAGTTCCAAGCACGTGGAGGGCGTCAAAATGATCGGGGAGGTCCTTCAGGATCTGTCGGCACAAGGCCTGGGCCTCGGCGTGCCGGCCCTGGCGGTATGCCGCGACGGCTGCCGGCAGCAGCGCCTCCGCCTGCTTCCTCGCCTGCTTTTGCAACCTTGCATTCTTGAAGGCACGCGAGCCGATACTGCTTTGCAATTGCAATTCCCCGCAAAAACTCCATCCTCCCGATGGGTGCTAGGATTCTCGGTGATTCGCCAACAATTTGCGAATGCGTTCTCGGCAATTTGGCAACCGTTTGGCGTTATCTAGGTGTCCGCGTTCTGCGTTGATTCGTCGATCTCACCGACAGACCTTCAGGTTGCATCGTGGCCCCCACTGCTCGTTCCCCAGGGAACAAATTGGACGACCGGACCAAGCTTGAGTCCGCTGACAGCCCTGCCTTGCGCATGGCCTGTGGCGCGGCCAACAGCATCGCATTCGTCTCCGGCAACTTCAACGTGGTCCACCCCGGACATTTACGGTTGTTGAAGTTCGCGGCCGAACAGGCCGACCTGCTCGTGGTCGGCGTCAATGCCGACACCGCCCCCGGCGTCACGATTCCGCAGCAGGTCCGCCTCGAGAACGTGTGCTCGATCAACGTGGTCGACTACGCGGTTTCCCTGAACGTGCCGGCCGAGAGCTTCATCGCCTCGCTGAAGCCCAACGTGGTGGTCAAGGGCAAGGAATATGAGCACCGCGACAATCCGGAACAGGGAGCCGTCGACGCCTATGGCGGACGGCTGGTGTTCTCCTCCGGCGAGTTGCGCTTTGCCACGCTGTCGCTGGTGGAGCGGGAATTTTCCAACGCTGACGTCTCCGCCGTCACCAAGCCGCTGGATTTCCCTCACCGCCACGGCTTTCAGCTGGGTCAGCTCAAATCGACGCTGGCCAAGATGGCGGGCATGCGCGTGCTCGTCGTCGGCGATCTCATCATCGATGAATATGTCGCCTGTGACGCCGTCGGCATGTCGCAGGAGGACCCGACGATCGTGGTCACGCCGATCGTGACCAAGACCTTCGTTGGCGGCGCCGGCGTCGTGGCGGCGCATGCACGCGGGCTCGGTGCCGAGGTGCGCTATTGCACCGTCGTCGGTGAGGACGAAGCCGCCTCCTTCGCACTGGAGACGCTGGAAGAGCAAGGCGTGCGTTGCGACCACTTCGCAGACGGCACCCGGCCTACCACGCGCAAGCGCCGTTATCGCGCCCTGAACAAGACGCTGCTCCGCGTCAATCATCTGCGCCACCACTCCCCCAGCGCCGATATCCAGGCCAGAATGCTCCGTGCGGTCGAACAGGAACTGCCGAACTGCGATCTCTTGCTGTTCTCCTGCTTCAATTATGGCTGCCTGCCGCAGGACCTCGTCAATGCCATCACCGCCAAGGCGCGCGAGCGCGACGTCATGCTCGCAGCCGACAGTCAGGCCTCCTCCCAGCTCGGCGACGTCTCCCGCTTCAAGGGCGTGAGCCTGATCACGCCGACCGAACGCGAGGCACGGCTCGCCTTGAACGACTTCGAGACCGGGCTTGCCTTCATCGGCGAGCGCCTGATCCACAAGGCCGCAGCCCAAAACCTCGTCATCACGCTCGGCGCCGAGGGAATGCTGATCCACACGCTGCGCGGCGACGAGTTCCTGACCGACCGCCTGCCCGCGCTCAACCCCTCACCCAAGGACGTTGCCGGCGCCGGCGACAGTTTCTTCATCAGTTCGAGCATGGCAATGCGGGTCGGCGCCGATATCTGGCAAAGCTCCTACCTCGGCGCACTGGCTGCGGCGTTGCAGGTATCGCGGGTCGGTAACAGCCCGATGTCGGTCGCCGAGCTCGTGTCGGAAATCGACGGCCCCGCCTTCGAGCAGGACTAGGGAGAGGAAGGATGCGCGCACTTCTTCTCGCCGCCGGAATGGGGCTTCGGCTGTTGCCGATCACGGCGAGCCGGCCGAAATGCATGGTCGAGATCAACGGCAGGCCGCTGTTGGACTATTGGCTTGAGCTGTTGTTCGAAGCCGGCGTCGAACGTGCGCTGGTGAACACCCATTGGCTGCCCGATCAGGTGACGACGTTTGTGCTGAAGTCGCGCTGGGCGGACCGGATCGATCTGGTCCATGAGGAGGAATTGCTCGGCACCGGCGGCACGGTGCTGGCGAACCGGGAATGGTTTCAGGAGAAACCCTTCATCGTCGCGCATGCCGACAACCTGACTGACTTCGATGTGCGCGGCTTCGTGGACGCACACCGCGCGCGGCCGCCGGGACACGCGCTCACCATGCTCGGCTTTCGTACCGATACTCCCCGCTCCTGCGGCATCCTGGAGCTGGACAAGCGCGGAACCGTGATCGCGTTCCACGAGAAGGTTGACGATCCACCGGGGAATCTGGCCAACGGCGCCGTCTACATCTTCGAGCCCGAAGTCGTGGCCGCGATTGCAGCCATGGGCCGGCCGGTGGTCGATCTCTCGACCGAGATCATCCCGCGCTTCATCGGCCGCATCCTCTGTGTCGAGACGCGCGGCTATCACCGCGACATCGGAACGCCCGAGAGCTTGAGCCAAGCCATCGCCGACACCATCCCCCGCCGCTCCAATCGCGCCGGCATTGCCTGAGGAACCATCATGAAGATCTTTCTGACCGGCGCCTGCGGCTACAAGGGAAGTGTCCTCGTGCCAAAGCTGTTGAAGGCAGGGCACGAGGTCGTGGCGTTCGACATCATGTGGTTCGGCAATTTCCTTGAGCCGCATCCGGATTTGACGGTGGTACGCGGCGATATCCGCGACCCCAATGCCTACGATCTCGCCGACATCGACGCCATCATCCACCTGTCGAGCGTGGCGAACGACCCCTGCGGCGACCTCGATCCGAAGCTGACCTGGGAAGTCTCCTGTCTGGCGACCATGCAGCTGGCGGATCGGGCCAAGCGCCAGGGCGTCGAGCGCTTCATCTATGCGTCTTCCGGCAGCGTCTACGGCATCAAGGACGAGGAGCAGGTCACTGAAGACCTCGAGCTGCTGCCGATCTCCGAATACAACAAGACCAAGATGTGCGGCGAGCGCATCGTGCTGTCCTACAGGGACGAGATGGTAGTGCAGATCGTCCGGCCCGCGACCGTCTGCGGATACTCGCCGCGACAGCGGCTTGATGTCTCCGTCAACATGCTGACCATGCAGGCCCTGACCAACGGCCGCATCACCGTGTTCGGCGGCGACCAGACCCGCCCCAACATCCACATCGACGATATCACCGATCTCTACCTCTTCCTGCTCGACCATCCCGAGCACCAGGGCGTCTATAACGCCGGCTTCGAGAACATCTCCATTCTCGACATCGCCAACATGGTGGTGAAACACGTCAACGCCGACATCGTCGTCACGCCCTCCAACGATCCGCGGAGCTATCGCGTCAATTCGGACCGCCTGCTAGCCACCGGCTTCCGGCCGAAAAAGACGGTCGAGGACGCGATCACCGAGATGATCGGGATGTATTCGCAGGGGCGGCTGAAGAACGACGACCGCTGCTACAATCTGAAATGGATGGAACGGGAGGTGCTGAAATGAGTGCGACCGCACCCGCCTTTGCACTGCCGTCGGCGCTGTTCTCGGATTATTCGGAACGGCTCGGCGCCGCGCTTCGACAATTCGACTGGGCGCCGGTCGAGGGCCTCGCCCATGACCTGCTCGATTGCTGGCGGACCGGTCGCCAGGTTTTTCTGGCCGGCAATGGCGGCAGCGGCGGCAACGCCAATCACCTTGCCAATGATTTCCTCTATCCCTTGTCGAAGACGCACGGCTCGGGCCTGCGGGTGCATTCGCTCTGCGCCAATCCGGCTGCGCTGACCTGCCTCGCCAACGACGAAGGCTATGAAGAAATCTTTTCGATGCAGCTTGCGGTGCTGGCGCGCGAGGACGACGTGCTGATCGTGCTCTCGGGCTCCGGCAATTCGCCGAACATCCTGCGGGCTTTGGAAGAGGCCAAGCGGATCGGCATGACCAGCTACGCCATGCTCGGCTTTTCCGGCGGCAAGGCCAAGGACCTCGCCGACGTGCCGATCCATTTCGAGATCGACGACATGCAGATTGCCGAGGACGCGCAGATGATCGTGGGCCACATGCTGCTGCAGTGGCTCTACAGCCAGCGCGACGAGGTCAATGCATCGAGGGACCACGCGGCGGACTTGCGACAGACATGGCGACGCATGAAAAATTCCTGATCCTCGGCTCGAACTCGTTTTCGGGCGCGACCATGGCCGATCGTCTGGCGGCCGAGGGTCACGATGTGCTCGCAACGAGCCGGTCGGAGGAAGCGCATCCGGCGTTTCTGCCTTACAAATGGCAGGCGCGGCCGGGGCGCGTGCGCTTTGCGCGGATCGATCTCAACCACGATCTCAGCGAGCTGAAGTCGCTACTTTCATCCGAGCGTCCGACCCATGTGGTGAACTTCGCCGCCCAAAGCATGGTCGGCGAGAGCTGGCAGAATCCGGATCACTGGATGATGACCAATGTGGTGTCCACGGTGCGGCTGCATGAGATCTTGCGGAATTATGATGGGTTGGAGCGGTATGTCCATGTCACCACGCCGGAAGTCTATGGATCGACCGACGGCTGGGTGACGGAAACGGCTCCCTTCAATCCCTCCACGCCTTACGCCGTGTCGCGCGCTGCCGCGGATATGAGCCTGCGGACGTATTTCGCGAACTACCAATTCCCGGTTGTCTTCACCCGCGCCGCCAATGTCTATGGCCCGGGCCAGCAGCTCTATCGCATCGTGCCCCGGACCATTGTGGCCGCGGTGGGCGGCGAAAAGCTCAAGCTCGATGGCGGCGGCAAATCGGTCCGCGTCTTCATCCACATGTCCGATGTGGCGGATGCGACCTCAAAGATCGCGCGCAGCGGCCGTTTGGGTGAGGCCTATCACATCTCCGGCCATGAGCTGGTTTCGATCCGCACGCTGGTGGAAACGATCCTCAAGCAACTCGGAAAGTCCTTTGAGGATTGCGTCGAGATCGCGCCGGAACGGCCAGGCAAGGATACCGCCTACATGCTCGACACCACCAAGCTCCGAAACGAGCTGGGCTGGCGCGATACCATCTCGCTGGAGCGCGGCATCGACGACGTGGTTCGCTGGGCCGACCGCTTCAAGAGCGAGCTGGCCAAATTACCCGCCAAATACGTCCACAAGCCCTGAAGGAGAAGCGCGATGGGGATAGGACGATGAATGTCGCAGTCCGCAGGTCCGAGAACCGTATTGACGCCGGTGCGCTGAAGCACCAGGCGGCGCAGCTTCGCGGCAAGGTGATCGAGATGTCGCATGCGGCGCAGGCGGCGCACCTCGCCTCCTCGCTCTCCTGTGCGGATGTCGTCACCGCCGCTTATTGGCATGTGTTGAACATCGACCCGCACGAGCCAAAGCATCCGCTGCGCGACCGCTTCATTCTGTCCAAGGGACATGCTGCCGCGGCGCTTTATGCTGCGCTGGCGATGAAGGGCTTTTTCCCGATCGAAGAGCTCGACACCTATTGCAAGGATGGCGGGCGACTTGCCGAGCATCCGCCGGCCAATCTTCTGCCCGGCGTCGAGGCCGCGACCGGCTCGCTCGGCCATGGACTGCCGCTTGGCTGTGGCATGGCGCTGTCGGGCCGGATCAAGGGCGAGAGCTTTCGCGTCTTCGCCCTGCTCTCCGATGGCGAGAACAACGAGGGCTCGGTTTGGGAGGCCGCGATGTTTGCTGCCGCCCAGAAGCTCGAAAATGTCTGCGTCGTCGTCGACTACAACAAGTGGCAGGCGACCGCGCGCTCCAATGAGACGCTGATGCTGGCTCCGTTGGCCGACAAATGGCGGGCGTTCGGCTGGGATGCGCGGGAGATCGACGGCCATGACGTCGGCGCGCTGGCGGAAGCGATGCAGCGCGTGCCCAACGGCTCGGGCAAGCCCGTCGCGCTGATTGCGCACACGGTCAAAGGCAAGGGCGTGTCCTTCATGGAGGACGACAACAACTGGCATTACCGCGCGCCGACGGCGGATGAAGTGGTGAAAGCGCGCAAGGAGCTCGGGCTCGCATGAGGAACGCCTTTGCGGACGAACTGACCAAGCTCGGCGACGAGGATTCCCGCGTCGTCATGTTATCTGGCGACATCGGCAACCGCCTGTTCGACAAGTTCAAGGCCAAACATGAGCCGCGCTTCTTCAATTGCGGCGTGGCCGAAGCCAACATGATGGGGGTTGCCGCCGGCATGGCCATGAATGGCCTGCGCCCGGTCGCTTACACCATCACGCCTTTCATCACGACGCGCTGCCTCGAGCAGATCCGCACCGATGTCTGCTATCACGAGGCGCCCGTCACCATCGTCGCTGTTGGCGCCGGCCTCGCCTATTCCGGCCTTGGCCCGACGCATCATGCCTGCGAGGACATCAGCTTCCTGCGCTCGCTGCCGAACATGGTGGTGATCTGCCCCGGCGATGCCTTCGAAGTCCGCGCGGCCCTGCGGGCTTCGCTCAAGCAGGATCATCCGGTCTATATCCGCCTCGGCAAGAAGGGTGAGCCGGTGGTGCACAAGGGGCCGCTGGCCGATTTTGCAATCGGCAAAGCCATCACGATCGCACGCGGCGGTGATGTCTGCTTGCTCTCCACCGGCAACATGTTGCCCGAGGCGGTTGAAGCCGCCCATCAACTGGAGCAGCAGGGCATCTCGGCCGAGGTCGTGAGCTTCCATACCGTGAAGCCGCTGGACGAAACCTGCCTCACCGACGTCTTTGCTCGCTTTCCGCTGGTGGCCACGATCGAGGAGCATTCCCGGATCGGGGGCTTTGGCGCGGCGGTAGCTGAGTGGCTGGTCGACACCAGGGTCACGCCGCGGCAGTTCATCCGCTTCGGAACGCCGGACGCCTTCTTCAAGCAATCCGGCGAACAGGAATTTGCGCGCGAGGCGCTTGGCCTCAGCGCGCATCAGATAGCCGACAAGATCACCGCCGCTTTGCGTCAGGGTTGAGAGAAATGAAAACCACCGCCGCCCTCCTCGTTCAGACCGGCGCACCGCTGGTGCTGGCGGAGATCGACATTCCCGCGCTCAAGCCCGGCCAGGTGCTGGTCGAGATCGCCTATTCCGGCGCCTGCGGCACGCAGGTGATGGAATGGCGCGGTGACAAGGGCGAGGATAAATGGGTGCCGCATTGCCTTGGCCATGAGGGCACCGGAACCGTGCTTGAGAGCGGCAGCGCCGTCACCAAGGTGAAGGCAGGCGACAAGGTCGTGCTGTCCTGGATCAAGGGTAGCGGCATCGAGGCCGGCGGCGCCGTCTATGCCTGGGGCGAGAAGAAGGTCAATGCCGGCGGCGTCACCACCTTTCAGCGCCATGCGGTGGTGAGTGAAAATCGGCTGACACTGCTCCCGGCCGAACTGTCGATGGATATCGCCGTGCTGCTCGGCTGCGCGGCGCCGACCGGCATGGGCGCGGTCTACAACGTGCTGAAGGCGCAGCCCGGCGATGCGGTGGCCGTATTCGGTACTGGCGGCGTCGGTCTTCATGCGGTGATGGCAGCGGCGCTGGTCGGCGCCATGCCCGTCATCGCCATCGATCCCAACCCAACACGGCGGGCGCTCGCGCCGCTCTACGGCGCTACCCATGTGATCGATCCTGCCGCTACCGACGTGCTCGCCGAGATCAAGAAGATCGTCCCGCAAGGCGTGGATATTGCTGTGGAATCTTCCGGCGTTCCGGCGGCGATGGAGATGGCCGTCAACGCCACCCGCCAGCAAGGCGGCCGCGCGGTCGTGATCGGCAATGCACGCCATAGCGCGACACTCTCGCTCAATCCGTCCGTCTTCAACCAGGGCAAGAGCCTGATGGGGACATGGGGCGGCGACAGCATCCCTGACCGCGACTATGGCCGCTACGCGCGCCTGCTCGGCGCCGGCCGGTTTCCGGTCGGCAACCTCCTGTCCAAACCCTATGCGCTCGAACAGGCCGACCAGGCCTTGCAGGATCTCGCTTCCGGCAAGATCGGCCGTCCCCTGATCGACATGTCGTTGGGCTAGAGCATGCGGATCGGGATCGATTTCGACAACACCATCGCCTGCTATAACGGGGTGTTTCATGCCGCGGCGCTGGAGCGTGGCCTGATCCCGGCAAATCTCGCTTCCGACAAGAATGCGGTCCGCGACTTTCTCAACAGCGATGGCCGTGCCGACGAGTTCACGGAGTTGCAGGGCTACGTCTATGGCGCGCGGATGGAGCTGGCGTCGCCCTACCCCGACTTTGGCGAATTCGTTGCGAGCGCGCGCCAAGCCGGTCACGACCTCTTCATCGTCAGCCACAAGACGCGGCACCCGATCCTCGGTCCGAAACACGACCTGCATGCGGCGGCGCGCGGCTTTCTGGTGGAGCGCGGCCTGGTCGGCGCGGGTCACGGGCAAATCGATCCGGCCAATGTGTTCTTTGAACTGACCAAGGAAGCCAAGGTCGCCCGCATCGCCGCGCTCGACTGCGAGGCCTTCGTCGACGACTTGCCGGAGATATTCGCTTCGTCGGATTTCCCGGGCACGGCGCGCCGTATCCTGTTCGACCCCGTCGATCAATTCACGGACCTTGCGCGCCAACTCAAACTCGATCGCCGTGGGTCATGGACGGACATAGCAGCGGAGCTCTGCCGTGAGCACGTCTGAGGCGCTGGCCGCTGACAGCCCGCTCGCGCTGGCCCACCAGTTGACCGAGCAAGCTGGATTTGGACGCGCCCGCACGCTGTCGCGGCTCGCCGGCGGCAAGAACAACCAAGTCTACCGCGTCGATACCGAAGCCGGTGTGCCGCTGGTGCTGAAACGCTATTTCAGCGATCCGCGCGATGGCCGCGACCGCCTCTCGGCCGAATGGAATTTCCTGCAACGGGCCTGGCAGGACGGCGTCCGCGCCATTCCGCAACCGTTTGCCAGGGACGCGGACGCGCAGGCCGCGCTTTACAGCTTTGTGGCGGGACGGAAGCTCGACGCCAGCGAACTTAAGGCTGGGTACATTGATGCAGCCGCCGATTTCGTGCTCGCCGTCAATGCGAGGCGGCATGCCGATCTGCCCGCCGCCTCGGACGCCTGCTTTTCCATTTCCGATCATCTGGAACTGGTGGAAAGGCGCCTGCTGCGGCTGGCGGCGCTCGATTCTCTGGCCCCGCATGCCGCCGAAGCCCAACGCCTCGTTTTCACGAGGCTCCGGCCGTCGTGGGACGGCGTGCGTGAGCGCGCGGTCCGCGAAGCGTTTGCGCGCGGCCTTGATCTGCATCGTAGCTTGAGCGAGGCCGAATGCTGCCTGTCGCCATCGGATTTCGGCTTTCACAATGCGCTAGCGGTCGACGACGGCCGCCTGGTCTTTCTCGATTTCGAATATGCCGGGCGGGATGATCCGGCAAAGCTCGTTGTCGACTTCTTTTGCCAGCCCGAAGTGCCGGTTCCGCTGTCGTACCTTGATCGCTTTGTCACGAGGCTGCTGCCGGACGAAGCGGCGCA
>DATHMA010000258.1:0-8251 GCA_035487555.1 Bradyrhizobium sp. | reverse complement strand
CGCTACTGGCAGAACAAGTTCGGCCTCGACCACAGCAACAGCACGGTCTGCAACGTGACGCCGGGCGTGAGCAACAACTCCTGCACCGAGAGCTCGCTCTACGCCGGTATCACCGCGAAGTTCTGATCGCCTGATCTCTCTCCAAGTGGAAAGCGATGGCGCCGCGATGTTCCCGCGGCGCCATTTTCCTTTTTGGGGCAGCTCCTTTTGGGGCAGTTCCTTTTGGGAGCAGCGTTACTTGGCGGCGGCGTTCACCTCCGGCGGCGGGGCGCGTCGGCTGGTGTCGGTCTGCTGCGCGGGCAGCCCGGCAAAGCGGCGCAGCGCCTCCGCCATTTTCACGCGGCCCGGAACGCCGGTGATGATGACGTCGACCATGGTGTAGGACGAGTGGAACTGTCCGCTCGCCTTGAGCTGCTCGACGGCAACGCCGGCCTTGGCCAGCGCCTCGGCATAGGCGATGCCTTCGTCGCGCAGCGGATCGAACTCCGACGTCGCGATAAAGGCCGGCGGCAGCCCCTCGAGCTTGCCGCGGATCGGTGAGGCCCGCGGATCGGTGCGATCTGCCGGCGAGCAGTAGATGTCCCAGAACCAGAACATCAGCCCGCGGGTCAGGAAGTAGCCGGTCGCGTTCTCGACATAGGAGGGACGGTCGAAGCTGCAATCCGTGACGGGAGACACCAGCAGCTGGCCCGCAATCTGCGGCCCGCCGCGGTCGCGTGCGAGCTGGCAGGTGACGGCCGCGATATTGCCGCCGGCGCTCCAGCCCGCGACCAGCACGGAGCCGGGTTTTCCGCCGAGCTCGACGGCATGCTCGGCGATCCAGCGGGTCGCCGCATAGCCATCCTCCGCCGCGGCCGGGAAACGATGCTCCGGCGCGTGGCGGTAGCCGACGCTGACGAAGATCATGCCGGTCCGCCGGCACATGTCGCGGCAGAAGGGATCATCGGATTGGTGGTCCCCGAGCACCCAGCCGCCGCCATGGAAATAGACCACGATCGGATGCGGCCCCGGTGTCGTCGGCCGATAGAGCTTGTACGGCAGCGGGCCGTCGGCGCCCTGCAGCATACCTTCGCCGACTTCGCCAACAGGTCTACCCGCCGGGCGGCCCTTGTTGAACTCGTTGAGGAAGTCGCGTGCGCCCTGCGCGCCCATGGTCTCGATCGGCGGCAGGTTCATCTCCGCCAGCATGCCCAGCACCAGCCGCACGTCCGGTTGCAACCGCACGACCTCGCCGTCATTGCACTGCTCGGCGCCGCCAGGTCCCCTAAGCTTGAAGCCCAGCATGCCCCGGCCGACCACCTCGTTGCAGATGCTGCGATAGGGGCCGACGCCGCCGCAATAGGGCATCACGCCCTGCACTTTGCCGGGCACGTTGGCGCCGGTGTACCAGGTGTTGGCAAGCCGATGTAGGGTCAGCGTGGAGCAATCGGCCATGTGCCGCGCCCAGCCGGCCTGCGCCGTCTCGGTCGCCTCCATGCTGGTAAAGCCGGCGTCGCGCAATGCGACCAGCCGGTCGACGACCCAGTCGGCATGCTGCTCGATCGACACCGCCATGTTCGACAGCACCGATGGGCTGCCGGGCCCAGTGATCATGAACAGATTGGGGAAGCCGGCCACGGTGAGCCCGAGATAGCTCTGCGGACCATGGGCCCAGACGTTGGACAACGACTTGCCGGCGCGCCCGGTGATCGGATGCACGGCCATGATCGCGCCGGTCATGGCATCGAAGCCGGTCGCGAACACGATGACATCCACATCGAAGCTGCGCTTGTCGGTGGTGATGCCGCCAGCCGTGATCGCCTTGATCGGCTCCTGCCGCAGATTCACCAGCGTGACGTCGGGACGGTTGTAGGTCGCGTAGTAATTGGTATCGAGGCAGGGGCGCTTGGCGCCGAACGGATGATCATGCGGGGTCAGCGCCGCCGCGATATCCGGATTCTTCACGACGTCGCGGATCTTCTCGCGGACGAGATCAGCAACCAGCTTGTTGCCGTCGACGTCGACGCCCTGATCGGCCCAGAGCTGGGTCAGGATGTGGGCGAGATCGCCGGCGGTCCACGCCTGCTCGAAGCGCTCGCGGCGCTCGGCTTCGCTCAATTGCCAGCTCACGGCCGTCTGTTGCGGATAGGGGACGCCCACAAGCGACCAGCGTGCCTGCTCGCGGTAGCCGTCGCGGTCGCCTTCCAACATGGTCTTGCGATCCGCCGGGGCGGGACCATTTTGCGCCGGCAAGGCAAAGCTCGCTGTGCGCTGGAACACGGTCAGATGAGCCGCTTCTTCGGCGATCAGCGGGATCGACTGGATGCCCGATGATCCCGTGCCGATCACGGCGACGCGCTTGCCTGTGAGGTTGACGCCGTCATGCGGCCAGCGGCCGGTGAGATAGACCTCGCCCTTGAAATCCTTGACGCCGTCGATCTCCGGCGGCTTGGGGGTGGAGAGACAACCGGTCGCCATGATGTAATGGCGGCAGGAGACGTTGGCGCCGTTGTCGGTAGTGAGCTGCCAGCGCTCTTTTGCTTCATCCCACGTTGCCTGGGTGACCTTGGTGCCGAAGCGGATATCGCCCCTGAGATCGTAGCGATCGGCAACGAAGCCGAGATAGCGCAGGATTTCCGGTTGGGTCGCGTACTTCTCCGACCAGGTCCATGCCTTCTCCAATTCCGGATCGAAGGTGTAGCTGTAATCGATGGATTGGATGTCGCAGCGCGCGCCGGGATAACGGTTCCAGTACCAGGTGCCGCCGACATTCCCGGCCGCTTCCAGCACTACCGCCGAAAAGCCGGCCTTGCGCAGCCGATGTAGAATATAGAGACCGGCAAAGCCGGCTCCCACAACTGCGACGTCGACCTGTTGTGTTGAGACGCTGTGCGTCGTGTCCGACGCACGTGTTTCGACCATTGCCTCAGGCATGCCATTTCCTCTCGTGCGTTTTTGATTTTTGGGTTTTGATTTTTGATCCGCCGCGGAAGGCTGGTCTTGCGTCTGCCTGCTCGTCAGCAGGACAAATTCAATCTCGGATCGTCACATGATTGCGGCGAAAACAATGGCACGGTCGCTGACGTAAAGTTATCTTGTGGTTTCGTACCTTTCTTGAAGCGCCGGTCGAGCGATGAATGCAGAAGACGTCGAGATCGAAGGCCTGACACTGGAGCGAGGCTTGCCGGCGATGATTGCCGCAATGCAATTCGCGAACTGGGGTCGCTCGACCGGTTTCAATTCGGCCGAAGAATATGAACGGTTCCTGTGTGACGCGGTGCACTCGCACCGTTTGCCGGCCGTTCTGGTGGCGCGGCGCGGCGAAAAATTTCTTGGGTCGGTCAATCTGCTCGTTCACGAGATGACAACGCGTCCATCGTTGTCGCCATGGCTGGCGCAGTTGTTCGTGCTCGCCGAGGAGCGGGGCCGCGGCGTCGGGAGCGCACTCGTGCGCGCCTGTCTCGCCCGTTTTGCAGAATTGGGCTTTTCGCGCGTGCATCTCTATACGGCGGCGACAACGACGCTGCCGGCGTACTACACGGCGCTCGGCTGGAAAGCGATCGAGGAGATCGAATACCTCGGCAAGATACGCGCCGTCATGGCGTTCGATTTTCCCGGATGAAGGGACGCGCGCCGTCAGGCCTGCGGCGACCCTGTCACACCATGAGATCGTGCGAGTGGTGGGCGGCGAAAGGGATCGTCGTATGCTCCGGAATGTGGTCGGCGTGCGGCGGGGCTGAGACCTCTCCACGGAAGTGGAAGGAGTTTGCATGCCCGGACATGTCGCCTGCGGCCGACGTCATATGCGCCGTCGACGATGGGTCGAAGTGAGACATGTCGGCGCCATGCATGGACTCACCCATATGTGCGACCGAAAACCCGTCGTCGGCATCATGCGCCACATCATTGCCTTTCCAGCTGAAGTTGAATTGCCAGCCGCCGCGCGATGGATGGGTCCATTCGTGGCCGAGCATCAAGTCATGCCTGTCGAAGGGGACATCCGCTTTCACGTCGGAAACGTCCGGCACATCAGGCGCGGCAATGCCGGCAGTGTGGATTACGTAGCTCGGGGCCGCCACGGCTCCGCTGCCATTCGTGGACATGTCGGGATCGTCGACTGTTATCGCTTGACTGGGCGCGCTTGCCATCTCCGTATGGAGCGCGTGCTCCGGTTTGACTGATGGCTCAGCGTTTGCGGGCGCCGTCACCGCGTCGTCGCTCGTCGTTCCCGCCGTATGTTTCCCGCTTTCGTCGTCACGGATCGATCCGGTATGGTCGAACAGGTCGACCCGGTCCCGATTGGGATCAAGGCCGTGGCTCTGGTCGGTCGTCTGGCTGGTCCGCTTCTCATGGGCCTCGGAAGTCGCGTCGGGCGAAACGCCGGCGGCAACCGTAGCGACGGGCGTCGCGTCATTGTGCGCTGTTGCCGCCCCGAGGTTGGTCGGTTCGGCGGCTAGCGCCAGCGCCACAGGCTCCGGCGCGAAAGTGAGCTCCGACGGCTCGATCGTCGGCATGCCCTGCAAATGGATTTCCACCAGAGAAGTATCGCCGATGCTCAGGCTGTGATCGGTCGAATTGACATAGACGGTCGTCTGGTCCGCCGAGCTATCATAGATCCAGGCGACCGTGTGCGCCGGCACCGACGTACTGGTGGAGTCGAGCGCCACGACCACGAAGTCGGCGAGACCGAGAGCTGTCAGATCGAACCTGTCCGATTTCGGCTTGAATTCGGAGGCGGGGAGCCATCGGTCTGCGCCATGATCAGTGGACATGAAGACGAAATGGTCGTTCCCGCTGTCAACCGCGAGGCAATGCGCCCAATGTTCGCCGGCGATGATGTCGCCGTTGCCGCCGTCCTTGGTGGTGTCCGGAACAGCGTTCGCTGCGGTGATAGTCTCCCTTCCATCGCCGCCTGTGAGCAGAACCGCACCAAATCCACCCATGATCATGTCGGCCAGCGCATCGCCGGCATTGGGCGCTGCTGCGGCGCTGTTGTTGTCGGGCGTGTCGGCCGATACACCGGGCTCTGTCGTTGCGAAGGCGCCGCTCTTGGTGGTCGAACTCGTGAAAGCCTGATCGGCCGGGAGCGTGCCCGCGCCGGTGGTGCCGCTGGTCACGGTGTCGGAAGCCGCCAGGGGGGCGCTGATTTCGGTGCCGGAGCCTGCGTTGATGCCAGTTAAAGTCGAGGCGGCCAGGGTGGGAGTAAAGCCGTCGTGCCAATCGTCTCGATCGTCCCGATCTTTCACCGTGATCGCGGTCGAGGCGATGGCTGCCGCCGGATAGGTATTGGAGCCGTCCCTCGACGTCACCGACAAATGCAGCGTGTCACAGCCTTCGTACTCCCAGTTCGGTGTATAGGTCAGCCCCGCCAGCAGCGCGTTCACGGTGGCCGCGCTGCCCGACAGTGTCAGCGTTGCACAGTCATCGCCAGTCACCGTCACGCCGCCCAGGCTGGCGACATGCAGCGTCCCATGCGATACCGTCAGCGTAGCCCTCACCGTATCGTCAGCGTCCTCCGCCAACGGCCCGACGCGCACCCCGGCAATCGCCACGCAGGTGGCGTTCTCGTTGAGCGTTAGCGTCGCCGGGGCGCATGCCGTCGGCGGCTCCGCAACCGGCTTCACTGTCACGCATTCGATTGCCGTCACCGTCGCACTGATATCGCCTTCCGAATCACGATCCGTCGCCGCAATCTTGAGCGTGAAGCTTCCTTCAAATTCCGCCGGAGCCGTAATCTTCAGGCTCGAGAGGTTCCAGCTGGCTACGTCGAACGAGGTGTTACCTGCGGTTGCCGTAAATTGATGACCGGGCAAGCCGGTGCCGTCGCTCAGCGTGGCTCCCACCGGGATGTCGCTCACGACAAGTGTACCGAGGCTGTTCGGTGACGCGTCGCCGTTGGCGCCCGACAGGCTCCTGGCCATCGCGCCAAGGTCCAGGGCAATCGCCGTGTCCTCATTGCCATGCGCGGCGACCGGGTTGAGGGCGGGTGCGAGGGGGGCGACCGTCACCAGCTCGCCTGTACTCGCCGTGTTGGCATCTTGGTCGGTCGCCGTGACGGTCAGGGTGAAATTGGTGTCGTTCGGCGGAGTGATCTTCAGCTTTGAGAGATCCCAGCTCTTCACGTCGACCGAGGTGTCGCCGCTTGTCGCCACGAAGCTATTCGTGCAGTCGGTGAGCACGGCCCCGACGGGGATGCCGCTCACCACAAGCGACTGCACGCTGTTGCTGTGGCCCGGCACGCTGTTCGCAGTCGCCGCGATCGCGCCCAGTGCTATCGTCTTGCCCTCGATGCCGCTCTCGGCCGGCGGCAACCATGTCACCGTCGGCGGCGTCTCGTCGACGGCGATCGCTTGCGTTGCCTCTTGCGCCGGATTGCCGGCCGTATCCGAGACGTCCGCCGTCACCGTGTAGGTGCCGTCATGCAGCGATTTGGCTTCGGCCGAGGTGACGTTTACCGACCAGGTGTTATTCGTCAGCGTAGTGGTGAACGTGTCGACGACCTGGCCGGAGCCGTCGACGATCTTGACCGCCACCGGCTGGCCATTCTCCGCGTCGGTCGTAGTGCCGGCGATGGTGAACCCGGTGCTCGCCGCATTGACATTGACGACACTGGTACCGACGATGGTGTTGATTGCGATCGTCGGCGGGGTCTCGTCCACCCTGATCGCGTGCGAGGCCTGCGCAGTATCGCCTGCCGCATTCGTCACGACCGCCGTCAGCGTGTCCATGCCGTCGGCCAGCGTCTTGGCTTGTGCCGGGCTTAGGTTGATTGTCCAGGTGTTGTTGGCGACTGCGGCTGTACCGCTGTAAACGACCTGGCCGGAGCTATTGGCGATGGTGACCGTAACGATCCGCGCGTCCTCCACACCCGAGGTTGTGCCCGTGATCACAACCCCGGCATCAGCTCTGGCGACATTGATGATGTTGTTTGCGGCAACGTCGATTGCTCCGCCAATCTCGGTGATCTCCAGCGTCGGCGGCGGTGGCGGTGGCGGCGGCTGGTGCACGATCGGCAGCTCGATCGATGTAAACACGAACACCGACACCGGAGCCAGCGCCGCTTGCGTCGTCACGGTATCGTCGCTCTGGATGAAATTGATCGGTTGCACCAATCCTGGATCGCTGAAGGGAGGTGCACTGGACCCTGTTTCTTCCATTCCTTTCTCATAATTGGCGAGCGCGTCCTGTTGGGCCTTCGACAGCTCCTCCATCCTGTTCGCATTGTTTCCGACCGGGCTCACGTTCACCGAGGAGCCGATCTTCTTGACGACGACCGTCTCGCCGGGATCGTCGACAATGATGTGTCGCGGAATCGCCTCCTTGGTCACGAGCTCGAATTTGCCGTGATCGAGGTCCTTGTAGGTGATGCGGTCATCATCCAGGATGGCGACGTTCGGCTCCGCGGCCCGGGCACCCCTGAGCGCTGCTAGCGTTATTGCAGCGAATGACAGCAGCCCGAATCCGCCGAACCGGAACCGGCTGCGAATGCTCTCGTCAGAAGTGCCGCTCTCGATCGATGCCTCAAGCGTGGTTTTTGGAAGCTGGGCCAAAGCTGCCGCGCGTTCGCTCTCGCACTCCACATCCGACGCAACTGACATTGGCACGGACCTCACCTCGCCGAGTAGCTCAGGTTCCAGCCTGGCGCCGCAATCTTCTTGTTCTGACTTGCCCCGCCACGAGGTCAAAAATCTCTTGGCAATGGCAGCGCTTGGCGGCCTGCCGAAATATCCTGATGCAAATGTCCTCACGTCCGTCCGGCGTGAGGCTTCAACTCTTCAGGCTATTCCTGGGACGGAACCCGTCGAAAGCTGCCCATTCGTGACCCCCTAGCCATTTGGGTAGGGGGCCCATACTCCTTTCGGGTAAACTGGCCCGCGATTACCAATGTGGCATCATGTTGGCGCAACCCTTGACCGGCGACCCCGGCAAGATCTTCTCGGAAAGGGGAGGGGCATGCGCATTCAGATGTTTGCGGCGTCGGTGACGGGTATCGTCCTTTCGCTGGTTGCTTTTGCGCCAGCACAGGTTTGGGCCCAGGCCGATGCAAAGCCGATCGGAAAAGTCGTGGCCACCACAGGCTCGGTCAGCATCGAGCACGCAGGCGCGATCATCGTGCAGGCGAATGCGCCCGCTCAAGCCGGCGAAACCAAGATTGGCGATCTCGTCTATCAGGGCGATCTCGTGAAGACCGGTGCCGACGGCAAGGTCGGCATCAACTTCACCGACGGCACCTCCTTCAATCTTTCCAGCAGCGCCCAGATGACGCTGGACG
>DATHMA010000257.1:0-64305 GCA_035487555.1 Bradyrhizobium sp. | reverse complement strand
ATCAACGCCAATGGCGGCAAGATGAAGCCGACCTGGGGCGTGCCGGTCTCCGAGATCCAGCGCGGCATCAAGAACGGTGTCCGCAAGATCAACATCGATACCGACAACCGCATGGCGATGACCGGGCAGATCCGCAAGGTGTTCAAGGAAAATCCGGAAGAATTCGATCCGCGCAAATATCTCAAGCCCGCCATGGAAGCCATGACCAGGCTGTGCAAGCAGCGGCTGCAGGAGTTCAATACCGCGGGGCAAGCCAGCAAGATCAGAAAGGTGCTGACCACGGCCGAAATGGCCAAGCGCTACAGCAAGGGCGAGTTGGATCCCCGGGTCGCGTAGCGATCCCGAAGGTGGCGTGAGATCAGCCACGCTCCTTCCCTCGTCATTCCAGGCTCGACGCTTGCGCGTCGCCCCGGAATGACAGCAAATTCCTTTCGTTACCCGCCCCCTGCGACGAACGTTAAACTCGGCATTTGCCCGATTACGGTCTATTTTATGGGCAAACAAGCCAGCCGCCGGAGGAACCGATGAATCTCGCCGATCTCAACAAAATCGCCAATGCCATGGTTACGCCGGGCAAGGGCATCCTTGCCGCGGATGAATCCTCAGGGACGATCAAGAAGCGCTTTGACGCCATCAAGGTGGAGTCGACCGAAGACAACCGCCGCGACTATCGCGAGATGCTGTTCCGCTCGCAGGAGGCGATGAGCAAGTATATCTCCGGCGTGATCCTCTATGACGAGACCATCTGGCAGAACGCCAAGGACGGCACGCCGCTGGTGAAACTGATCGAGCAATCGGGCGCGATCCCCGGCATCAAGGTCGACGAGGGCACGCAGGCGCTGCCGAACTGCCCGGGCGAACTCGTCACCGTCGGCCTCGACAAGCTCGCCGAACGCCTGAAGAAATATTACGAGCGCGGCGCGCGCTTTGCGAAATGGCGCGCGGTGATCGATATCGGAAGCGGCACTGGCGGCCCGGGCATTCCCTCGATGACCGCGATCAGCGTCAACGCGCATGCCCTCGCCCGCTACGCCGCGCTGTGCCAGGCAGCGCAGATCGTGCCGATCGTCGAGCCCGAAGTGCTGATGGACGGGGACCACGACATCGACCGCTGCCATGACGTGACGAGCCGCGTGCTCAACAAGACCTTCCAGGAACTGCGCGTGCAGCGCGTCGCGTTCGAAGGCATGATCCTCAAACCCAACATGGCGATATCAGGCAAGAAGAGCGCGAAGCAGGCCTCCGTCGAGGAGGTCGCCGAGAAGACCATCCGCATGCTGAAGGCGTGCGTGCCGGCGGCGGTGCCGGGCATCGCCTTCCTTTCCGGCGGGCAATCCGACGAGGAAGCAACCGCGCATCTCAACGCCATGAACCGGATCGGCAATCTGCCGTGGAAGCTCACCTTCTCCTATGGCCGTGCGCTGCAGGCGGCGCCGCAGAAGGCGTGGTCCGGCAAGTCCGAGAATGTCGCAGCCGGCCAGCGCGCCTTCACCCATCGCTCGCGCATGAATGCGCTGGCGAGCCGAGGGGAATGGGCGAACGATCTGGAAAAGAAGGCAGCCTGAATTGGCCTCCAAGCCCGCTTCGCCGCGGCCGGTGCCGAAACTCTATCTCGCGACACCGGTCGTGGATGATCCGTCCGCGCTGGTTTCGAGCCTGCCCGGCCTGCTCGCCGGCGCCGATATCGCCGCCGTGCTGCTGCGGCTCGCGGTGACCGACCAGCGCACCATGATCGCGCGGATCAAGGCGCTCGCGCCGGTGATCCAGAACGCAGGTGCTGCGCTATTGCTCGACGGTCATGTCGAGCTGGTCGCGCGCGCGAATGCCGATGGCGCGCATCTTGCGGGAATTGCCGCGCTCGAAGACGCGCTGCCATCGCTGAAGCCGGACCGCATCGCCGGCGTCGGCGGACTTTCGACGAGACACGACTCGATGCTCGCGGGCGAACTCGGCGCCGACTACGTGTTGTTCGGCGAACCGGACGCGCACGGCAAGCGGCCCTCGATGGAAGCGGTGGCCGAGCGGCTCGACTGGTGGGCCGAGCTGTTCGAGCCGCCCTGCATTGGATATGCCGCCTCGCGCGAGGAGGCGTATGAGTTCGCACGCGCGGGCGCCGATTTCGTGCTGGTCGGCGACGCCGCATGGGCGGATTCGCGCGGCGCCGCCGCAGCGCTTGCCGAGTTCGGGCAGGCGATCCGTGAGGCCCATGCGGCCGCGCGCTCGGCCACCACAGCTGGATGATCATCGGAATGACAGTGCGCCATCCGATAGCGGTCCTTGCTTTCTCGCTCGCCCTGACGACGAGCGCGGTAGCACAGCTGCCGATCACGCCGCCGACACCTGCGGAAAAGGAGCAGGCGAAACAGCCTGCCGCCAAACCCGCCGAAAAGGCGAAGCCGAAACCGCCGCCCGCGGCTGCCAAGAGGGCGCCGGACGCAAAACCTCCGGCAACGCCGACGGTGAGCGCCACGCCATCGCCCGCGCCTGATGATCCCAATGTCGACTTTGTCTACGGCGCCTACCAGCGCGGCGAATACAAGACCGCGTTCGGCCTGGCGCAGCCGCGCGCACAAGCCGGCGACACCCACGCGATGACCATGCTCGGCGAGCTCTATGCCAATGGGCTCGGCGTCAAGCGCGACTATGCCAAGGCGGCCGAGTGGTACAAGAAGGCCTGCGACGGCGGCGACCGCGAGGCGATGCTGGCGCTCGCCATGATGCGACTCGGCGGATTTGGCGGGGCGACCGACCGCCAGGAAGCGGTGCGGCTGCTGGCTTCGTCCGCCAAGCTCGGAGAGTCGAAGGCGGCCTACAATCTCGCCCTGCTCTATCTCGACGGCCAGACGCTGCCGCAGGATGTCCGGCGCGCCGCGGAGCTGTTGCGCGTGGCGGCGGACGCCGGCAACGCCGAGGCGCAGTACGCGCTGGCGACTTTCTACAAGGAAGGCACCGGCGTCGAGAAGGACATGGAGAAGGCGGTGCGGCTGCTGCAGGCCGCGGCGCTGGCCGACAATGTCGACGCCGAGGTCGAATATGCCATCGCGCTCTACAACGGCACCGGCACGTCGCGGAACCAGCCGGCGGCGGCCGCACTGTTGCGCAAGGCTGCCAAGCAGGGCAGCGCAATCGCACAGAACCGGCTGGCGCGCGTGCTGGTGAGCGGCCAGGGCACGCCGACGGACAGGGTCGAGGCCCTGAAGTGGCACCTGGTGGCCAAGACCGCCGGCAAGGGCGATCCCTTTCTGGATGACGAGTTGTCCAAGGTCAGTCCCGAGGACCGCGCCAAGGCCGAGGCGCTGGCGCACCGCTGGCTCGGCGACAAGGTTGACTCGTCCGCGCCCGCAGGGCAACCACTGCAGCAGCCTCAGGTCAAATCTGAAGCCAAATCTCAAGCCACACCTCAGGCCTTCCCGCAGACCGCTGCGCCCAAGCGCTGAGACGAAACCGGATTTCATGCTGCATTCCGCCCTCATCAACGTCATGGTCAAGGCCGCGCGCCGCGCCGGCCGCAGCCTCAATCGCGATCTCGGCGAGATCGAAAATCTTCAGGTCTCGCTGAAGGGGCCGGCCAATTTCGTCTCGCTTGCCGACAAGCGCGCCGAGGAGATGATCTACAGCGATCTGGCCAAGGCGCGGCCCGGCTATGGTTTCATCGGCGAGGAAGGCGGCACGCGCGAGGGGGACGACAAGAGTCACACCTGGATCGTCGATCCCCTGGACGGAACCACCAATTTCCTGCACGGCATCCCGCAATTTGCGATCTCGATCGGCCTGGCGCGTGAAGGCACGATCGTCGCCGGCGTGATCTACAATCCCGCCAATGACGAGCTCTATATCGCCGAGCGCGGCAAGGGCGCCTTCCTCAACGACCAGCGGCTGCGCGTCGCCGGCCGGCGCAAGCTCAACGAATGCGTGATCGCCTGCGGCCTGCCGCATATCGGCCGCGGTGACCATGTGCTGGCGCTGAAGGAGATGGCCGCACTCCAGGACAAGATCGCCGGCTTCCGCCGCTTCGGCGCCGCCGCGCTCGACATGGCCTTTGTCGCCGCAGGCCGGCTCGACGGCTATTGGGAACGCAACCTGCAGCCGTGGGACATGGCGGCGGGCCAGATCATGGTGCGCGAAGCCGGCGGCATCGTCAGCGGCATCGAGGGCAACGACAACGCACTGACGACCAAGAATGTCGTCTGCGGGAATGAGCACGTCCACGCCGAGCTGGTGAAGATTTTCAAGACGCTGGGGTGAAGCATGATCACACTGATCAACGTCTTCACGGTCGATCCGTCGAACCAGCAGCGGCTGATCGATCTGCTGACGCGTGCGACCGACGAGTTTGTCAGCCGGGCACCGGGCTTTATCTCTTCTGCGCTCCATCGCAGCCTCGACGGCACCAAGGTGACGATGGTTGCCCAATGGAACAGCGCCGAGGACTATGAGGCCATGCGTCGGGATCCCGGCCCTCTGCCCCATCTCAAGGAAGCGCTGACCATCGCGACATTCGAGCCGGGCATGTATGAGATCGTGCGGAATTTCTCGCCTGTCGCGGGATAGGCCAGCCGCATGCTCCACGCCGGCGCTCCGGGAGGCGTCGGCGCAAACCAGCAGTTGAAAAAGTGGACGAATGCACCTGACGCAAGGTAGCCATTCGTCGCGGCAAGCCCCGCATTCACCATTGGTAAGCACGTTGGTGATAGCTGAGTAGGTTAACAAACCTGCCTTCGGGGGCTGAAATGGAACTGCTGAGCCGACTGAGTATCCGCACCAAACTTGCGAGCATGGTGGCGTTCGCCGCGCTCACCGTGTTTGCCATCATCGCAGTGGCGGCCTCGCTGAGCGCAACCCGGATGCAGACCGACCGCGTCGGGCAGATGCGGGCCGCCGTCGATCTGCTGTACGGCCTGGCGCAATCGCTGCAGGATGACATCGCGGCCGGCAAGATGACGCAGGACGAGGCCTTTGCCGAGTTCCGCAAGCGCGGCCACAAGATGACGTTCGGCGATGGCCAGGGCTATGCAGTGGCCTATTATCCGGACACGCGCTTGCTCATCAACACCGGCAATCCGCAGGTTGAAGGCAAGATCACGGGAGCAAAAGATTCTAACGGCGTCACCATCGCCGACGCCCAGCTTGCCGCCGCCAGGCAAAGCCCCGCTGGCGGCACTCTCTCCTATCCTTACCCGCGACCTGGCCAGACCGTACCGGTGCGGAAGATGGCCTACGCTCGCCACTTCGCGCCGTGGGACGTCATCATGAGCTACGGCCTCTATGTCGACGACATCGACAATGACGTGAGCGCGCTGCGTTGGCGCCTCGGCGGAATCGGCCTCGGCCTGATCCTCATGATGGCGCTGGTGTCATGGCTGATTGCCCGCGACGTTGTGTCGGCGCTGCAGCGGCTGAAGGGGCGGATGCAGCACATTGCCTCGGGCTCGCTGGACCAGGCGGTCGAGGAAACCGGCCGTGGCGACGAGATCGGCCGCATGGCCGAGACGCTGGAAGTGCTGCGCAAGACCGCGCAGACCGCGCGTGCTCTCGAAGCGGAGCAGGTCGCCTCCAAGCAGCGCAGCGAGCAGGAAAAGCGCGAGGCGCTGATTGCGCTAGCCGACCGGTTCGACGCGTCGGTGGGCCAGCTCGTCGGCCAGATGGCCTCGGGCTCGGGCGAACTGAAATCGACCGCCAAGTCGATGACCGGCACGGCGGAGCACACCAATCAGCGCGCCGGGGTCGTCAGCTCGGCCGCGACGGACGCCAGCGGCCGGGTGCAGACGGTCGCAGCCGCAGCGGAAGAATTGTCGTCGTCGATTTCCGAGATCAGCCGCCAGGTCACGCAATCCGCCACGGTGACCAGCCGCGCCGTTGAGAGCGCGCACCGCACCGACACCATCGTCCGTGCGCTCTCGGACGGCGCCAAGGAGATCGAAAGCGTCGCCGAGCTGATTTCCAGCATCGCGGCCCAGACCAATTTGCTCGCGCTCAACGCCACCATCGAGGCGGCGCGCGCCGGCGACGCCGGCCGCGGCTTCGCCGTCGTGGCAGCCGAGGTCAAGAGCCTGGCGAGCCAGACCGCGGAAGCAACCAAGGAGATCGGCAACCGCATCGCGCAGATCCAGGGTGCCACCGGCGAGGCCGTCGAGGCGATCAAGGGGATCACCGCCACGATCGAGGAAGTCTCCACCATCGCCACCGCGATCGGTGCCGCGATCGAGCAGCAGGGTTCGGCCACCGCTGAGATCGCGCGCAACGTCACCCAGACGGCGGAAGCAACCCAGGAAGTCACCAAGAATATCGGCGCGGTCAGCACCGCCGCCAACGAGACCGGCAACGCCGCCGGCAAGGTGCTCACCGCGGCTTCCAATCTCTCCCAGCAGGCCGAGCAACTCGCGGGCGAAGTGAACTCGTTCCTGTCGAGCGTGCGCGCGGCCTAAGGCGACGCGGCCGCGCTTCATTCAGGGCGCGCGGCCGCGGGATTACTGGAACGCGACCTCGGCAAAACTCCGGAGCTTGCGGGAATGCAGCCGCTCCAACTGCTGTTCCCGCAGCCGCTCGAGCGCCCTCAGGCCAATCGTCAGATGCTGGCCGACGCGCTGGCGATAAAAGTCGCTCGCCATGCCGGCCAGCTTGATCTCGCCATGCAACGGCTTGTCGGAGACGCAGAGCAACGTGCCGTAGGGAACGCGGAAGCGGAACCCGTTGGCGGCGATCGCGGCTGACTCCATGTCGAGCGCAATCGCGCGCGATTGCGACAGGCGCCGGATCACGCTGGGATCGCCGATTTCCCAATTGCGGTTGTCGACGCTGGCGACCGTCCCCGTGCGCATCAGGCGCTTCAGCTCAAAACCCTCGAGCCCCGTCACCTCGCCGACCGCCTCTTCAAGTGCGACCTGCACCTCGGCCAGCGCCGGGATCGGCACCCAGAGCGGCAGTTCGTGATCCAGCACATGATCCTCTCGGACATAGGCGTGGGCAAGAACGTAATCGCCAAGCCGTTGCGTGTTGCGCAAGCCTGCGCAGTGGCCAAGCATCAGCCAGGCGTGCGGCCGCAACACCGCGATATGATCGGTGATATTGCGCGCGTTGGAAGGACCGACCCCGACATTAACCAGGCTGATGCCGCGATAGAGCGGGTCGACCATATGATAGGCCGGCATTTGCGGCATGCGCTCGGGCACAATCCCCGTCGTGCCGCCACCGAGCCGGGCATTTTTCGTGATCACGTTGCCTGGGCCGACAAAGGCCTCCGGTCCGATCTCGCCGGCGGCGAGACGCTTGCGCGCAAGCTCGGCGAAGGCATCGATATAGAACTGGTAGTTGGTGAAGATCACGAAGTTCTGGAAGTGCTCGGGATCGGTGCCGGTGTAGTGATAGAGCCGCCGCAGCGAGTAATCGACGCGCGCGGCGCGGAATAGCGCCAGCGGCTCGGGTTCGCCGGGCGCAAGCTGCAGCGTGTCGTTGGCGATCGCGTCATCCATGGTGGCCAGATCGGGCACGTCGAAATAATCGCGCAGCGATCGCACCACGCCGGATTTGTCGCCGGGCGAGAGCGTGGCCTCGATGTTGATGTCGCGGCGATAGGCGAAATGAATCGGGATCGCCTCCTTCGACTCGCCGATTTCCACCGGAACGCCATGATTTTCGATCAGCCGCCTGATCTGGTGGGTGAGATAAGCCTGGAACAGATCAGGCCGCGTGACCGTGGTCTCGTACACGCCGGGCCGCGCGACAAAACCATAGGCGAGGCGTGAGTCCAGCCGGACATGGGTCGACGTCGTCAGGCGGACGAAGGGATAGTTGGCACGCACCCGGGCCGAAAGCGGCTCGCCATTGACATAGGCCTCGAAACGGTCGCGCAGGAATTGGGTGTTGCGCTGGTAGATCTCGTCGAGGCGCGCGACGGCCGCCGCGGCATCGGTGAACGCCTCGGTGGCAATCGGCGGCGGGGTCAATATGGCGCGTGCGGAGTTCATGGTTTCAAAATCAAGCCGTTCCGCCCAGCACGAAAGAGCGCATCGAGATCGAGGCCATGTCGATGCCGGTGTTGAAGAAGCTCAGCTCGTCCTTGTCGTCGGCGACGCCAAGCGGGAACAGCACGGGCAGATAATGTTCCAGCGTCGGATGAGCCAGCGGCAGCGAGCGCGCCAGCGAAAGCGGCTCGGCGAGCGCGCCGAAATCGCGCCGGCTGATCGCCTCCGCAGCGCGCGCATCAAAATCCTCGGCCCAGTCGTAGGCGGCGGTGGCGCCGCGGACCAGCGCCATCAGATTATGGACGAGATTGCCACTGCCAACGATCAGCACGCCCTTCTCCCGCAACGGCTTCAGCTCCTGCGCCAGTGCGTAATGATTGGACGGCGACTTGCTTAGGTCGAGCGAAAACTGGAACACCGGGATGTCGGCCTTCGGAAACATTTTTATAAGCACCGACCAGGCGCCGTGATCGAGCCCCCATTCCGTGTCGCCCTTGAGATGGCTGGAGCCGACGAGCTCGATTACCGCCTCGGCAAAATCGGGCGCGCCGGGAGCCGGGTATTGCTGATCGAACAACGCTTGCGGAAAGCCGCCGAAATCATGGATTGTCTTCGGATGCGAGCCGATATGGACCAGCGTGGTGCCGCGGGTCATCCAATGCGCGGAGACGCAGAGAATGGCAGATGGCGTCGGCAGCGCTTCGCCGATCTTGTGCCATTCGCGGCTATAGGCGTTGTCGGTGATCGCGTTCATCGGGCTGCCATGACCGACAAATAGCGTCGGCATCCGGGGCGTCGCCGGCAGGTCGGCGAAGGCCGCGCTGGCCGTTGTTGGCGTCACTGATCCCGTGTTCACTGGACTTCACGCCTTTCGCCGGTCTTAGCTGAGGGAAGCGAGAATCACACATTCCGCCCAGCCTGCCAAGCATACTGTTGGGGGACACCGCCATGGGGATGAAAAGCCGTACCGCTGCGTCCGTCACCGCACTGGTGTTAGCGCTACTGGTTTTCGCAAGGCAACCTGCGATGGCCCAGTCCGACGCGCTTGCCACGTACAATCAGGCGGTCAGCGAGTTCAAATCGGTTCTGGCGCAGCGGCGTGCGCAGATCAGTGCACGTCAGGGATTGCCTGACCTGCCCGGACAGGCGCTTTATCTGGCGCGCAACAAGATGATGAGCGCCTACAAGGACCTCACCGACGAAGTTCCATCGAGGATCGGACGACCGAACAAGTTCAAGATCCCGCCGGCCTATTTCGACGCCGACACCGAGCCGCTGCTCGACGAGTATTACGCCCTGTTCGACCTTCTGGACGCGCCGCCAGCCAACGCACAGAAATCCGACACGCCGTTCAAGGACGCCGCCGATCTCGGCGCGGCGATTGCGCGGGCGAAAGGCCTCGATGCGGCAAGCGCGGAGGCTGCCGGCCGCATCAGCGTCGGCATCTTCTTTGCCGAAACCAGCGGCAAGCAGAACATCGGCAATGCCCGCTCCAACAAATACAAGGGCAGCTTCCAGACCGGCACGTCCGAGGACGAGAACGGCCGCCGGAAATGGGCCGCGATCAGGAGCACGATCGCAGCCTTCGATCCGGCGCTGATCGCCCGTGACGACAGGGAAGAGGCACGCGCCGGCAATCTCGATCACCGCTTCAACCACTGGACCGCGGTGCGGGACGGACTGATGAACGCACATGCGGATATTTTCGTCCAGGTGCCGGCGATCGTGAAGACGCTGCCGGACCCGATCGACCAGATGAAGCTGTTCGAGCTGATCCAGATCGTCCCCTCACCGACCATGTCGGCGATGCGATCGGGCAATCTCCTTGCCTATCGCATCTCCGACCCTCGGATCATGGGCTATCTGCGCAACAACAGCATGTTTGCCTATGGCAAGGCCGATCGGGCGAAAGCGTCGGCGACCTTCCGCGAGATCATGGATGCGATGTGGCTGTTCAACGACAAGTTCGAGCAGGCGCTGGCGGAGTACAGGAAGATCAGGAAGTAGGTTGTCATTCCGGGGCGGCGCGAAGCGGCGAGCCCGGAATCCATTCCTCCATTTGCTCTGTGGCCCGATGGATTCCGGGCTCGCGCTTCGCGCGCCCCGGAATGACGACGAGTTAGGATGCCGGTCGCACCGGCGCAGGCGGTCCATAGACCTCTGCCGCCTTCACCTTCCGCTCCCGCGAGAAGAACCGCAGCACGCTGACGAAGAACACCGGCACCATCAATAGCGCCAGGATCACGACCGCGATCATGCCGCCCATGACGCCGGTGCCGAGCGCCTGCTGGCTGGCGCCGCCGGCGCCATGCGCGACCACCATCGGCAGCACGCCGCAGACAAAGGCGAGGCCCGTCATCACGATCGGGCGGAAGCGCAGGGTGCACGCTTCGACCGTCGCCTCCACCAGTGACTTGCCCTGTGCATGCAAATCCTTGGCGAATTCGATGATGAGGATGGCGTCCTTGGCGGCAAGCCCGATGATGGTGATGAGGCCGACCGTGAAATAGACGTCGTTCGGCAGCCCCCGCAGCATTGCAGCCGCCACCGCGCCCAAAATGCCGAGCGGCACCGTGAGCAGCACCGCGAGCGGAATCGTCCAGCTTTCGTAAAGCGCGGCCAGGCACAGGAACACGACCAGCACGGACAGGCCGAGCAGGAGCGGCGCCATCGAGCCCGACAGTTTCTCCTGCAGCGATTGTCCGGCCCATTCATAGCCGAAGCCGCGCGGCAACTTGTCCGCAAGCCGTTCCATCTCCGCGATCGCGTCACCCGAGGTGTAGCCGGGCTTCGCCTCACCGGAGATGCGGATGGCGGGATAATAGTTGAAGCCGGCAATCTGGGTCGGACCTTTCGCCCATTCGATGGTGGCGAAAGCGGAGAACGGCACGAGCTGACCGGTGCGATTCCTGACGTTGTAATTGAGGATGTCGTCCGCGTTCATGCGGCTGAGGGTGTCGGCCTGCACGATCACGCGCTGCATGCGCCCGCGGTTCGGAAAGTCGTTGATGTAGTTCGAACCGAGATTGGTCGAGATGGTGTTGTTGATGTCCTCGAAAGTGACACCGAAGGCGCCGGCCTTCTCGCGGTCGATGACGAGATTGACCCGCGGCGCCGACGGCAGGCCCTCGATATAGACCTTTTGCAGCACGGGGCTGGCATTGGCCTCGGCAATAAGCCGGTCGGCCGCGGCGGAGAGCGCCGCATAGCCCTTCTGCGCACGGTCCTGCAGGCGGAAGCTGAAGCCACTGGAGTTGCCGAGATTGTCGATCGGCGGTGGTTGCAACGCCGAGATTTTTGCATCACGGATCGAGGACAGATCACGGTTGATGTCCTCGACGATCGCAGCAGCAGAGTCTTTCGCTCCGCGCTCCGACCAGTCCTTCAGGGTGATGAAGGCCTGCGCTGTGTTGATGCCCTGGCCGGAATAGCTGTAGCCGGTGAGGAAGGTGACGTTCTCGACACCGGCACGTTCGGCCAGATATTTTTCCACCTTCTCGACCGCAGCCTCGGTGCGCGCATAGGAAGAGTCAGACGGCGTCTGGACGTCGGTGGTAATAAAACCCTGGTCGTCGATCGGCAGGAAGCCGCCGGGCAGGCGGATGAACGCCCAGGAGAGGCCTATCAGCAGCGCGGCGTAGATCAGCATCAAGCGGCCGGTGCGCTTGAGCGCGCCCTGCACAAGCCATGAATAGCGGTCACGGCCCGCACCAAGCAAGCGGTTGAACCAGCCGAACACGCCCAGCCTCGCATGACCATGCCCCGCCTTGACCGGCTTGAGCAGCGTCGCGCAGAGCGCAGGGGTCAGCGACAGCGCCATCAGTGCGGAGAAACCGATCGCGGCGACCATGGTCACCGAGAACTGGCGATAGATGATGCCAACCGAACCCGGAAAGAACGCCATCGGCACGAACACCGCCATCAGCACCAGCGTGATACCGATGATGGCGCCTGATATCTGCGACATCGCCTTGCGCGTCGCCTCCTTCGGCGGCAGGCCTTCCTCGGTCATGATGCGCTCGACGTTCTCGACCACGACAATGGCGTCGTCGACGAGGATGCCGACCGCCAGCACCATGCCGAACATGGTCAGCATGTTGATGGAATAGCCTGATAGCATCAGCGTGGCACAGGCGCCGAGCAGCGCCACCGGCACCACGATGGTCGGGATCAGGGTGTAGCGGATGTTCTGGAGAAACAGGAACATCACGATGAACACCAGCACCACGGCTTCGACCAGCGTCGACAGCACTTTCTCGATGGAGGCCTTCACGACTGGGGTGATGTTGTAGGGAATCTCATAGGCGATGTTGGCCGGGAAGAAGCGCGAGAGCTCTTTCATCTTGGCCTCGACCGCGCTTGCGGTGGCCAGCGCATTGCCGGTCGGCGACAGCAGCACCGAAAGACCCGCGGTGGGCTTGCCGTTCGAGCGGGTTTGGAACTGATAGCTGAGGCCCCCGATCTCGATGCGCGCGACGTCGCGCAGACGCACCGTCGAGCCATCGGCATTGGCGCGCAGGATAATCGCACCGAACTCGTCGGGCGATTCCAGCTGGCCCTTGACCAGCACCAGCGCGGACGTGCGCTGGTCGGAGCTCGACGGCTCGGCGCCGATCGAGCCCGAAGCGACCTGCGCGTTCTGCGCCGTGATCGCCTTGTTGACGTCATCGGCGGTCAACCCATAACCGACAAGCTTGGCCGGATCGACCCAGATGCGGAGCGAGCGCTCGGTCGAATAGAGCGTGGCGCGGCCGACGCCGGGGATGCGGCGGATTTCACCGAGCACGTTGCGGATCATGAAATCGCCGAGGCCGATTTCATCCAGACTGCCGTCCGTCGAGCGCAGCGTGATGATCTGCAAGACGGCACTGGAGGCTTCCTCGACCAGGATGCCTTGCTGGATCACGGCGCGCGGCAGCCGCGCTTCGACGCGCTTCAACCGGTTCTGCACCTCGACCGAGGCCTTGCCGGTATCGGTGCCGGGCACGAAATTGGCAATGATATCGACCTGGCCAAGCGAGTCGCTGGTCGATTCGAAATTGAGGATGCCGGAGGCGCCGTTGAGCTCCTCCTCGATCAGCCGCGTGACGCTGTTGTAGAGGTTCTCCGGTGACGCGCCGGGATAGCTGGTCGCAATCGAGATCGACGGCGGCGCGATGATCGGATATTGCGCGACCGCGAGCAGCGGGATCGAGATCGCCCCCGCCAGACAGATGAACAGTGCGACGACCCAGGCAAAGATCGGCCTGTCGATGAAGAAGCTGGGCATGACTTGCTACCGCTGCACTGAACCGGTTTGCCGCGCAGCAGTGTCGATCTCGGCGTCAGCCTCGGCCCAGGCCTGTGGCTTGACCTTGTCGCCGGGCGCGAATTTCTGGAAGCCTTCGACCACGACCTTGTCACCGGCCTTCAGCCCCTCGGTCACGAACCACTGGCCTTCCTGCGCGCTGCCGATGCGGACGGGCTGCAGCACGACACGATTGTCATCCCTGACCACGAACACCTCGCTACCGCCGCCGCCGTTGCGCTGCACCGCCTGCTGCGGCACGGCGATGGCATCGCTGTCGATGCCCTGCTCGATGCGGACGCGGACATACATGCCCGGCAACAGATCGCGGCGCGGATTGGCGAACTCGCCGCGCAAGGTCACCTGCCCGGTATTGGCGTCGACCTTGGCTTCGGAGAACAGGAGTTTGCCGGCGACCGGATAGAGCGAGCCATCGTCAAGCACGAGGCGGACCTTGATGGCATCGGGCGCGATGCGCTCGAGATCACCGGTCTCGAACGCGTGGCGAAGCCGCGTCAGCTCGCCGACGGACTGGGTGAAATCGGCATAGATCGGATCGAGCTGCTGGATCGTGGCCAGGACCGCGCTGTCGTTCTGCACGACCAGCGCGCCCTCGCTCAAATTCGCAGCCCCCACGACGCCATCGATCGGCGCGCGGATGGTTGAATAATCGAAGCTCAACCTGGCGCGCGCGAGATCCGCCTTGCGCGCTTCGACATCGGCAGCGGCCTCTTTCTCCGCCGCGATCGCCTTTTCGTTCTCGATCTCGGGCGCCGCGCGTTCCTTGGCGAGATAGCCGATGCGGCGCGCCTGTTGCACGGCGCGCTCATAGGTGGCCTGCGCCTTGGTCAGCGCGGCTTCATTCGCCTGCACCTCGACCTCGAACGGGCGCGGATCAATGCGATAGAGCGGATCGCCAGCCCTGACCTCGCTGCCCTGGCGGAACAACCGCTCGACGACGATGCCGGATACCCGCGGGCGCACCTCTGAGACGCGCGTCGGCGCGATACGCCCGGGCAATTCGCGCACGATAGCGCGCGGCTGCGGCTTGACGGTGACGATGCTGATTTCGGGCGCGGCCTCCGGCGTGGCGACGGCCGCAGCCGCGGATTGCGGTTGATCGCAGCCGGCGAGCAGCGGCGCTGCCGCCGCGAGCATGAGCAAAATGCCAGCCTGCGACGCTCGAATTCCTTGCATGGAAATAATTACCCCTGGGGTCGTGGATTGGATGCGGAAAACGAATCTCCGCACGGCGCAGACAGGCCGCGCTCGATGCCCCAAAATTAAAAATGGCGTGCTGCGCCGCAATACGGCCCGATGTCACACGCAGCGACATGTCACATGCCGTTATCGCATTGATACGGCGTGATAATTTTTGACTCACTGAATCGTGACGGCGAATTCTGTTCCGCCCGAAAATGGAATCCGGATCTACACCGCCTTCATCCGGTAATGGCTGACACCCCATTCGTCGCCGTCGGCGTAGCCGAACAGGCCTGCGGTGGCGAGGAAGAACCAGCGCCAGCGCCGCATCCATAAATGCGTTTCGTCGCCGTAGACCGTGCGCAGCACGGCTTCGATCTCGCTCGCATGGGCGTCGAAATCGGCAAGCCAGTCTATCGCGGTGCGCTGATAATGCGTGCCGCTCCAGCGCCATTCCTTCTCGATCGAAAACAGGTCGGCATATTGCCGGATCAAATGATGGCTCGGCATCACACCGCCGGTGAAGAAATGCTGCGCGATCCAGTCCTCGCGGTCGGCACGGTCGAACAGATAGGTGCCGGAGCGATGGGTGAAGATGTGCATGAAGAAGCGCCCGTCCGGCCTCAGCCATGATTTCACGCGCGTCAGCAATTGCCGCCAATTCATCATGTGCTCGAACATCTCGACCGAGACGATGCGGTCGAACTGTTCGCTCGCGTCGAACGAATTCATGTCGGCGGTGATGACACGCAGATTGGTGAGGCCGCGCTTTGCCGCTTCGCTCTCAATGTATTCGCGCTGCGAATTGGAATTGGACACCGCGACAATGTTCGCGTGCGGGAATTGCCGCGCCATGAACAGCGACAGCGAGCCCCAACCGCAACCGAGTTCGAGAATGGATTGCCCGTCGGCAAGATCGGCATGCGCTTCGGTCTGGCGCAGCGCCTCCTCCTCAGCCTCCTGCAGGGTGGATGCTTCGCTGTTGTAGAAGCATGAGGAATATTTACGGTTTGGCCCGAGCACATTGGCGAAGAACGCGGCCGGCACTTCGTAGTGCTGGGTGTTGGCGGCATCCGCATGCTCGGCAATGGCCCGCGCCGCCATCTCGCGGGCAAAGGCCGCATCGCTTTCCGCACTGCCACCCGCGAGCCGGACCGCGGTGCGCGAGCAGAGCCGGTGAATCGCGGCGCGGATGATGACATCGGGCAGCGGCACGCGCTCGGCCGTGTCGATGATCGCAGACATGAAGCTCATAGAACCACTTCCTTGTTTGGTGGCAGTGGAAAGAACTTGCTCGTACGCGATTGATACGCGCGATAGCGCTCGCCACGCGAGCGCAGCATCTGCTCTTCGAGCGGGGGAATGCCGGTGACGTAAACCAGGATCCAGTACATGAAGACCGGCGCCAGCAACGTCGCGAGGCTCCAGGGGTAGGAGGGCGAGAGGCCGATGACGGGATAGGCGAGCCAGCAAAACCATTCGAAGAAATAGTTCGGATGACGCGACCAGCGCCACAGCCCGACATCGCAAACCCGCCCCTGATTGGCCGAATCCTCGCGGAAACGTTTCAACTGCGCGTCGGCCAGCCCCTCGCCCGCAATGCCGACGAGCAGAATCAGCGCGCCCAGCATGTCCTGCCACCGCAGCTCGTTTGAGGGGAATCGCGCTGCAACAAAGATCGCAAACACCAGCGGGATCGAGCCAAGGGCCTGGTTTTGCAGGAAGACGAACATCCGCCGCGAAGCGTTGGCGCCCCACTCTTTCGCAAACGCGGCATAGCGCGGGTCGTCCGATATCCCGGCCGTGCGGATTGCGATGTGGAGCCCGAGCCGCAGCGACCAGACCGCAACCAGCGCCGCCACCAGCCATTGCCTGATATTGGGGCTCTCGCCCCCTACCGGCCACAGCGCGCTAGCGGCGCCGACCAGCCCGACCGCGAAGGTCCAGATGGTATCGACCCAGCCGGAATTGCCGGTGCGCTCTCGGACCACCCAGGCAAAAGCCATCAGGATCGACAGCGCCAGCGTGATCGCCACCAGCGCCTCGAGATAAAAAATGGTCATACGGAGTCCCACCCAATCCCGCTAGATTTGGCCTCCAGACAATTACGCGTTCAATCTAAAGTCGGTTTCAGCCAAAGGTTCCGCGGTAGCGCCGCAATTTGGGTGGAGATGAGCTTTTTTCCCGCCGCCGCTGTGCCATAGTGAGGCTCAAGATCGGCTCCCTGCAACGGATGACAGAATGCCCGCCGGCCCCGCACCCCGCTCCGCGATGGAGATCGAACTGAACAAATTGGCCACGCCCCGCATCTTCCTGGTGCGGATGCTGGTGTTTCTGGTGGCGTGCGGACTGGTCGCGGTCGTGCTGTACAAGCAGATCGTGCTGGCCTTTTTCGCCAATCCCGGCCTCAATGCGCTGATCGGAGTGGTGCTCCTGATCGGCATCCTCCTTTCTTTCCGCCAGGTGATCCGGCTCTATCCGGAAATCTCCTGGGTCAACAATTTCCGCATCGCCGATCCGGGGCTGGCGCTCGACCGCCATCCCACCTTGCTGGCGCCCATGGCCGCCATTCTCGGCGGCGAGCGCACCGGGCGGATGACGATCACGCAAGCGACCATGCGGCATCTGCTCGACTCCATCGCAACCCGCCTCGACGAGGCCCGCGACATCTCCCGCTACATGACCGGGCTCCTGGTCTTCCTCGGCCTGCTCGGCACGTTCTGGGGCCTGATCGAAACGGTGGGCTCCGTCGGCAAGGTGATCGACGGCCTGAAAGTCGGGGGCGATGCGGGCGCGCTATTCGACACGCTGAAACAAGGCCTCGCCGCCCCGCTCGGCGGCATGGGCATTTCGTTCTCGTCCTCGCTGTTCGGCCTTGCGGGCTCCCTGATCCTCGGCTTCCTCGACCTGCAATCGAGCCAGGCGCAAAACCGCTTCTATACCGACCTCGAAGACTGGCTCGCCACCACCGTGCGCCAATATGGCGACGACGACGCGCCTTCCGGCGACCTCTCCGCCGCGCTCGACAAGCTGCGCGCCACGGTCGAGGAAGGCGGCGGCGGCCGCACCACAACCACGGCGATGTCCAACCTCGCCGAAGCCATTCAAGGGCTGGTCGCGCATATGCGCACCGAGCAGCAGATGATCCGGGAATGGGCCGACGGCCAGGGCGAGCAGAACCGCGAGATCAAACGGCTGTTGGAGCGGATCGCCCGGCAGCCCGAGAAGAGTTGAGATGCTGGATCACGTCACCATCGGCGTCAGCGACTTCAAGCGGTCGAAGCACTTTTACGACCAGGCGCTGCACCCGCTCGACATCACCAGACTCTATGCCGAGGGCGAAAGTTTCGCCGGCTATGGCATCCATCCGAAGGCCTTTTTCTGGATCGGAGGCCGTGACGCGCCGCAGACCGGCGCCCATATTGCGTTTAGCGCGAAGGATCGCGACACCGTCGAACGGTTTTATGAGGCGGCCATCAGGGCCGGCGGCAGGGACAATGGCGGCCCCGGGATCCGCGAGCACTATCACCCGAACTATTTTGGCGCGTTCGTCCTCGATCCCGACGGCCACAATATCGAGGCAGTTTGCCACCTGCCGCTGATATGAGCGCAGCAACAGGACTGAGAGGATATTGAATGGCCCTCGCCCGTTCCCGCCGGAGCGAATCCGGCTTCAACTACTGGCCCGGCTTTGTCGACGCGCTGTCGACGCTGGTGCTGTCGATCGTGTTCCTGCTCTCGGTGTTCCTGGTCGTGCAGTTCTTCCTGTCGCAGGAAGTCACCGGCAAGGACAAGGCGCTGGAGGAACTCAACGCCAAGATCGCACAATTGAACGACCTGTTGTCGCTGGAAAAGCTTTCCGGGCTCAATCTCGACGACCAGGTCGCGCAGCTCAAGGCCGGTCTCGCCACCGCCGAGAGCGAGCGCGACCGCGTCAAGGGGCTTTATGAAGGTCTGGCCAACGCCGGCAATGATGCCGCAGGCCGCAACAGCGAACTCGGCAAGGCGCTGGAATCGGAGAAAGGCGTGTCGGCGCGCGCGCTGGCGCAGATCGAGGTGTTGAACCAGCAGATCAGCGCGCTGCGACGCCAGCTCGCCGCGCTGGAAGAGGCGCTCGACGCCTCGGAGAAGCGCGACAAGGAATCGCAAGGCCGGATCGCCGATCTCGGCCAGCGCTTGAACGTCGCGCTGGCGCAGCGCGTGCAGGAATTATCGCGCTATCGCTCGGAATTCTTCGGCCGCCTGCGCGCCATCCTCGGCAACCGTCCTGATATTCGTATCGTCGGCGACCGCTTCGTGTTCCAGTCCGAAGTATTCTTCGACACCGGACAGGCGACGCTGCTGCCGGAAGGCATTGCCGAGCTCGACACCGTGGCAAGCGCGCTGGCCGAGCTCGACAAGAAGATCCCGCCTGAAATCGCCTGGGTGCTGCGCGTTGACGGCCATACCGACGTGCGCCCCGTCAATGGTCCGACTTTCAAGTCGAACTGGGAGCTGTCGTCAGCGCGCGCTATCTCGGTGGTACAATATCTGATCTCGCGCGGCGTTCCGGCGCAACGCCTGGTCGCGGCCGGCTTTGCGGAATTCCAGCCGCTCGACACCGGCAACACCGAGGACGCCTACAAGAAGAACCGCCGCATCGAGCTGAAGCTGACGGAGCGGTAGGATTATTCCTCGTCATGCCCGGGCCTTACCCGGGCATCCATCCTTCTTCGCAAGAGTCTTTTTAGGTGGATTGCCGGGTCAAGCCCGGCAATGACGAAGCTACGCTATATCCCCTTGAACAGCACCCCTACCAACATCACCACATAGGCAACCATCAGCACGTCGAACACATGCGCCGCGCCGATGACCGGGATCGAGACATGGGCGTAGTGAATCAGCACCGCGAGCAATGCCAGGATCACCGAGATGACGAAGACGATGAATGAGGGCGGTGTCAGTTCAAATCCGCGGCGCGCCATGTTTCTCTCCCCTGCCATGCTGCTTGCTGTGATGCGGCAACCAGCATGGCAGGCTAGAGCAAACTTGCAACAACGGCGCGACGCTTATACCCGGCGGAAGAGCACGCCGATCGTCAGCACGACATAGGCGATCGCCAGCAGATCGAACACATGCGAGGTATTGATGATCGGCATCGGTGTGTGCGCGTAGTACACGAGCATGGCAACCGCGGCCAATGCCAACGAAATCAGAAAGATGAAGACCGATGGCGGCGTCAGCGCGAAACCGCCGCGACGATAGGGCATAACAGCCTCCCGTTGTCCGGACATGGCAAACCTGAATGTTCCGGCAAGCAACGTGCAAGGCTCAACAAAGGTTGCACCTGCGATGCAACATTTGTTGGGAATCAGGTGCCTTGAAATCAAGTGCCTTGAAATCAAGTGCCCTGGAATTGCAGCCGGGCCAGGCGGGCATAGAGCCCGCCGGCGGCGACCAGCGACGCATGCGTGCCCTGCTCGACGATATGGCCCTGGTCCAGCACCAAAATGCGGTCGCAGGACAGCACGGTTGCGAGCCGATGCGCGATCACGAGCGTGGTGCGATGCCGCATCAACTCTTCCAGCGCGGTCTGCACCAGCGTCTCCGATTCGGCATCGAGCGATGAGGTGGCTTCATCGAGCAGAAGCAGCGGCGCATCGCGCAGGATCGCGCGTGCGATCGCGATGCGCTGGCGCTGGCCGCCCGACAAGGTCACGCCGCGCTCGCCGAGCGCGGTCGCAAAGCCTTCGGGCAGGCGGCGGATGAACTCGCTCGCATGCGCCATGTCGGCCGCGCGCTCGACTTCAGCGTCGGTGGCTTGCGGCCGGCCGAAGCGGATGTTTTCCCGGGCGCTCGCGGCAAACACCGCCGACTCCTGCGGCACCAGCGCGATATGGCTGCGCACGGCCTGCGGATCAGCCTGCCGCACCGGCACGCCGTCGAAGGAAATCGTGCCGGAAGTGGGATCGTAGAAACGCAGCAGGAGATGAAACAGCGTGCTCTTGCCGGCGCCGGAAGGACCGACGATCGCAACCTTCTCGCCCGCCTTCACTGCAAAGGAGACGCGGTCGATCGCCGGCACTTCAGGACGTGCGGGGTAGACAAAGCTAACTTCTTCGAACGCCAAATCGCCACGCGAGGGCTGCGGCAATGCTTTCGGTGCGGCCGGCGCCGAGATCTCCGGCTTGACATGCAGGATCTCGAGCAGCCGCTCGGAGGCGCCGGACGCCGCGGAGATCTCGCCCCAGACTTCGCTGAGCTGGCCGAGGCCGGTTGCCGCGAACGCCGTATAGAGCACGAACTGGCCGAGCCGGCCCGGCGTGATCGCGCCGGTCAGGACGTCATGCGAGCCGACCCAGAGGATCGCGACCACGCTGGTGAAGACGATGAAGATGATGATCGCGGTCAGGATCGCGCGCGCCTTGGTCGAGACGCGCGCCGCCTCGTAGGCCTGCTCCACGTCATTGCCGAAGCGGGCATTGGCGAGGCGCTCGCCGGTATAGGCCTGCACGGTCCGGATCGCACCAACGAGTTCAGCAGCGTAGGCAGAGGCGTCCGCCAGCGTATCCTGCGCATTGCGCGACAGCCGCCGCACCCAGCGCCCGAACGCGACCAGGGGGATCACGACCAGCGGGATCGCGAGCAGGACGAAGCCGGACAGCCGCGGGCTCGTCACCACCATCATCGCGGCCGCGCCGAAGAACAGCACGATGTTGCGCAGCGCGATCGACACGGAGGCACCGACCGCGGACTTGATCTGCGTGGTGTCGGCGGTGAGCCGCGAGATCAATTCGCCGGAGCGCGCGGAATCGAAGAACGACGGCGACAGCGAGATCAGATGCGCGAACACGTCGCGGCGCAGATCAGCGACGATGCGTTCGCCGATGGTCATCACGAGGTAGTAGCGCGAGGCACTGGCGAACGCGAGGATGGCGACGACCGCGATCATCACGCTGAAATAGCTGTTGATCATCGCAATGCCCTTCGGCGTCATGCCGAAGTCGATCATCCGCCGCACCGCGACCGGCACCAGGAGCGTGGTCAGTGCCGCAACCGTGAGCGCGATCAAGGCAAGGATGGCGCGGACGCGGTAGCGCGCGACATAGGGCGAGAGCGCAAGCAGCGGCCTGATCCGCGCTCTGCTCTTGGCGGGCGCCGCGACCGCTTCGCCGGCGGCGGCCGCCGCATCAATCGGGTCCGGCCGCGGCACCTCGCCGCCTTCGTCGTCCAGCCGTTCCACTGCGCTCATGTGACCCACCAATCTGTCGCCCACCCCCAGATAGGCGTCGCGGCCGAAGCTGGCAAATCAGCCGAGATACCAAGGTTTTGCGGCTTGTTATGCGGGGTGGCATACGTTATAGAGCCGGCCAAATCCGTCATCGCAGCGTTACTTCAGACCGGCGCGCGCCGGCTACAGGATATGCCATGAAAGCCGAAATTCACCCGAATTATCATACGATTACGGTCGTGATGACCGACGGCACCGAATACCAGACGCGCTCGACCTGGGGCAAGGAAGGCGACAAGCTGAACCTCGATATCGACCCCAAGTCGCACCCGGCCTGGACCGGCGGCTCCCAGCAGCTCCTGGACCGCGGCGGCCGCGTCTCGCGCTTCCAGAAGAAGTTTTCGGGCTTTCTCAAGAAGGAGTAAGGCGGCGAGCCTCTCCAGACAGCCTTGCCAGACAGCAAAACGCCCCCGGTTCGGGGGCGTTTTTTGTTTTTGGCTCGTCATTCCGGGGCTCGCGCTGAAGCGCGCCCCGGAATGACAATGAGGCTTACTGCTCGAACGCAGCCTTGAGCCGATTGAGATGGGGCACCAGCGGATTGCCGATGGCCATGCGTTCTGGTGGCGGCGAATGGATGGTCGTATCGAGGCGGCGGACGCGCGACTGCAGGCTCATCGAGCGGGCGATCAGGTCCTGCAATTGCTGCGGCAGCTTTTCGACCATGTCGGTGGGGCCGGGATCGGCGGCCGACAGCTTCACCTTGGTCTTCTCGCGGTTGGCCTGGGTCAGCGTCATCTCGCCTTCCTTGACCGCACGATGCAGCAGAAGCCAGGAGGCGAGCTGCATCAGGCGTGTGGTGAGCCGCATGCTCTCGGTGGCGTAGGTCAGGCTGACGGCGCGATCGAGCGCCTTGGCCTCGCTGCGGCCGACGCCGTCGAGATAGGCCGCGGTCTCCTCGACCAGGTCCATGCCCTCACGGAAAAGATTGCCAAACGCCGCCGAATTGGTGAGCCGCTCGCTGAACTGGACCAGCGCGCCATCGCTATACAAACGGTCCGTCATGGTAAACGCCTCTTACGCAACGGTTACGACGCCCGGCTTCAAGCCGGCTTATGATGAACAAATCATTGCTCGCGCCGGACCAAGAGTCCAGTGACATCGGTTAATATGGTTTCCGCCGGATAGGACAGACCGATGACAGGCGGTTGAGGCCGTGCGCATTCGGCACAACGCGTGAGCACAAAAAAAGAGCCGCCGGAAAACCGGCGGCTTTGAAAGTTGATAACAGGGAGGCGTCAAACAGAGTGGACAGGAGCCACTCGGTGTCCAAACGAGGACAGTGATAGTCATAAACGCGAAAGCTTAATCGATCGTAAATGAGCGGATTTTTTTAAGGCTTGTTAGCCATGTCGGCCATTGGCCCAGCGTCGATGCTTGATCTCTCAACGAGTCGCCCCTGCGGCTTGTCCGCCGTAGCTCGAAGAGCGAAGGCGGAAAGCAGGGACGACGGAGTCACGTTTTGAAAAACGAGTTCGCCGCATCCTTGGATGCGCGCTTCTTCGTTGTGGCTTCCTGGAGCCGCGCGATCTCGCTCGTGAGCAGCGCGATGCGTTCGGTCAACTCCTCGACGGAGAGCAGTGAGAGATCCTGTCCGATCTCATGCGTGATTTTCTTGCGGGGGCGATCGTCGTCTTCCATCGGCATGTTCGGTCCTCCCTTTCTCAGCCGTTGGCCCAGTTGCCAGCGCGAGTGCCGCTGGCTAATCAGATGCGGCCTAAAAACGTATGTCGTAAGGACAAATCATGGAAAAGCTGCCTTCGCAAATGACCGTTATCGGCATCAGCAAGCCGGGCGGGCCCGAGGTGTTGCTGCCGGAAACGCGTGCGGTGCCACAGCCCGGCCCGGACGAAATCCTGATCAAGGTGATGGCCGCCGGCGTCAACCGTCCCGACGTGGCGCAGCGCATGGGCCATTATCCGCCGCCGCCCGGCGCAAGCGACCTGCCCGGCCTCGAGGTGGCCGGTGAAGTGGTTGCGCTTGGCACGGGCGCGAAAAAGCACAAGCTCGGCGACAAGGTGATGTCCCTGGTCGCCGGCGGCGGCTACGCCCAATATTGCATCGCCCAGGACGCGCAGGCCATGGCGGTGCCGCCCTCGCTCACGATGGCGGAAGCCGGCGCCACGCCGGAAACGCTGATGACGGTCTGGCACAATGTGTTCGAGCGCGGCGCGCTCAAGCCCGGCGAAACGCTGCTGGTCCATGGCGGCTCCTCCGGCATCGGCACCATGGCCATCCAGATGGCGAAGGCGCTCGGTTCCAAAGTGATCGTCACCGTCGGCTCCAAGGACAAGGCGGACGCGTGCCTGAAGCTCGGCGCCGATCACGCCATCAACTACAGAAGCGAGGATTTCGTCGAAGCCACCAAGAAAGCGACCGGCGGAAGCGGGGCCAATGTCATCCTCGACATGGTCGGCGGCGACTATATCGACAAGAATTACGAGGCCGCTGCCGTCGACGGCCGCATCGTCCAGATCGCGTTCCTTTCCGGCACACCCAAGGCGACCGCGAACTTTACCAAGCTGATGGTGAAGCGGCTGACGCATACCGGCTCTACCCTGCGCCCCCGTAGTAATGCGGATAAGGCCGCCATGGTCGCCGCAATCGAGGCGAAGGTGATGCAGCTCCTGCGCGAAGGGCGCATAAAACCGCTGATGGACAGCACCTTTCCGCTGGAAAAGGCCTCCGACGCGCACCAGCGCATGGAGACCTCGCAACATATTGGCAAAATTGTGTTGTCGCTTTAACGCTCGCGAGCAAAGGGCGGCCGGAAACCCTTTGATTTACTTCATATTCGTGGCAATGATCGCTTAACGACCGAGGGCGTCTGCGGTCGAATGCGGAGAACTGACATTGCGTCTGATCAGGTGCCTCGCGCCACTGGTGCTGGGCCTCATGATTATTGTCGCCGCTTCGTCGGCATATGCGCTTGACGCTGTCAGCGTCCGCAGCGACGCGCCCGCCATCGACCTCACCGGCGTACTCGAGCACCAGCACTCCGACACCGATCGCATCCAGGTTTCCACCGCGCCCGGGACCGACGGCATCGTCCGCCGCATCGAGGTGCGCGCCCGTGAGGGCGGCCAATATTGGGTGGTGTTCGCGCTCGCCAACAACACCGACGACCAGCTCGACCGCCTGATCGTCGCACCGCATTACCGCATCGTGTCCTCTGGGCTGCTCTGGCCCGATCTCGGCCTCTCGCGCATCGCCACCATCACACCCTCGACCGGCGACCGTCCCGACCGCGTCGAGAGTCCGACCGCCGACGTGTTCCGCATCACCCTCGATCCCGGCTCCGTCGTCTCCTATGTCGCGGAGCTGCGCACCGACAAGCTGCCGCAGCTCTATCTCTGGGAGCCAGACGCCTACAAGGACAAGGTCAATTCCTTCACGCTGTACCAGGGCATCGTGATCGGCATTTCCGGTCTGCTTGCGCTGGTGCTGACGATCCTGTTCGTGGTGAAGGGCTCGATCATGTTCCCGGCCGCCGCCGCGCTCGCCTGGGCGGTGCTGGTCTATATCGGCGTCGACTTCGGCTTCTGGGGCAAGGTGCTCGACATGTCGAACAATGCCGAGCGCGTCTGGCGCGCCTCGGGCGAGGCGATCCTCGCGGCGACATTGCTCGTGTTCCTGTTCGCCTATCTCAATCTCAGCCGCTGGCATGTGCGCTACTCCCACATCACCGTTGGCTGGCTGGTCTTCCTCGGCTCGCTGGTCGCGCTCGCGCTGTTTGATCCAGCGGTTGCGAGCGGCATCGCGCGCATGTCGCTGGTGCTGATCGCCTTCGCCGGCTTTGCGCTGATCGTCTATCTCTCGACGCACGGCTTCGACCGCGCGGTGCTGTTGATCCCGACCTGGTTCCTGCTGGTGGTATGGGTGATCGCAGCCGGCTTGACGGTGGGCGGCTCCGTCACCAACGACATCGTCGGCCCTGCCCTGCTCGGCGGCCTCGTGCTGATCGTGATGCTGATCGGCTTCACCGTCATGCAGCACGCCTTTGCGGGTGGTGGCGCGTCGACCGGCATCGTCTCCGACGTCGAGCGACGCGCGCTGGCGCTTGCCGGCTCCGGCGATCTGATCTGGGACTGGGACGTCTCCGCCGACAAGGTGTTCACCAGCCCCGAGACCGAAAGCCTGCTCGGCTTGAAGCGCGGCGCGCTCGAAGGCCCCGCCGCGAAATGGCTGGAAGTGCTGCATCCGCTCGACCAGGATCGCTTCCGCGCCGCGCTCGACAGCGTGCTCGACCAGCGCCGCGGCCGCCTGGTGCAGGACTTCCGCCTGCGCACGCCCGATGGCCACTTCATGTGGTTCGCGCTGAAGGCGCGCCCCGTGGTCGGCTCCGACGGCGAGGTTGCGCGCGTGATCGGCACGCTCACCGACGTCACCGACGCCAAGAATTCCGAAGAGCGCATGCTCCACGATTCCGTGCACGACAATCTCACGGGATTGCCGAACCGCAAGCTGTTCATGGACCGGCTCGGGGCGGTGGCAAATTTCGCCAAGACCATGCCGAACCTGCGGCCGACCCTGATGGTGATCGACCTCGACCGTTTCAAGCAGGTCAACGATTCCGTCGGCATCGCGGTCGGCGATTCCATCCTGCTGACGCTGGCGCGGCGGCTGACCCGCATCCTCAAACCGCAGGACACGCTGGCGCGGCTTGCCGGCGACCAGTTCGGCCTGATCCTCTTGTCGGAGCAGGATCCCGCCCGCATCACCAATTTCGCCGAGACCATCCGCAAGACAATCCGCGCGCCGATCGCCTTCAACGACCGCGAAATCTTCCTCACCGCCTCCATCGGGCTCGCGCTGTCCGATCCGCAAACCCAACTGACCGACGAGATCATCAAGGATGCGGAACTGGCGATGTATCACTCCAAACGCATCGGCGGCGACCGCATCGACGTCTACAAGTCCGCGATGCGTGCGCGAAAGACCGACCGTCTGACGCTGGAAAGCGAGCTCCGGCGCGCCATCGAGCGCGAGGAGATCACGATCCTGTACCAGCCGATCATCCGTCTGGAAGACCGCTCCGTCGCGGGCTTCGAGGCGCTGGCGCGCTGGGATCATCCGAAGCTCGGGCGCATGTCGGCGTCGGAGTTCATCTCGATCGCCGAGGAGATCGGGCTGATCGTCGATCTCGGCACCTTTGTGATGGACCAGACCGCGCGGCAGCTCGCGATCTGGCAACGCGCCATGCGCTCGCGCACGCCGATCTTCGCCTCCGTCAACGTCTCCTCGCGGCAATTGTTACGCCACGACCTTCTGCACGACATCCGCACCGTGCTGTCGCGCTCTTCGGTGGCGCGCGGCACGCTGAAGCTGGAGCTGACGGAATCGCTAGTCATGGAGAACCCCGAGCACGCCGCGCAGATGCTGACGCGCATCCGCGAGCTCGGCGTCGGGCTCTCGATCGACGATTTCGGCACCGGCCATTCCTCGCTGTCCTATTTGCAGCGCTTCCCGTTCGACACGCTCAAGATCGACCAGTCGTTCGTGCGCACCACGACCCGCGGTACGCGCCCGGTGATCCTGAAATCGATCATCGCGCTCGCGCATGATCTCGGCATGGATGTTGTGGCCGAAGGCGCCGAGACGGATTCGGACGCCGTCGAGCTCTACCAGCTCGGCTGCGAATACGCGCAAGGCTTCGCCTTCAGTGAGCCCATGGACGCCGACGCCGCGATGCGGCTGCTCACGGAAGAACGGCTGGAAGCCGCGAGCTGACGCTGCCGTCTCACTGACCATCACCACAATCTCGGTGTCGTCGCCCGGCTCGACCGGGCGATCCAGTATTCCAGAGACGTCAGAGTTCAATTGAGAAACCTCTGGAATACTGGATGCTCCGCTTTCGCGGAGCATGACAGCGGAGAAATATGACTCTGCTCTCCCCTTCGTCATTGCGAGCGAAGCGAAGCAATCCATGCTGCCGGCGCGGAGGCAGTCTGGATTGCTTCGTCGCTACGCTCCTCGCAATGACGTCGAGATTCATTACGCCTCGCCGTCACCCGGACCAATCCTTCGCGCGCGGTGCTCGCGCGAGGTCGGGTGGATGCGCTTGATCGGCGCCTTCGCGACTGCCTCCGCCGCAACTGCGGCGACTTGACGTACCAGCGCGCGGCCATCCCAATCCGTCGGCCAGCCGCGCCAGAGCCGCAATTTTCCCGCGACCCACACCGCAACGATCTGGTCGCGATTGCCGAAGCGAACCAGCTCCCAGTCGAGGTCCCAGGACGGGGTAAACTCAGGTCCCGAAATGTCGACGAGCAACAGGTCGGCGGCACAGCCCACGGCGATCTCGCCGGTCACACCCTTGAGCCCGATCGCATCCGCCGCTCGGTGCGTGGCGTGATCGAGCCAGGTCCAGCCGCCGCGGGTGGAGAAATCGCCGACACCAAGGCCGAACGCAATGCGTTGCAGCGTTTCCGCGGCCTCGACCATGCGAAAAGCATCGCTGCGCGTGCCGTCGGTACCGATCGCAAAGCGGATACCGAGTTCGGCCATCATCTCGGCGGGCGCGACAGCGTTGCCCTTCCAGGTCGATGCCACTGGATTATAGGCAACCGCGGTGTCGGTGCGGGCGAGCAGGATCAGCTCGGACGGCGTCACCAGTGTCGAATGCGCGATCAGCACGTTGGGGCCGAGCGCCCCCGCCGCAGCAAGATGTTCGAGCGGCCGCAGGCCGCGCTCCACCAGCGAGCGCTCGACGGCGACCAAATGCTCGTTCACGTGGGTCTGAAAGATCGCGCCGGCCTCGCGCGCCATCTCTGAAATCCGGTGCAACATGAAGTCGCTTGCGACCTCCGGAATCGAGATCGCGAGCGAGGGATGCACGAGGCCATCCTCGTGAAAGGCGGCAAGATGCGCTTCGGCCGCGCGCAGAAGTGTGTCTCTGTCCCGGCCGCCGGCCGCGCCGCCGAGATCGTTACAGATGAAGCCGAGCACGCAGCGCAGTCCCGCTTCCTTTGTCGCCCGCGCTACTGCGGCGACGTCGGCGGCCGAGCGGGTGCCCGCATCGACCACCGCCGTAAAGCCGCCGCGCAGCGATTCCAGCGCGGCGAGCTTGCTGGCGAGATAGACGCCTTCGCCATCGAGCGAGCCTTCGAGCGGCACCCAGATGCGGCGGAAGATTTCGGACGGCTCACCGAAGGCAAGCGACTTGCCAAAGCTCTGCGTTAAATGATGGTGCGCGTCGATGAAGCCCGGCATGACGAGATGGCCGGGCAATTCGATCGCCTTTAGATCGGGATTGCTGGCAACGACAGCCTCACGCGGTCCAACCTCGGCGATGAGCCCGCCTCGCACCACAAGCGCCTGGCCGGCCTCGCTGCCGCCCTTCAGCAGCACGCGCTCGGGCGCGAGCAGGAGATCGGTACTGGAGAGAGGCTCGGAGCGAAGTTCAGTCATCAACAGGGTCCGCGCAACGCGCCGTCAGGACAGCTTTGGCGCGCTCGACGTCGCGTCAGGGGTTTCGGTCGCAACCTTGCTAGTGCCGATCTTCAGATGATGGAAGACGATGTTGAACAGCACCGCCGTCAGCGTGCCGGCCGCAAGGCCATTGCCGAGGATGAGCTGGGCGCTCTGCGGAAATTTGCTGTAGAGCCCGGGCACCAGGATCGGCAGCAGGCCCATCGCCAGCGCCGCCGCCAGCGTGAACAGATTGCCATGCTCGCCGAGATCGGTCTTGCGCAGGATGTCGATGCCCATCGCGGCGATCACACAGAACACGATGACCGCAGTGCCGCCGACGACCGGTCCCGGGATCGCATTGACCAATCGGCCGAGCGGCGCGAGCAGCGACAGCACGATCAGGATGACGCCGCCGGCCGCGGTGACGTAGCGCGAGCGGATGCCGGTCGCACGCACGATGCCGATATTCTCGCCACTGGTGATGATCAGCGAGGTGCCGAGGCAGCCGCCGACGAACGAGGCCAGCGCGTCGCCGCGGATGGTCTTCGGCACTTCCTTTTCGGGATCGATATCCTTGCCGACCACGTCGGCGATCGCGATGGTCTGGCCGGTCGCTTCCGCCATCGAGATCACACTGAAGACGATCAGCGGAATCGCGGCGACGAGATCGAAGGACGGGCGTCCGAACGGAAACAGCGTCGGCGCGCTGACGAGGGCGCCAGAGCCGACATCGGCAAGGCTCATCATGCCGCAGGCGGCCGCGACACAGCTCCCGGCAACGAGGCCGAGCAGCACGGCGAGCTGCCGCCACATGCCGCTCAGCACGCGCGCGAAGATCAGCGTGAAGGCGATGGTGGCGAGCGCGAGCAGTATGTTGGTCGGATTGGCGAAGGCCGGACTGTTCGGCTGCCCGGTGATGATGCCGCCATAGATCTTGACCAGGTTGACCGCGACCAGAAGCAGAATCGCGCCGATGACGAGCTTAGGAAAGAATTTCAGGCAGCGCGCAAAGACGGGAAGAATGATGAAATAGGCTACCGCCGTCAGCAGCACGGCGCCGGAAGCGGTGGCGAGATTGGTCTGCTGCGCGATGGTGAGGAAAATCACGATCGGCGCGCCACCGGGCACCATGATGAACGGCAGCCGCGCACCAAAGCCGGCCGGACCGAAACTCTGCATGAGCGTGCCGAGCCCGCAGATCAGGAAAGTGGCGCTGATCAAGTTCAACGTGAGGTCGGGCGTGAAGTTGAGCGCGCGGCTCACCAGGAAAGCGGCCGTGATCGGCGAAGCGGCCATGACCAGCACATGTTGCAGGCCGAACAGGAACAGTTGCGGCGGCGGCAAGATCTCGTCGACGGGCTGGACCTTCGCTGTCGTCTCGCTCATCCGCCGCTCCCCCTCTCGATACCGCCCCTCGCCATGCTTTTTGGCATGCAATCACTATGCCGCCCGGCCCGGGCGTCCGCTACTCTTTCCGGCCTATTCCGATGAGGCAGGCACAGCTTCGCGTTCCCGCGGCGCACGCGCCCGAGGCTTGGAAAGCAGGCCCTCTCGAAAAGGAGGGCGCAGGGAATGCCGGATGCGCAACGCAGCCGCAGCCTTGCGTGCAAATGAAGAAAGCACGCAAGCAAGTCACCACAGGTACGCCGAAACGATCCGGCACTCCCTGCGCAATGGTTTTACGGCGTATCTCGCGCTCTCCCCGGTGTGCCGGGCTTTTTAGCCACCGTCGCCTCGCGCGGCGTGTCGGACCGAAGGGCCGGCATCGCCAACGCGCAAGGCTTGACACCAGCGTCGGGGTGCCAGGACCACACGATTTTGTCGTCCGCTTGATCGCCACTCGTCCAGCGCCGATCACGCGTCCATCGCATCCCGCCGCAACGTCCGTGACGACGCGTACGCCCCTTGCGAGGCGGGATGCAGGATTAGAACCATGATTTCCGATTTTCGTAAATAGAAAATTTCGGGCGCGAGGGGCTGAGCCGGGCTAAACGGCTTGAGCAGCAGACGAAATTAGTTTTTATGCGCGAGCGATTTTGCCGAGTGCAGACACGTTTTCGCTCGCGGCGAAGATCCAAATCGCGCAACTGATTTGCCCGACGGGCAAATCAGTTGGCGTTGAGACAAAGATGAATTGTAGGGTGGGCAAAGGCGCGCTTGCGCCGTGCCCACCATCACGCGCAGTGCTCTGGAATGGTGGGCACGCTGCGCTTTGCTCACCCTACAGTCTTTGCCCACCCTACGACCTTGCCTGGGACGACGAACTATTTCGGTGCCGGCGCGTAGCCGTCCGTCAGTGTTTGCATGAACGCGACCAGCGCGTCCTCCTCCGGCACGGTCAGGCCCAGCTTGCCGGTCTTGCTCTTGTTCATGTTCTCGGTGGTCTCCGGCGCCGGCCAGCAAGTCGTGCCCTCGCGCGGATCGTGCGGTCCGCAGCGCGGCAGCACGTCGCGCGTATTGTAGAAATGGACGATCTCTTTCAGGCTCTTGAAGTAGCCGTTGTGGCCGTATGCCTTGACGAAGTCGGGCGACGGCCGCTTGTCGACATTGCGCAGTGTCGGGACCTGGAATCTGCCGCGGGTTTGCGACGCCAGGGGCTTCCAGCGCGAGTCGACAGCCGAAGGCTGGCTCAGCGGATGGCCGTTGGCGATGAAGCCGCCGACGCCGAGATCGACGAACGACGCACCGCTCTTGTTGGCGACATAGCCAGATTGATCCGGCTCGCCTTCGGCATAGTAAGGCAGGTCGGGATTGGCGGGCGTTCCGATGTTGCTCGCGGTGAAATCGGTGAAAAGCGGATCTTCGCCCGGTCCGCCGTCGCGATGGCAATCGTTGCACTTCGCCTTGCCGCGAAACAGCTCATATCCTTGCTGCTCCTGCGGCGTTAACTGAGCCTTCCCGGCCTGCACGGCATCGTATTTCGAGGAGAAAGCCGTGACCTCGTGCGACGCCTCATAGCCCGCGATCGATTGCGCCATCTGGTCGAATGTGGCGGCGGCCCGGCCGCGATCCACCTTGCTCAGATGGACGGGCGCCGGATCGTTGGGCGGCGGCGGACCAGGCGTGTTGCAGACTTGCTCGACATCGGCCGGCCAGTCGATCGAAAATGCTTGCGCACCCCACACGGCTTCGAACAGGCCGCGATAGGGTCGCTGCGAGGCGCGATACACCGAGCATGCGATGTCAGACAGCCCCATCTCGACCGGGTTGACCGGCGGACCTTCGGCCTGCTCGGCGGCGGGATTGCCGAGACGCCGCCCGGTCGCGCGCATGTCCCAGAAGTTGCCGCCCACCAGATCGCCCTGCCCCTCATTGTAGTGCAGCACCGGCGCAAGCGGCGCATAGGTGTGGGTCTGCGGCTTGCGTTCGCTGAAACGGGTGCGAACAGAACCGGGGTATGAGCCGGTGGTCCGATTGAGCTCCGAAATCGGCCCGGTGAAGCCGGTCTCCGGCATGTGGCAGAATGCGCAGGCCTCGTTGCGATTGACCGAGAGCTCCTTGTCGAACAGCATCAGTTTGCCAAGCAGCTCGATCTGCTGGACCTGATTATCCGGCGCGGACGTCAGGCGCTTCAACGTATCGGCTTCGATCCGGTCTATCTCGGCTACGACACGATCGATCTCGGCAAGAGCGGCCGGCGAAAACGGCTCCGAAGCATTCGCCGCGAGGAGAACGGAGGTCGCCGTCAGCATAGAGGCAACGGCGGCGCAAATGCCGATCCCGCTTCGGATGCCCAAACCGGAAATTGGCATCGATGTTCTCCTACGCCTAAGCTGCGCGCGAGCGGCCGATCGCATGTTTCGTTATACTGCGCCCACAGCACCCGGGACAGGTGCCCTCTTGATCGCTGCGGAATCAGGCCTTACGGCGGCAGCTTCCGCATCCAGCCCACGATCGCATCGACCACGGCCTGGGGTTGCTCGGGGATCAGCGCGTGACTGGCGTCCGGGATTACGGCGATGGCGACGCGGTCACCGAATTCATCCCGCATCTCGTTCGACATCGAGGCCGGCTTGAACGGATCGTTCGCGGCTTGCACGTCGAGCAGGGGCACGTTGCCGCCCGACCACCACTCGGACTGTTTGGTCGCACGGCCTGCGGCGGCTTCGGCTTCATCCGCCGCAGGGTACCAGCCGTTCAACCAAACGCTTGCATCATGGCCGGGCGCGAAAAAAGCCATGCGCAGATATTTCAAGCGCTCGTCATCCGGCAGATTGATATCGCCCGCCAGCCTTACGGCTTCGGACAATTCCTTCGCGCCGGCAAAGCCGTTCGGATAGGCCTTTGCGGCGGCGGCGACGATCACGACACCGCGCACGAGGGCGGGATCGTCGACCGCGGTCATCCGCGCGACCCAATTGCCGAAGGCGTGTCCGACGATCACCGCGGGGCCAGAGCCCTCATGCTTGATTACCTCCGCCACATCGCGGGCAAAATCATGCAAGGTGAGATCCTTCATCGGCCCGGCGCTGCCGCCGGCCCCGCGCGGCTGCGGCCGCAATACGCGAAAGCCGGCCTGCGCAATACCGGCCGCGAGCGCATCGAAATCCTCCGAGCCGCGGCCGCGCGAGGGCAAGAGCACGACGAGCGGCCCCTGGCCTTCGGCGATCACATTGAGGCATACGTTGTCATAGACAACGGCGATGTACGTGCGCTGTGGCTCGGCCGCAGCAGCGCCGATCGTCAGGAGAGATGCTGAGACGATCGCAAGAAAGAGACGGACCAACACGGGAACCTCGCTGGTTGCAGGGCCCGGTATATTGGCACGTCTATTGTTGCAAGGGTGTGGCCGCCGGTGAAACCGGAGGCCGGTATCAATAGCTTAGCGCGCGGCGAGGTGCTGGTGGCGCGGCGACAGGATGGCGATCTGGGCCGGCGAGGCCAGCATGCCCGCAACCGTCAGGTTGGCAGCCGGCGCGCGCTCTTGCACGCCTGCGCCACCCAGCACCTGAACCTGTACCGGCGTGATCGGAAGCGATTTCATCTCGAAGGACGGCCGCTCCGCAGCCATCACGATGGCGCTGGTGGCCATGGAAAGGCCCGCGGTCGCGGCAATCACAGCGGTCGCAACGACCGCGCCCACAGCCGCAATCGACAAAATAACCCGCATTTCAAATCTCCTTAACAAGTCGTGAATTGCTGATTTGTCGCGGTGGGGTGGCCAGAGGTTCTGGCGAAAAATGCCGATTTTCGGCCCTCAGCCGGGCCTGGCGGCCGTTCCCGTAGTCTGCCGGAATGCCGATTGGCGTCGGTCTTGCATAGCCTTTGGAGGCTGCTGAGGCGCTGATTCGTCGTCCTTCTGCCTGCCGTCCAATGGCGGCAGGCAGATCACGATTGGTTGCGCGTTCGCGGCCGGATCGAAACCCGCGAAGAGAAACGATGATTACGACAAAACGCGCTGCACTCCTGCTCAGCCTGATCTGGCTTGCCACGCCGGCGCATGGTCGCGACGACGGCCGCTACGCTAACTCGCCGCTGAAACCGTGGTTCGAAAGCCTGCACAGCGGATTCGGACAATGCTGCTCCGACGCCGACGGCTATGTCGTTACCGATGCGGATTGGGAATCCGATCATGGGCACTATCGCGTGCACATCGACGACGAGTGGGTGGATGTGCCCGACGAGGCCGTCCTCACGCAGCCGAACAAGATCGGCCGCACCATCGTGTGGAAGCATTATCTCGACGGCCACCCGAAGGTACGCTGCTTCATGCCCGGCAGCATGACGTAAGCGGCGCTGCGTTTGCGGTCAGGCGTGACGGAGGTCACGGTCGCACCCCAGGCGGCGCGCGAAGCCTCGTCCGAGACCGAACGCGAAGACCTTTCGCGCCGACGGAGAGCGAGAGACCTGCGGGTCTGACGCGCCGGAGAAGGACGATGATCGCGAGAAACCACATACGCGCTGCACGCTATCGCGCGCTCGCGCTGACCGAGAAGGATCAGGCCAGGGCCAACCTGCTTGACCGTCTTGCCGGGGAAGCCGAGCACGGCGTGCTTTGCACCGTCAGGCATCTTCGCCTGGTGTACAGTGCGGAGGGCGCGACGCTGGCGCCATCTATCGACGCCAGCTCCGAATTCAACTCCGCGGTCGCGGCACCCATGATCTGATGCGCCGGCTCGCTGCCAGCGGCGGTCTGCTCGACCGTAACGATTGACGACTCACGTCACCGGCGCGGGATTGAACAGCGTCAGATCGTTGTGGATGCCCCAGCGATCCGACCACGGCTTGGTGCGGCCGCTGGCGACGTCGAGGATCAGGCGGAACAGTTCCCAGCCGGTTTCCTCGATCGTCATCTCGCCGGTCGCGATGCGGCCCGCATCGAAATCGATCAGATCCTTCCAGCGCCGCGCCAACTCGCTCCGGGTCGCAACCTTGATCACGGGCGCGGCCGCAAGCCCATAGGGCGTGCCGCGGCCGGTGGTGAACACCTGCAAGGTCATGCCGGAGGCGAGCTGCAATGTACCGCAGATGAAATCGGACGCGGGCGTTGCCGCGAACAGCATGCCCTTCTGCCGCGCCTTCTCGCCGGGGGCGAGCACGCCTGCGATCGGGCTGGAGCCGGATTTGACGATCGAGCCCAGTGATTTTTCGACGATGTTGGCGAGACCGCCCTTCTTGTTGCCGGGCGTGGTGTTGGCGCTGCGGTCAGCGCCGCCGCGGGCGAGATAGGCATCGTACCAGGCCATCTCGCGGATCAGCGCACGGCCGACGTCCTCATTGATGGCGCGGCGCGTGAGCAGCTGGATGGCGTCGCGCACCTCGGTGACTTCCGAGAACATCACGGTGGCGCCGGCGCGCACCAGCAGATCAGCGGCAAAGCCGAGCGCGGGATTGGCGGTGACGCCGGAGAACGCATCGCTGCCGCCGCATTGCAGACCGATCACGAGATCGGAGGCCGGGCAGGTTTCACGCTGGCGCTTGTTGAGCACCTTCAGCCGCACTTCGGCCTGGGTCATGATGGCATCGACGATGGCGCCAAAGCCGTCAAAGGCTTCGTCCTGCATGCGCACGATGGCGTCGCTCACACCTTCGGGCACGAGGCGCTCTGGGCTGAGCTTCTCGCAGCCGAGGCCGATCACCAAAATCTCGCCGCCGAAATTCGGATTGAGCGCGAGATTTTGCAGCGTGCGGATCGGCACGACCGCGTCGGGCGCAGTGATGGCGACGCCGCAACCGTAAGCATGCGTGATCGGCACCACGTCGTCGACATTGGGATATTTCGGTAGGAGCTCGCCGCGGATCTTCTTGATTGCGTATTCCAGGGTGCCGCGCACGCATTGCACCGAGGTCGATATCCCCAGGATGTTCTTGGTGCCGACCGAGCCGTCCGGATTGCGGAAGCCCTCGAAGGTGAAACCTTCGAGCGGCGGCAACGGCGCGGGAACGGCGGTCGAAATCTCGAGCTTGTCGAGCGACGGCGCCTCGGGCATGCGAATGCGCGCTTCATCGACCCATTCGCCGGCCGCGATGCGCGAGACGGCATAGCCGATCACCTCGCCATAACGGACGATCTCTGCGCCTTCCTCGATGTCGCTGAGCGCGGTCTTGTGGCCCTGCGGCACGAAGGCGCGGAGCGCCAGGCCGCAGGGAAAGCGCGTGCCGGCCGGCAGGCCGAAATCATTGACGACGATCGCGACATTGTCGCGCGCGTTGAGCTTGATGTAGCGCGGCTCGTCGGTCACCACTTCTCGCTTGCCCATCGTCGCGTCTCCTTCGATCTAAACCCTCATGGTGAGGAGGCGCGCAGCGCCGTCTCGAACCATGCAGTCCCGCCGGTGGCCTCATCCTTCGAGACGCGGCCTACGCGGCTCCTCAGGATGAGGGGATAGAGCCCTCAACCCGGATTGATATACGCGGTTTTCACCGTCGTGTAGAACTCCCGTGCATAGGCGCCCTGCTCGCGTGCGCCGTAACTTGAGCCTTTGCGGCCGCCGAACGGCACGTGATAATCGACGCCGGCCGTCGGCAGGTTGACCATCACCATGCCGGCCTCGCTGTTGCGCTTGAAGTGCGAGGCGTATTTCAGGCTGGTGGTGCAGACGCCGGCAGCGAGGCCGAATTCAGTGTCGTTGGCGATCGCCAGCGCCTCGTCGTAGTTCTTGGCGCGGATCACGCACGCGACGGGCCCGAAAATCTCCTCACGCGCGATGCGCATGTTGTTGTTGGCTTCGGTGAACAGCGCCGGCTGCAAATAGAAGCCCGGCGTCTCGCGGCTGAGCAGCTCGCCGCCCCAATGCAGTTTTGCGCCCTCGTCCTTGCCGATCTTGAGATAACGCAAATCCTGGTCGAGCTGGCTCTGGTCAACGACCGGGCCGACATGCACGCCGGGCTTGAGCGCATCATCCACCGAAAGGCCCTTCAGCCGCTCGGTCATGGCGTCGACGAAGCGGTCATGAATGCCCGCGGTGACGATCAGCCGCGAGGACGCTGTGCAGCGCTGGCCGGTGGAGAAATAGGCGCCGTTGACGGCGACTTCGACGGCGACCTTGAGGTCGGCGTCGTCGAGCACGACGAGCGGGTTCTTGCCGCCCATTTCAAGCTGGAATTTCTTCATCGGCTCCGAGGTGACGCAGGCCTGCGCGAGCTTGCGGCCCGTCGCGACCGAGCCGGTGAAGGAAATCGCGCTCACGTCTTTATGCTCGATCATGGTCTGGCCGACCACCGAGCCCGGGCCGACCACAAGATTGAACACGCCGGTCGGGATGCCCGAGCGGGTGATGATCTCGGACAGCGCATGCGCCGAGCCCGGCACCAGCTCGGCCGGCTTGAACACCACGGTGTTGCCGTAGCAGAGCGCGGGCGCGATCTTCCAGGCGGGGATCGCGATCGGGAAATTCCAGGGCGTGATCAGGCCGACGACGCCGAGCGCCTCGCGCGTGATCTCGACATCGAGGCCGGGACGCACGGACGCGCCCTTCTCGCCCATAATCCGCAGCGCCTCGCCGGCGAAGAACGCAAAGATCTGCCCCGCACGCGCGACCTCGCCGATGCCTTCCGGCAGCGTCTTGCCTTCCTCGCGCGCGAGCAGGCGGCCGAGCTCGTCCTTGCGTGCCAAAATCTCGGCGGAAATCTTGTTCAGCGCGTCATAGCGCTCCTGCGGCGTCGAACGCGACCAGGCGGGAAACGCCGCCTTCGCCGCGGCGATGGCCTTTTCGGTCTGCGCCCTGTCGGCCTTGGCGTATTCGCCAACGACATCCTTGGTGTTGGAGGGATTAATGTCGCGGGTGATGCTCACCCCGTCGACCCATTCGCCGCCGATGAAATTCTTCAGAGCTACGGTCATGCGTTCCTCCGTCTTATTGTTAGCGAACCAAACATCTTAGCGAACTAGACTTGGGCGTTTGTCGTCAAAGGTCCAGCCCGGGATCAGGAATTGCATCGCAATCGCGTCATCGCGGGCGCCGAGGCCATGCTGCCGATAGAGCGCGTAGGCCGCGTCGATTGCCTTGCGGTCGATCTCGATGCCAAGGCCGGGGGAATCGGGCACCGCGATCTTGCCGCCCTTGATCTGCAGCGGCTCTTTCGTCAGCGCCTGGCCATCCTGCCAGATCCAGTGGGTGTCGATCGCGGTGACCTTGCCGGGTGCGGCGGCGCCGACATGGGTGAACATCGCCAGCGAAATGTCGAAATGATTGTTGGAATGCGAGCCCCACGTCAGCCCGTTGTCGCGGCAGGTCTGCGCCACCCGCACCGAGCCCTGTAGGGTCCAGAAATGCGGATCGGCCAGCGGGATGTCGACGGCGCCAAGCCGCAGCGCATGCGAAAGCTGACGCCAATCGGTCGCGATCATGTTGGTCGCCGTCGGCAAGCCTGTGGCGCGGCGGAACTCCGCCATGATCTCGCGGCCCGAGAAGCCGGCTTCAGCGCCGCAGGGATCCTCGGCATAAGCGAGGATGCCATGCATGTCCTTGCAGAGCCGGATCGCATCTTCGAGCAGCCAGCCACCGTTGGGATCGAGCGTCACCCGCGCATTCGGAAAGCGCTTGGCGATCGCGGTGACGGCTTCGATCTCGTCTTCGCCGTGGAGCACGCCGCCCTTCAGCTTGAAATCGGCGAAGCCGTAATGATCCTGCGTCGCCTCGGCGAGGCGGACGATCGATTCAGGCGTCATCGCTTCCTGATGGCGCAGGTTGAACCAGGCCGGCTTGCCGGTCTCGCCTTCGACGTAAGGAAGGTCAGTCTTGCTGATATCGCCGACGAAGAAGAGATAGCCGAGCGTCTCGACATGCGCGCGCTGCTGGCCTTCGCCGAGCAGGGCAGCCACCGGCAGCGACAGATGTTGACCGAGCAGATCGAGCAGCGCGGATTCCACAGCTGTCACCGCATGGATCATGATGCGGAGATCAAACGTCTGCTTGCCGCGGCCGCCGGCATCGCGGTCGGCGAACTTCTGGCGCATCGAGGCGAGGATATTGTTGGCGGCGCCGATCCTCTCACCGACCACGAGCGGACGCGCGTCTTCCAGCGTCTGCCGGATCTTCTCGCCGCCCGGCACCTCACCGACACCGGTGTGGCCGGAATTATCCGTGAGGATAACGATATTGCGGGTGAAGAACGGCGCATGCGCACCGCTCAGATTGAGGAGCATGCTGTCGCGGCCGGCGACGGGAATGACCTCCATCGCCATGACGACCGGCGCGCCGGAAAAGCCGGCACGGATCGCGTCCTGGACCATCTGCTCCTCCCTTTTGTTGTCGCGGCTTTTTGTTATTCCGCCGCCTGCATCACCGATGTCGCCGACGACAGCTTGGCGACCAGCGCCGACAGCTCCGCCATTTCGGCCGCGGTGAGATCGGTGAGCGGCGGGCGGACCGGACCGGAATCACGACCGATCACCTTCATGCCGGCCTTGATGATGGAGACCGCATAACCCTTCTTGCGGTTGCGGATCGCAATCAACGGCAAGATGAAATCCTTCAGCCCCGCATGAATCACCTTGTGATCCCGACGGCGCACCGCGGCATAGAACTTCGTGGCAAATTCCGGCACGAAGTTGAACACGGCGGACGAATAGGTTGTCACGCCCATGTCGAGATAGGGCAGCGCGAAGGTTTCGGCGGTCGGAAGTCCGCCGACGTAGGTGAGACGATCGCCGAGCTTGGTGTAGACACGGGTCATCAGCTCGATGTCGCCGATGCCATCCTTGTAGCCGACGAGGTTCGGGCAGCGCTCGGCGAGCCGCGCCACCGTGTCCGGCTGCAGGATCGCGTTGTCGCGGTTATAGACGATGACGCCGATCTTCACGGAAGCGCAGACCGCTTCGACATGGGCGGCAAGCCCGTCCTGTTCGGAATGGGTGAGATAAGGAGGCAGCAGCAACAGGCCGTCGGCGCCGGCCTTCTCGGCACCGACAGCGATCTCGCGCGCAATTGCCGTGCCATAGCCGGTGCCGGCCAGCACGGGCACGCGGCCCTTGGTCTCCTCGACCGCGACCTTGACCACGTGCGGCACTTCGGTCGGGGTCAGCGAGAAGAACTCGCCGGTGCCGCCGGCCGCGAACAGGCCCGCGACGTCATAGCCGCAGAGCCAGTCCATGTTGGAACGATAGGTCGCTTCGTCAAAGGAATAGTCTGATTTGAACGGCGTCACCGGGAAAGACAGGAGGCCGGAGCCGATCTTGCTCGCCATCTCCTGCGGGGTCATCTTGCTCATCGCGCCACTCCCTGATCTTCGGCTGTGTTTCGAGGAGGCGCGGAGCGCGCATCCATGGCAATCTTTGTAGAAGCGTGTTCGATGCGCGTCCAAGCCAAACGCGGTATCAACTGATGCATAAACAGCATCAATGATCGGAGGCGCCCTTTGCCGCGAGCTCGCCCGCGAGTTCGACCAATGACGGCAGCAGCGGATTCTCGTCCTCGCGCCGCCACACCATGAACAATTCCACCGGCGTCGCGTTCCGCAGCTTCAGCGGCCGTAGCCTCACATCGGCGATCTTCAGGTTAGCGGCGGCCGCGGGCACGATCGCAACGCCAAGGCCGGCGCGCACCATCGCCAGAATGGAATGGATCTGGCCGACCTGCTGCACATAGCGCGGAAGGATGTCGGCCTGCGTGAACAACGCCACCACGAGATCGTGGAAGTAACGCGACTCATAGGGCGAATACATCACGAAGGGCTGGCCGTCGAAATCCTTCACCGACAGCGTCTCGCGCGCGGCGAGCGGATGCTTCTTCGGGATCGCAGCGAGCAGCGGCTCGGCCAGCACGCGCCGTGTCGCGAGCTCCGGCCGCGCGATCGGCGGCCGCAACAGGCCGGCATCGATCTGGCCGGAGCCGAGCGCTTCGAGCTGTTCGCCCGACACCATTTCCTTCAGCGAGAAGTCGACTTCTGGCAGCCGGGCCCGGCAGGCCGAGATCAGATCGGGCAGGAAGCCGTAGGACGCAGCGGCGGTGTAGCCGATCTTGAGCGAGCCGCTCTTGCCGAGCGCGATGCGGCGCGCGACCTGCGAGGCGGTCTCGGCCAATTTGAGGATGCGCCGCGCCTCGGGGAGAAAGCTGCGGCCGGCCGGCGTCAGCTTCACCGAGCGGCTGGTGCGTTCCAGCAGCGGCGCGTCGATGATGTGCTCCAGCACCTGGATCTGCCGCGACAGCGGCGGCTGGGTCATGTTGAGCCGCGCCGCCGCACGACCGAAGTGCAGCTCTTCTGCCACCGTGACAAAACAGCGGAGCTGGTTCAGGTCGAACATCGATACAGGTCCTGAATGGACGCGACGCCTATTTGGCATTTCTAGCATCGATCTCTCCCAAAACAAAGACGGCGGCCGATCGGAAACCGGCCGCCGTTCTGGTGACGCCTACGCATGCGGAGTTCGCTCTACGCCGCCTGCAACTGCACCCGCTTGATCTCGCCGACAATGAAGAGATAGGCGATCGCGGCGACCAGCGCGTTGAGGCCGACGAACACCAGGGCACCGTTGAACGAGCCGGTGCCGGCCAGGATGTAACCGATGATGATCGGCGTGGTGATGCTGGAGAGATTGCCGAACATGTTGAACAGGCCGCCGGTCACGCCGCCGGCTTCCTTGGGCGAAGTGTCCGACACCACCGCCCAGCCGAGCGCACCGATGCCCTTGCCGAAGAAGGCGAGCGCCATGAAGCCGACCACCAGCGCCTGCCCGTCGACATAGTTGCAGCCGATGATCGCCATCGACAGCAGCATGCCGCCGACGATCGGGATTTTCCGCGCGGCAGTGAGCGATCCCGTCCGCTGCAGGATGTAGTCGGAGATCACACCACCGAGCACACCGCCGATGAAGCCGCACAGCGCCGGCAAGGTCGCGACAAAACCGGCCTGCAGGATCGAGAGCCCGCGCTCCTTGACGAGATAGACCGGAAACCAGGTCAGGAAGAAATAGGTCAGCGTGTTGATGCAATACTGGCCGAGATAGATGCCGAGCATCATGCGGTTGGAAAGCAGCTGGCGGATGTGGTCCCATTTGGGGCCGCTGCCGGCTGCCTTCTCATCCTTCGGCGCATCCATATCGACCAGCGCACCGCCCTCGCTGATGTAATCGAACTCGGCCTCGTTGACGGCGGGATGTTCCTTCGGGCCGTACATGGTCCTGATCCAGAGCAGGCCCATCAGCACGCCGAGGACACCCATCACAAAGAACACGTAGCGCCAGCCGAAATCATGGGCGATCCAGCCCATCAGCGGCGCAAAAATCACAGTTGCGAAATACTGCCCGGAATTGAAGAAGGCGGACGCGGTGCCGCGCTCATTGCCGGGAAACCAGGCCGCGACGATGCGGGCATTGGCCGGAAACGACGGCGCTTCGGCAAAACCCACCATCAGGCGCAGCGCGAACAGCACGGCAACAGCGGTAAAGCCCGAGAAGAAGCCGATCCAGCCCTGCATGAACGTGAACAGCGACCAGATCATGATGCTGAAGGCATAGACCCAGCGCGAACCGAAGCGATCGAGCAGCCAGCCGCCCGGCACCTGGGCCACCACATAGGACCAGCCGAAGGCGGAGAAGATGTAGCCCATCGCGATCGGATCGAGATGCATCTCCTTCGACAGCGCGGCGCCGGCAATCGACAGCGTGGCGCGGTCGGCATAATTGACCGTCGTGACCAGGAACAGCATCGTCACGATGAAAAGCCGGACGCGGGACCTTTTTGCCTCCGCAACGGACACGACGGCGCTCATGGCGCGCACCTCCCTGGATCAGAAATTGTTTCCTCTGGACCCATTCCTTAATGAAAGGTGAAGATGCCGTCCAAGCCGAATGGGGTATGGATCGATGCAAATTTTGTATTGATCGCGGGTGCGGGAAATTCGTGGTCGCACATTGCCTGTTTGCGCAAAATCGCTTCAACCACACGATTGGCCACGCAGGGATGCCAATTTCGCATTTGTCCGGCACTTAGGCTCAAGGTATATCGCCATAGCTTCTTCTCTCACTTGAAGAGGCTCAAATGAACGATCTTTATACGTGGTTCTCGCACCAGCATCACGGCTTGCGAGCCTTCCGGAACTTCCAGCAAAAATTGGAAAGCTTGAGCAGGGACGAGCCCGAGCAGCGCGGCTTGTACCGGCTGCTGAGCGGCCTCGTCGGCAGCTACATCGAGATGTTCGATGAAGAGCCGCTGCCGGTCGCGGTTGCTGATCGTGCCCACGAGCGGCTGCTGGAACTATTGGCTGATCTCGACCCGCAGGCGAACCCGGCGCGACGTCTCGCCGACATCAATCGCGTTGCAGCAACCGACCTATTGCATTGATCGCCGCCCGATCGCTGGCCTGCTGACGGGGCCCGCCTCGCGCTGCATCATGCCACGCCGCCTCACCTCTCGCGCACGCCGTTGTGAAGAGGAAGTGTCGCCTCGTGCGTAACGGAGCGCGCAAATCGTCCGAAGAGCAGGTCACGCACGCCATCGACGGAGAAACATCATGAACCTGGCAAAACCATCCTTCCACATCGCCGAGCAAGGCGGCGGATCCTATTGGGCGCTCGCAATCCTGCGCTGGGTCATGGTCGTCATCTTCATCTCGTTCGGCATGCAGAAATTCACGCTGCAATCGGCCCAGGGCATCGCGCAGTTCATCGTCAACAGCCCGTTCATCTCCTGGCTGTCGGTGTTCGGCCTTCGCGGCGAGGCTTACTTTCTCGGCGTAGCCGAGTTTGTCATCGCGGCGCTGCTCATCGCCGGCGCCTTCAGCCCGATCCTGTCCGCCGCCGGTGCGTTGATGGGCGTCGTTACCTTTGCGGTCACCTGGTCGTTCTTCTTCACGACGCCGGGCGTGGTGAAATGGAGCTGGTCGACCGATCCGATCGCCTGGAACCTGACCGGCGAGTTCATCTTCAAGGACATCGTCCTGTTCTGCGTCTGTCTGGTGCTGCTGCTCGCCTCACTGCCAGAATCGTTGGTCAAGTTGCGCAAGGCCTGACACTCAGCCGCGGTCGCCGAACAGATCGAGCGTGATCGATCGGAGCCAGCGGTGTGCGGGATCGCGATGCGACCGCTCATGCCAATATTGGGCGATCTCGATACGCGGCAGCGACACCGGCGTCCGGAACACCGACATGCCGAGCGGCTTGGCGACGAGCGTCGCGAGATTGGCCGGCAACGTCGCCACGCCATCGGTTTGCGACGCCACGATTGCGCCTGCAATGAAGCTCGGCACCTGCAACAGGATGTTGGACGGCGCGATCGCGCGTGTCAGCACGCGCTGCGTCTCCAGATGCGCCGCATGCCCCGTCTCGGATGCCGTGATCAGGATATGCTGCTCGCCGAGAAAGCCCCTGCGGGTGCGAGCCTCGGCCGCGCGCGGATGTCCGCGCCGCACGACGCTCGCATAACCGTCGGAATAGAGCCGCTGCACGCGCAGGTGACCGGCGGCTCCCGGGAAGGCACCGAGCGCGAGATCGGCCTCGCCGGACTCCAGCTTCAGCGCGAAGTGGCGGGAGTCGAACGGTAGCGCCCGCACCTTGATGTTGCGAGCAATGTCGGCAAGGCGAGCAACGAGCGGCGGCAGGAAGCGCACCATGCCGACGTCGGTCACGAGAAGACTGAAGGTCTTCTCGGATTTTCCGGGATCGAACGGCACCCGCTGCTGCTGGAGGCTGTCGGCCATTTCGAGCAGCTTGCGGATCTGTGCCGACATCTCCACGGCGCGTGTCGTCGGCTGCACGCCGCGACCGCGGCGGACCACGAGCGGATCGTCGAAGCGGGTCCGCAGCCGGCGCAGCAATTTGCTGATCGCCGGCTGGCTGGTCTCGAGCGCTTGCGCAGCGCCGGTGATGCTGCCTTCGCGGATCAGCGCGTCGAGCACCCTGAGATCACGGAAGTCGATCTCCCCATATTCCCGTTTGGGCATATGAAACATTCCTTCTTCGGCATGGATGATTGATCGCCTTTTGCTATCCTGCCGTCAAAGGAAAACCGGCGGCCCTGCCGGCCGCCGTACCCCGCGATGGAGCGAAACATGACGAAATTCGTGATCGAATCGCATTTCCGCCTGCAGGAATGGGTCGCCGAGGAGAAGGGTTATTTCCGCGCCGAGGGACTCGACTATGAATTCCGCGAGCTGATCCGCTCGACCGAGGGCCAGCACCACAACAAGGTGAATGAAGGCGCCTTCCAGAGCATCGAGAAGGGACGCAAGGCCGACGTCAGCTGCGCCTGTCACTGGACCGTCAACGTCGCGGCGTCCAACGGCCACGCCAAGCTCTACGCCGACGTCTACTCGGTCGCGCCGTCAGGCATTTTCGTAGCAGTGGATTCGAAAGTCCGCACACCCGCCGATCTCGCCGGCGTTCCCATCTCCGTCGGCTTCCAGTCGGGCAGCCATTACTCGACGATCCAGGCACTCGAGCAGTATCTCGCGCCAAACGAGATCAACCTGACCTTCGAGGATGGCATGCTGTTCCGGCGGATGGAGCTGTTATTCGAGGGCAAGAGCCAGGCCGCCGCGCTGTTCAACGGCCCTTATTATCTTGCCGAGCAGCTCGGCTACCGGAAGATCATCGACACCACGTTCATGATCGCCTCCATGATCAACGGCGATCCGGCGCCGGAAGATATCAAGCGCTACTTCCGTGCCTTGAAGCGCGCCCAGCGCGATATCGATCTGCGTCCGGAGCTCTACACCCACTACTACAAAAGCGAATTTCCCGACCGCTTCCACGCGATGATGGATACAAGGCGCTGGGGACCGGGCGAGCGGATCGTGTTCGAGCCGTATTCGCGGGAAGTCTACGAGCAATCGTTCGAATGGATCGAGAAGCACGGCATCTTCGAAGCCGGCAAGATGGGGGACGGCAGCTACGACAGGGCGACGGTCAGGCTTGGCGCCGTCTGAGCCTTGAGGCGCTGGAGCGGTCCGGCGAATCTACTTCTTCAGCCGCTTGAAGCGGACGCTCTTGCCGTCCGGCAGGCGGGTCGCGACATAGCCGCCATCCAGGCAGGCCTCGCGCTGCGGCATCTTCTCCTGAGGGCTGCGCAAGCTGTCCCACCACGAGGCACGCTGCGCCGCACGCGGCAATGCGGCATCGATGATCTCCTCGATCTGCTCGTAGCTCAGCACGAGCTCCGGCAAGCTCTGCTTTTTAAGATAATCGCGCAGCGCGCCGTAATCATTCACCCTTATCTGCTCCGTATATTTTCCGCGACGTTTGGGCTCACCCAAATCGCAGCCCCGGAAAGAAACCGTTAACCGATCGGCGCCCCGTTGTCCCCAAACTTAAGCCGACTTCAATATTTCCGGCGCATGCAGGGGGATTGGGAGCAGACGCATGCGATTTGGGCGGAGGAAAGTCGAGGGCGATCGGCCCTGGCGGATATCGGCAAAACTGCTGATCGTCTCCTCCGTGGTCACCGTGATCGGCTTTTCCGCCATCTGCGCCAATGTCATGCTGAACATGCGCCGCGGCGAGGAAGTTTCCGCGCGGCAATCGCTGGAGAATCTCGCCTCCAGCATCGATGCCGATATCAGCCGCAACATCGAGGTCTATGACCTGTCGCTGCGCGCAGTCGCCAGCAACATGGTGATGCCGGAGATCAAGGACGTCTCCAAGCCGATCCGGCACCTCATCCTGTTCGATCATGCGGCAACCGCGAGGCACTTCGGCGCGATCGAGGTGTTCGACGCGACGGGCAAGCTGACCGTGGACGCCTCAACGCTCGATCCCTTGCCCGAGAACCGTGCCGAGGAAGAGTATTTCACGGTCCATCGCGACAATCCTGACGCGGGCCTCTTCATCAGCCGGCCGATCCTGCATCGCGGCGCCTATGCGATCGTGCTGAGCCGGCGCATCACCGGCCCCGACGGCAGTTTTCAGGGCGTGGTCGCGGGCTCGCTGCGCTTCACCTACTTCCATGAGCTGTTCGGCCGGCTGCAGCTCGGCGAAGGCGATACCATCTGCGTGCTGCGCGCCGACCGCACCATCATCATGCGCCGTCCATTCGATCTCGACGTCATCGGCAAGAAGCTCGGCGACATGCCGCGCGGCAAGCAGCCGACCATGGGAACGGGCAGTACGTTCTCCGGCGTGGGCCCCGTCGACGACGTCGCGCGCCTCTACGTTCGCGGCGCGAGCACGAGCCCGCTCACCGTGATCGTGGGCAAGCCGGTGAACGACGTCTTCGCGTTGTGGTATACCGAAGCGATCCGGATCGGCGCGATCATGACGGCGCTGATCGCCTTCGTGCTGGCAGTGACCCTGTTCCTCGCCCGCGAAATCCGCCGCCGCGCCGATGCCGAGGACAAGCTCGAGGAGCTCGCCACCACCGACGCGCTGACCGGCCTGAAGAACCGGCGCAAGTTCGACGAGGCGATCGACAGCGAATGGCGACGCGCCCGCCGCCACAAGACGCCGCTGTCGCTGCTGATGATCGACGCCGATCATTTCAAGACCTACAACGACACCTATGGCCACCAGGCCGGCGACCAGGTGCTGGTCGGGATCGCGATCTGCATCTCCGATTCGGTCAAGCGCGCCGGCGACTGCGCGGTGCGCTATGGCGGCGAGGAGTTCGCCGTGCTGCTGCCGGGGACGGCAAGTGCGGATGCGATGATGATCGCCGAGACCATCCGCCGCAAGGTGCAGGGCTGGTCGGATGAGCCGGAGATCTCGACGGTCAGCGTCGGCATCGCGAGCGTGACGCCACAGGCAGGAACGGATTGGGCCGATTTCGTCAACGCCGCCGACAAGGCGCTCTATGCGGCCAAGGCCGCGGGCCGCAATTGCTGCGTACTGGCCCCGACCCCGGTGCTGTCGCTGGTGGCTTAGGCCGCGCTCCCTAAATCTTTCCACACACCCGACCCGCGGCCGTCGGCGCGGGGATGGTAAACGACCCGTTTTCCCTGCTGCTGGAATCCGGCCTGTGATCTTGAAGCTTGCTTATGACCGCGGTCGTTAAGTGAGGGCCGGACGATCTGTCCAAAAGGGCCCTTGATGAGCAGCATCTCGACGATCGCATTGTCCGGAATGAACGCAGCGGCTCGCCGCCTCGAGGTTGCCGCCTCAAACGTTGCGAATGCCTCGAGCACAGGCGCGGTCCCGAACGCCGACGGCACGCTGCCGGCCGGGGCGCCGCGGGCCTATGCGCCGCTGCAACTGGTGCAGACCGAGAGCGCCGGAGGGGGCGTGCAGACCACCGTCACGACGGCCGCACCGTCCACGATCACGGTCTCTGATCCAAATGCCCCGTTCGCCAACAAGACCGGCCTCGTCGCCGCGCCCAATGTCGACCTCTCCCAGGAGATGGTCGGCCAATTGATCGCAAGCTACAGCTTTGCCGCCAATGCGGCGACGCTGAAGGCGAGCGACCGGATGACCAAGTCGCTGCTCGATGTCACGGCGTAAGTAATACGGGCAGCGCAACAGGCGACGTCCCATTCAGGCGGCTCGAGGCAAGCCGCCCCTCGCCCGTCATTTCTCCAGATACCGCTTCATCTCCGCGCGCAGGCCTTCGCGCAAGTCCGCGCGGGCCATGCCGTAGGCGATGTTGGCGCGGAGGAAGCCGGCTTTCGAGCCGCAATCGTGGCGTTCGCCCTCGAACTCGATGCCGTAGAATTTCTGCGATTTGGACAGCCCGATCATGGCATCGGTGAGCTGGATCTCGCCGCCGGCGCCGCGCTCCTGCGTCTCCAGTATCTCGAAGATCTCCGGCTGCAGGATGTAGCGCCCGGTGATCGACAGGTTTGACGGCGCGGTGCCTTTGGCCGGCTTCTCCACCATGCCATTAACCTCGAACATGCCGCGATGCGCATGACGCGAACCGACGCCGCAGATGCCATATTGGTGCGTCTGGTCCGACGGCACCTCCTGCACCGCGATCAAATTGGATTTGTTACCAAGCTTGCCGGCCGCCTCGATCATCTGGGCGAGACAGCCCGGCGTGTTCAGCACCAGCTCATCGGGCAACAGCACCGCGAACGGCTCATTGCCGACGATGTCGCGCGCGCACCAGACGGCATGTCCAAGGCCGAGCGGCGCCTGCTGGCGCGTAAAGCTCATCGCGCCGGCCTCGGGCTGGTCGCGCGCCAGAATGTCCTGCTCGGCCTTCTTGCCGCGCGCGGCCAGCGTGGTGTCGAGCTCGAACATGCGGTCGAAATGATCCTCGATCGCGCCCTTGTTGCGCCCGGTGACGAAGACGAAGTGCTCGATGCCGGCCTCCTTGGCCTCGTCGACCACATACTGGATCAAGGGCTTGTCGACGATGGTCAGCATCTCCTTCGGCATCGCCTTGGTGGCAGGCAGGACGCGGGTGCCGAGGCCGGCGACGGGGAAGACGGCTTTGCGGATTTTCATGGGTGTTTCGGGGGTCGCTTCTCGAGAAAAACGCGGGATTTGTTGGTAGCGGTTTTTGCCGCCGCCAACAAACGCCTGCGATAGCTCTAACGCGGAATGGCCGGCTTTGTTAAGCTATTGGAAACCGTCGGCAGGCCTCCTGAAAGCCTGATTTGTCGGGCAGCGGGTGGGGCATGAAATTTCATTTGGAACCTTTGGCCAAGACATTTTTCGTCAAGAGGGTTGCCGTCGCACTTGTGGCAGCGAGCATACTCGCGAGCCCGGCTTTGGCCCAGCAATCGGGCGGCGGGCTGTCCAACCTGTTCGGCGGTATTTTTTCCGGCCAAAAGTCCGACGCGCCGCCGGCACAGGCGGCCGTGCCCGGCGCCACCGGCTCCATTCCCTGGAGCGGCGAGGACGGCGCCTCCGGCCATCCCCTGATGACCGCGAACGCGATCCGCGAGGCCGCCGCCAATTTCAGCAATTGCGTAGCCGGGATGTGGCCGGATGCCGCGCGGCGCAATATTACGCGGGAGAATTTCGATCGCTTCACCGCTAGCCTGACCCCGGACCTGCGCATCATGGACCTGATGGATGCACAGCCGGAGTTCACCAAATCGGTCTGGGACTATCTCGATATCCTGGTGAGCGACGCGCGGCTTGCCAAGGGCAAGGAGGTCCTCGCTAAATACAAGCCGCAGTTCGACGCGATGGAGAAGGCCTACGGCGTCGACCGCAACATCATCGCGGCGTTCTGGGGCATCGAGTCCAACTACTCGACCCAGATCGGCGACCGCAGCGTGCTGCAATCGACCGCGACGCTGTCCTGCATCGGCCGCCGGCAGGCCTACTTCAAGGATGAATTCCTCGCCGCGCTGGAGATCCTCAACCACGGCGACCTGACGCCCGAACAGATGCACGGCTCCTGGGCCGGCGCCTTCGGCGCCACGCAGTTCATGCCGACCGTCTACAAGCGCTATGCCGTCGATGCCGACGGCGACGGCCGCCGCGACGTGGTCGACGATCCCGCCGACGTGATCTCATCCACTGCCAACAATCTGAAAAAGGACGGCTGGCAGACCGGCCAGCCCTGGGGCTACGAGGTCTCGGTGCCCAAGGATTTCAACTACATGCTGGCCGACCGCAGCAAGCCCATGACCATGGCGCAGTGGGACCATCTCGGCGTCAAGCGCGCCACCAACCAGCCCTACCCGCATCCCGCCGACAAGGCCTACCTGCTGGCGCCCGCCGGTTCCGAAGGCCCGAGCTTCCTGATGCTGCAGAACTTTCGCGTCATCCTGAAATACAACCCGGCGGAAGCCTATGCACTTGCCGTCGGCCATTTCGCCGACCGACTGCGCGGGGGCCAGCCCTTCGTGCAGCCCTGGCCGCGGCAGGAGCGCGAATTGTCGAAGGCGGAACGGCTGGAGCTGCAGCAGCTTTTGGCCCAGCGCGGCTTCTACAAGGGAACGCCGGACGGCCAGTTCGGCGGTGAAACCCGGCAGGCGCTGCGCAGCTTCCAGGCCTCGATCGGAGCTCCTGCCGACGGATTTGCCACGGCGAACGTCCTGGAACAGCTCCGGGGGCATTAAAATCGCGATTTTTCGCCCCTAACCACGCCGATAAATCACGATTCTGAAGCCAGCTTGACGGGTGCAGTTAGGCTCGTTTTATGGCAAAGAGGCTGCCTGTTTGCGGCCCGATTCCGCTGTTATGTTCGTTGACTTGCTCCGAGCCGATTGAGCCGTATGATCAAGCCGCCGTCATTCCTGAAGATTTTCTCCGAGACCGGCCCGCTCGTCGTGCTCGCGGTGGCGATTGCGCTGCTGATCGCGATCGTCGCTCCCGCATCGGCGCAGTTCGGCTTCAATTTCGGCGGGCCGTCGCGGCAGGCGCCGCGCAGCAATGGCGGGTTTGGCGGCGGAGGCTGGTTCGGCGGTGATTTCTTCGCGCCCTTCCAGCAGCAGGCGCCGCGCCAGCGCGTCTACCAGGATTTCTCCAAGGCACCGCCGCCCGAGAAGCGCGACGGTGTGCCCGAGCGCAACGTCATGGTGATGGGCGACGGCATGGCCGACTGGCTCGCCTCCGGCCTTGAAGACGCCTATTCCGACCAGCCTGACATGGGCGTGATCCGCAAGGCCAAGAACACCTCCGGCCTGCTCCGCTACCAGCCCAAGGGCGACCCCGCCGACTGGGCCGCCGCCGCCAAGGGCATTCTGGAAACCGAGAAACCCGATGTGATCGTCGTGATGCTCGGCATCAACGACCGCATCCCGATCCGCGAGCCCGTCAGCGAGAAGAGCGACAAGGACAAGGGTAAGGACAAAGACAAGGCCGCCGACAAGAAGGGCGAGAAAAAGGACGCGCGCGGCAAGACAGATACCAAGGGCGACGCCAAGCCGGACGACAAGCCTGAGGCCGCCAAGCCCGAGGAAAGGGATGCCGAGCTGCCGCAGGATGATGCCGAGAGCGATGCGCCAGCCGCGCCGCAGGAAAAGACCGCGCGCTCGCCGAACGGCGTCTATGAGTTTCGCGACGACCGCTGGGTCGAGCTCTATCAGAAGAAGATCGAGGAGATGATCGCGGTGCTGAAGTCGAAGGGCGTGCCCGTGATCTGGGTCGGCCTTCCTGCCATCCGCGGGCCGAAGGGTCCCTCCGACATGCTGTTCCTGGATTCGCTCTATCGCGAAGCTGCAGCGAAAGCCGGCATCACCTATGTCGACGTCTGGGACGGCTTTGTCGACGAACGCGGCCTCTTGTTGCAGAAGGGCCCCGACTTCGAAGGCCAGATCCGCCAGCTCCGTTCCTATGACGGCGTCTATTTCACCAAGCCCGGCGCGCGCAAGCTGGCGCATTATGTCGAGCGCGAAATCACGCGCCTGCTCGCCAATCGTGCAGCTCCCATCACGCTGCCGAACGAGCCGGCGACGCCGGAAGCCAATGCCGTGCCCGGCCAGCCCGCGCCGCGGCCGCTGGCGGGACCGATCACGCCGCTGGTGGCGGCAAGCGTGAGCAGCGACCAGTTGCTCGGCGGCCCCGGCACACGGCCGGCATCGGTTGATGCGCTCGCCGCGCGCACGCTGGTGAAGGGCGAGGCGCTGAGCCCGCCGGCGGGCCGCGCCGACGATTTCTCCTGGCCGCGCCGCGAGGTCGGACGCGAGCCGGCGAAGGAACCGGCGAAGGGCGATGTGCCCGTCGCCAATGCGACGCCGGGCGCCGCCCCCGCCGCGCCTGGGGCCGCTCCCGCTCCGGGAACGCCCGGCGCACCCGCCGCTGCACTGGCGCCGCAAAAACCCGCGCCGGGCAAGAAGCCCGTGCAGCCCTCCGCGCCATTCGGCAATTTCTTCGGGTTCGGCAATCAGCCCCCGCCACGCCAGGCGCCGCCGCGGCAGACCACGCCGGGCCCGCCGCGTCCGCCCGCTGCGGTCGGTCGGTCGGCAGCGGTGGTGCAGTAAGCTTCTCTCACAAAATCAAGCCGCCATCGACGACGATGGTCTGGCCGATGATGTACGACGACAACGGCGAGGCCAGGAACAACGCCGCGCCTGCCATGTCTTCCGGCGTGCCCAGCCGCCGCAGCGGTATCTGCGACAGTGCACCCTCGAGCCGCTTGGGGTTTTCGGTGGTGACCTTGGTCATCTTGGTATCGACCAGCCCCGGCGCGATGCCGTTGACGCGAATGCCGTCTTCGGCCCAGGCCTCGCCGAGCGTCCGCGTCAGCCCGACCGCGCCGGTCTTTGACGCATTGTAGGCGGGATTGCCCATGGTGGAGTGATAGGCCGCGGTCGAGCTGACGATGATCAGCGCGCCCTTGGCCTGGCGCAGCAGCGGATGAAATTTGGTGGCGCAGGCCATCAGGCTCATCAGGTTGACTTCGAGCACGGCGCGAAAGCCGTCCATCTGAAATTCGCCGCGCCGGTAGACCACCGCGCCCTGCGCCAGTACCAGTACATCGAGCTTCGCCAGCGGCGGATTGAACTTCTCGACCGCACCGGCATCGCTGACATTGAGCTGGAAATAGTCGAGCCCTTCCAGGCGCGAGCCTTCTTCCGGCGAATAATCCGAAGCCTTGGCCCGCGTGCCGCAGACGGCGACGCGCGCGCCCTTGATGCGGAAGGCCTGCGCGATGCCGTTGCCGATGCCGGAGGAGCCGCCGACCACCAGCACCTGCTTGCCTGAGAAATCAAGCTCGTTCATTTCCATCCCTTTCGCGTTCTATTTAAGCTGTCTTAGGATGGACGCAGGCCATGTCAATTGGCTGCAAATTGTCAGGGGAAACGTCCATGCCTGAATTCAGGGAGCTCAGCCGTTCGGTGAAAGGATTGACCGCGCTGGTCACGGGAGCGGCGAGCGGCATGGGCCGCGCCACCGCGCGCGTGTTCGCCGCCGAAGGCGCCAATGTCGCGGTGACGGACGTGAGCACCGACGGCGTCAACGTCGTCGCCGACGAAATCACGGCTGATGGTGGCACGGCGAAAGCCTGGTCGCTCGATGTCGGCGATCCCAAGGCGATCGAGCGGGTGGTCTCAGAGATCGCAGCGCATTTCGGCGGCCTCGACATCATCGTCAACAACGCCGGTATCTCCGTGCGCGCGGCGATCGATGATTCCACCTATGACGAGGCGTGGGCGAAGGCGATCGCGGTGATGCTGACGGCGCATCCGCGCATCATCCGCGCAGCGCTGCCATACCTGCGCAAGTCGAAATGCCCGCGCATCGTCAATATCGCGTCCACCGAGGCGCTTGGCGCGACCGCGCTGCACAGCCCCTATTCTGCCGCCAAGGGCGGTGTCGCGAGCCTGACGCGCTCGCTCGCGGTCGAGTTGGGGCGCGAGGGCATCACGGTGAACTGCATCTGCCCGGGCCCGATCCGCACCGCCATCACCGACCGGATTCCCGAGGAGCACAAGACGATCTACGCCAAGCGCCGCACCGCACTCGGCCGCTACGGTGAGCCCGAAGAAGTCGCGCACATGACCCTGAGCCTGTGCCTGCCCGCCGCGTCCTTCCTGACCGGCGCCGTCATTGCCGTCGACGGCGGCCTGATGGCGCGCAATGCGTAAGTCAGCCATGCCGGCGCAGCGTTGACATCGTCGGCCGCGGGAGTAGCTTTTTGGGCAAATCAAGCGGGACAAACCGCCGTCAGGAGGAAATGCAATGGCGATCGCGATCCGGCAGCTTACCAAGCATTTTGTCGGCGAGGTTTCGGGCATTGATCTGCGCAAGCCGCTGACCAAGGACGAGGCGGCCGAGATCGAAGCCGGCATGGACAAATATGCCGTGCTGGTATTCCACGGCCAGGACATCACCGATGACCAGCAGATGGCCTTTGCACTGAATTTCGGTGAGCGGGAAAATCCGCGCGGCGGCAACATCACCAAGGACAGGGATTATCGCCTCGGCTCCGCCGGGCTGAACGACGTCTCCAATCTCGGCAAGGACGGCAAGCCGCTGGCTGCCGACAGCCGCGTGCACCTGTTCAATCTCGGCAATTGCCTCTGGCATTCGGACTCATCGTTCCGGCCGATCCCGGCCAAATTCTCGTTGCTCTCGGCGCGCGTGGTGAACCCGAAGGGCGGCAACACCGAATTCGCCGACATGCGCGCGGCCTATGACGCGCTCGACGACGACACCAAGGCCGAGATCGACGACATGATCTGCGAGCACTCGCTGATGTATTCGCGCGGCTCGCTCGGCTTCCTCGACTACACTGAAGAAGAGAAGGAGCTGTTCAAGCCGGTGCTGCAGCGCCTGGTGCGAACCCATCCCGTGCACGGCCGGAAATCGCTGTATCTGTCATCGCATGCCGGCAAGGTGCGCGGCATGAGCATGCCCGAGGGGCGGCTGTTGCTGCGCGACCTCAACGAGCATGCGACGCAGCCGGAGTTCGTTTATGTCCATAAATGGACCGTGCAAGACCTCGTGATGTGGGACAACCGCCAGACCATGCACCGCGTCCGCCGCTACGCCCAGTCACAGCCCCGCGACATGCGCCGCGCAACCGTCGCCGGCACCATGCCGACGGTGGCGCAGGAAGCGGCGGAGTAAGTTATTCCGCTGTCGTCCCGGGCAACGATTCCGTCCCCGCGGCGACGGCGAAGCTACGCGTGCCCCGCCTCACCCGACAGCATGCCGGGATCGATCCCGATCTTGCGCAGCGCGCGGCTGTATTTCTCGTCGACGTCATCGCCGAACACGAGATCGGCGTCGGCGTCGCAATGCAGCCAGCCATTGCCCTGGATTTCGTTTTCGAGCTGGCCCGGCGCCCAGCCGGCATAGCCGAGCGCAAGAATGGCGTGCTTGGGCCCGGCACCCTTGGCGATCGCTTTCAGGATATCGACGGTCGCGGTAAGGCAGATGCCTTCGTCGATGCGCAGCGTGGCGTTCTCGAGGAAGAAATCGCTGGAATGCAGCACGAAGCCGCGGCCGGTCTCCACCGGCCCGCCGCGCAGCACCTGCATGCTCTCGGCGTTCTCCGGCAGCTCGATCTGCTCGGCCTTGTTGATGATGTTGAGCTGCACCAGGAGCTCGGGAAAATCGATGCTGCCCGCCGGGCGATTGACCATGATGCCCATGGCGCCGTCGGCGGAATGCGCGCACATATAGATCACCGAGCGCTCGAAGCGCGGATCACCCATCACCGGCATCGCGATCAGCAGCCGGCCATCGAGGTAGCCGCGCGCAGACGAATTATCGCCAATCCCGGCGGGCTTGATATCGCCGAGGCCAGCAATTTTTCGACGCCCGTCGCCTATTCTTTTGCCTTGAGGGTCCATCCGCAAAGCACTCTCAATTCATGCTACATCCTGATATTGGGTGACCGTCCTGTCAATCAAGCTTAGGGCCAAGTTTTTGGGACCAAGTTTTTGCAGCCAGCGCGCTCACAAGCAATTCAATGGTTCACGCCACTTCCAGCCTGTAAAGACGTCTCATGAACGCCATAGTTCCCCTGCGCGCAGCGCTCGGCTTTGCCGCGACGCTGTTTGCGAGTTCATTTTCGGTCGAAGCCCAAGCCCAGGATGCCTCGCCCTGGCAAAAGGACGGACATTCGGCCGTGCGGCTGCTTGCGGGCTCGCGCAGCGGCGCGGTGCTGCTCGGCGGCGTCGCCTTTCAGCTGCAGCCGGGATGGAAGACATATTGGCGCACCCCCGGCGATTCCGGCGTGCCGCCACGATTCGATTTCTCGAAGTCCGACAATGTCGAGGCGGTGACGGTATTGTGGCCGGCGCCGAAAAAATTCGACGACGGCGCCGGCGGCGTGTCGCTCGGCTATCACGACCAGATCGTGCTGCCGCTCCGGATCGTCGCCAAGAATGTCGACAAGCCGGTGACCTTGCGCGCCGAGATCAACTATGCCGTGTGCGAGAAACTCTGCATCCCCGTCGAGGCGAATGCGGAGCTCGCTTTCAACGGCGTCGCCAGCACCGAGGACAGCGCGCTGTTCGCCGCGCTCGACACGGTTCCAAAGCCCGCCAATGTCGGCGACCCCAACCCGCTCACCATCCGCGACGTCAAGCGCGAGGGCAAATCCGAGGTGCTGGTCGACGTGGTTACGCCGGACGACCGCGCCGTTAATCTGTTTGTCGAGGGACCGACGCCGGATTGGGGCCTGCCGGTACCGAAGCTGGTCGAACACTCCCCGCCCGGGGTGAAGCGTTTCTCGTTCCAGCTCGACGGCGTGCCGCCGGGCGTCAATCCCGACGGAGCCGCGCTGAAACTGACTCTGGTCGGCGGCGACCGGAGCTATGAGTTCAATATCAATCTGAATTGATTCTCACCGTCGCCTTCTCAGTGTCGTCCTGGCGAAACCGCGTTGTGCTATCTATGAGGCACGCTGGCCGACGCTTCCTAAACAACAAAAGCCGGCGGTAATGGGTCCTGGCTTTCGCCATGACGACACTGGCGTTAATGTTCCACCGAACCAAATCTTAACGAAGCGTTGATAGACCGAAGCCTCGCCGCATCCGCGCGGCAATCGCTTTGGGATTCCGCCGTGGCCGTGATGGATGCTGAGCCGACAACCGCCGTGCCGGGCAGCCTGTTCGCACGGCTGAGGGCGAAGCTTGCCGGCGGCAGCAGCGAAGCCTCGGTGACGCGGCGCCTTGCGGGCACCATCTTCATCATCCGCGTGCTGAGCGCGGGGATGGCCTATCTCTCCCAGATCCTGCTCGCGCGCTGGATGGGCAGCTCGGACTACGGCATCTATGTCTATGTCTGGACCTGGGTGTTGCTGCTCGGCAGCATGATGGATTTCGGCATCTCAGTGTCCGCGCAAAAGATCATTCCGGAATACCGCACCAGCGGCGACCATGCCCTGCTCCGCGGCTTCGTCTCCGGCAGCCGCTGGATGACCTTTGCGGCGTCTTCCGTGGTCTCGCTGCTGCTGGCCGGCATCGTCAAGCTGCTGTCGCCGTTCATGACGCAGGGCGAAATCGTGCCGCTCTATATCGGCTGCCTGACGCTGCCGCCCTTCGTCGTCGCCAACACCCAGGACGGCATCGCGCGCTCGCACGATTGGATGCGGCTCGGCCTGATGCCGCAATTCATCGTACGGCAGGCCCTGATCATCGGCTTCACGGCGGGCGCGCTTGTGCTCGGCTTCGACCTCGGCGCGACCGCAGCGATGATCGCGAGTTCGGCCGCGGTGTGGATCGCGATGATCGGGCAGATGATCGTGCTCAACCGTCGCCTAGCCGGCCATATCGAAGCCGGACCGAAGGCCTATGATTTCCGCGGCTGGCTCGCGATCTCGCTGCCGATCCTGCTGGTCGAAAGCTTCTATCTCCTGCTCTCCTACACCGATGTGCTGGTGCTGCAGCAATTCCGCTCGTCGGCGGAGGTCGGCGTCTATTTCGCCGTGGTGAAGACGCTGGCGCTGGTGTCGTTCATCCATTACGCGATGTCCGCAACAACGGCGCATCGTTTCGCCGAATATAACGCGCTTGGTGACAAGGCGCGGCTGTCGGCTTATGTCGCGCATGCCATCAACTGGACGTTCTGGCCGTCGCTCGCGGCGACCATCGTGCTGCTCGCTTTCGGCAAGCCGCTGCTCTGGCTGTTCGGCCCGCAATTCGTCGGCGGCTACGACATCATGTTCGTCGCTGCGATCGGCCTCGTGGTGCGCTCGGCGATCGGCCCGGTCGAGCGGCTGCTCAACATGCTCGGCCATCAGCACATCTGCGCGCTCGCCTATGCGCTCGCCTTCGTGATGAATGTGGTGCTGTGCGTGGCACTGGTGCCACGCTTCGGCGGCCATGGCGCGGCCGCCGCGACCTCGATCTCGCTCACCTTCGAGACGGTACTTTTGTTCTGGATCGTGCGCCGCCGGCTCGGCCTGCATGTGCTGGCCTTCGGCAAATAATCCTTAAAATACAACGGACGTTTTGCCCGCCGCCGGGCACAGGATTCCGATTTGCCTATTCCGTAACCAGCGGTACGCAGGACGGAGATCCCGTTTCGGCGGCTGCGAAGGGCGAAAATCACCACTGGAATCCCGCCTGCGAATGAATCATTCTTATTCTTCGTGGTGCGTTGCGGCTGAAACTGCGTCGCCCTTAGATAGCCGCAGATTCAATCTAACACCCCGTGAACATGATCGATCCGCTTTACGTTGCATCGGGCTTCGGCGTTGGCCTCCTGGTCGGAATGACCGGCGTCGGCGGCGGCTCGCTGATGACCCCGCTTTTGATTCTGCTCTTCGGCATTCATCCCTCGACCGCCGTCGGCACCGACCTGCTCTATGCCGCCGCGACCAAGACCGGCGGCAGCGTGGTGCACGGCGTCGCACGCAGCATTCACTGGCCGGCCGTGATCCGGCTTGCCTGCGGCAGCATCCCCGCCAGCATTCTGACACTGCTGGCGATGTGGCAGCTCGGGCTCGACGGCGAATCGCAGCGTAGCCTGGTCAATCTGGTCCTCTGCTTCGCGCTGCTGCTGACCGCGACCTCGCTGATCTTCCGCAAATCGATCCTGGATCGCTACCGCTCGCGCATGGAGCGCGTCGATGACAGGACGATCACTGTCGCGACGGTTACCACGGGCGTGGCGCTCGGCGTGCTGGTCTCGATCTCTTCCGTGGGCGCCGGCGCGGTCGGCGTCACCGCGCTGCTGCTGCTCTATCCGCGGCTGCCGATGGCGAAGATCGTCGGCTCCGACATCGCTCATGCCGTGCCGCTGACGCTGGTCGCCGGCGCCGGCCACTGGCTGCTCGGGGCCGTCGACTGGCATTTAATGGGCGTGCTGCTGCTCGGCTCGCTGCCCGGCATCATCATCGGCAGCTACGCCGCGGTGCGCGTGCCGCAGACGGTGCTGCGCGTCGCACTCGCCTCCATCCTGATCGTGGTGGCCGGCAATATCGCGTCGAAGGAGTTGAATTTGTCGACGTCAACCGTAGCCGCCCTGGTGAGCAGCACGGGGCATTGAGGCGCTTGCGTAGGATGGGTTGAGCGTCAGCGAAACCCATCGCCCAAAGAAAAGGTGGGTTTCGCTAGCGCTCAACCCACCCTACGATTCCTGAATAGACGCGCTTACTCCGCGGTCCAGCCGCCGTCGATGGAGTAGTTCGAGCCGGTGATCTGCGCGGCATCGTCGCTGCAGAGGAACAGCGCCAGAGCGGCGACCTGCTCGGAGGTCACGAATTCCTTGGTCGGCTGCGCCGCGAGCAGCACGTCCTTGATGACCTGCTCCTTGGTCATGTTGCGCGCCTTCATCGTTTCCGGGATTTGATGCTCGACCAGCGGGGTCCAGACATAGCCGGGCGAGATGCAGTTCACGGTGATCTTGAATTGCGCAAGCTCAAGGGCTGCGGTCTTGGTGAGGCCGGCGATGCCGTGCTTGGCCGAGACATAGGCCGACTTGAAAGGCGAGGCCACCAGCGAGTGCGCCGAGGCGGTATTGATGATGCGGCCCCAGCCACGCTTCTTCATGCCGGGGATGGCGGCGCGGATGCCGTGGAACGCCGACGACAGGTTGATCGCGATGATCGCGTCCCACTTCTCGATCGGGAATTCCTCGATCGGCGAGACGAACTGGATGCCGGCATTGTTGACGAGGATGTCGACCGAGCCGAAGGTCTTTTCGCCGGTCGCGATCATGTCCGCGATCTCCGCGGGCTTGGTCATGTCGGCCGAGGAATAGAGCGCCTTGACCTTGTAGTCGGTCTCGATGGCGGAACGCTCCTTCTCGATATCGGCGGGCGTGCCAAAGCCGTTGATCACGACGTTGGCGCCGGCGCTCGCAAAGGCGCGCGCATACGCAAGCCCGATGCCGCTGGTTGAACCGGTCACAACTGCGTTCTTGCCTGTCAACGTTCCCATATTTCCTTCACTCCTGTTTGCCGACGGGGGTCTCGGTAGCGTCCCCCGTCAAGTCGTAAGTCACCATGGTTTCCCCGGACTGCGGCCGTTCTAGCCACTCTTTGTGACGCATCGACAAATAAACGTCACGAACACCGGCATTCCAGTGCTCGGTCATGGCGACATGGGAAAAGTCGTAGTCCTTCGAGGAGGTCTCGTAGTTCTTGCTCTTGTAGATCAGGTGCACCACGGTGACGGTATTTTCCTTCGCCACCTTGCGCAGATAGTCGACCGACGGGTCACTTTGCAGGTGCTCCGGCAGCTTCTCGATGAGGTCGCGCACGGCCCTGCGGGCGTTATGGATCTGCCGGTTCTTGTCGGTGTTCATCCGGGTGCGGCTGGAAAAGCGGATGTCCTTTTCGCGCTCGGCCGCTTCCAGCAGCGTCTCCGGCACCGGCCCGCGGGCGCTGAAGAGATCGACCTGGAAGATCAGGAGATCGCGATCGGTCTCCGCATCCAGCACGTAATCGAGCGGCGTGTTGGAGGCGATGCCGCCATCCCAATAATATTCGCCGTCGATCAGGATGGCGGGAAAGCCCGGCGGCAGCGCGCCGGAAGCCATGATGTGCTCGGGGCCGATCCGCTTGCCCTGCCGGCTGAATTCGACATTGTCGAAATAGCGGAAATTACCCGTGGTGATGCCGACCGCGCCGACCGAGAGACGGCATTTGAGGTCGTTGATGCGGTCGAAATCGACCAGCCGCTCCAGCGTCTTCTTCAGCGGCGAGGTGTCGTAATAGCTCAGCGACGTCGCGCTGTTGACCGGCCAGATCGCCGACGGCGGGATGCGTGGGGTGAAGAAGCCGGGCACGCCGAAGGTCGCGATGATCGCCGCCGACGTTTCGTTGAAGACGGTGCGGCTCCTCTCGCTCTTGAGCACGGGATTCCACGGCACCGGCGCCGAGACCATCTCCCAGAATTCCTTCAGGCGGTCGACGCGCTGATCCGCCTCATTGCCGGCGATGATTGCGGCATTGATCGCGCCGATCGAGATGCCGGCGACCCATTCCGGATCGAAGCCGTTGCGGCACAGCGCCTGGAAGGCGCCAGCCTGATAGGAGCCGAGGGCTCCACCTCCCTGCAACACCAGCACACGGCGCGCGTCCGCAGGGACGTCGGGTTGGGGATGATCTGTCATGGCCGATCCGTTTTGTACCGGTCTTGATACCGATCGCTTATAGAAATCGATGCACGGTGGCGTCAGTTCACGATGGCGTCAACCAGCACAACTGACGCAAGTTTGGGCCAAGCGCATCAACTGCGGTCAGTAGACGCCAAAATCAGGGTCCAAAAAACCTTGTATTTGGTATTGGGTGCATAGCTCGCGGCTATGCCTAATTTTGTGACACCGCTTTTCAGCATGTTCGCTTTGTGCGGCGGCGAGTCGCGCCAGCCGGAAAACGCTTCCGCCAGTGTATGATAGCCGGCCGAGACGTTTTCGACCGCGACGGTCGCAGCAAAGCCGGCGGTGCTGAGGCGCTTGGCAAGCGGCGCCCGAACATCATGATCCAGCTTGTTCTTTTCCGCCATGACGCCGGACTGGGCCTCCGCCAGCGCCATCAGATCGGGGTCGACCGTGACCGCGCCCAGGCCATTGTTCTGGCGGTACTGCGAGATCATCGAAGCCGCCGCCACCGGGTCCAGATGCGCGCCGGGGGTCCCGATGTCGACATACATGGCCGGGGTTTCCACCGGAGCCTCGGCCGCACAGCCTGCAAGCAATAATGTTACGAAAACGGCCGCAAGCCTGCGCATCAACAACCCGCCCCAGATGAGCAGGCGTTGTTGCATACCAACCGTGGCTGAAAGGTGAACGCGGACTAAATTTCCGTGTTCATTCCGGGGCTGCGAAAATGCGATACCGGCGGGGTTTGAGGCCGATGATCTCGCCCGGCTTCAGTTCCCGGTCTCGCGGGGCGTCGATCTCGATCACCGTCTTGCCCTGCGACAGCACGACTTCCGCCCGCTGGACCGGACCGAAGCTGCGAACATGGGCGATCTCGCCTTGAAGTACTCCAGCGCCGGCAGGGCCGATCTGCATGTCGTGGCGTCGCACGAATAGTCTGGAAGCGCCGGGTCGCGCACCATCAGGCGCAATGTCGAGCTTCTCGCCGTCGAGCTGCACGCAGTCATCCCCGACCTGCACCGGCAGCTCGATCGACTCTCCGATAAAGCCGTGCACGAAAGCGCTGGCCGGGCGGTCATAGACCTCGACCGGCGTACCGACCTGTTCGATCCGCCCCTTGTCCATCACCACGACACGGTTGGCGACCTCGAGCGCCTCTTCCTGGTCGTGGGTCACGAAGATCGAGGTCACGTTGATCTCCTGGTGCAGCGAACGCAGCCACTGCCGCAGCTCCTTGCGCACCTTGGCATCGAGCGCGCCGAAGGGCTCGTCGAGCAGGAGGATGCGCGGCTCGATCGCGAGCGCGCGGGCCAGTGCGATGCGCTGGCGCTGGCCACCGGAAAGCTGGCTCGGATAGCGGTTGGCGAGCCAGTCGAGCTGCACCAGATCGAGCAGTTCCTTGACGCGGGCGCGGATGGCCGCCTCATCCTTGCGGATGGCGCGCGGCTGCACGCGCAGGCCGAAGGCCACATTCTCGAACACGCTCATGTGGCGGAACAGCGCATAATGCTGGAACACGAAGCCGACATGGCGTTCGCCGGCCTTGCGCAACAAGGCATTCTCGCCGTCGAAGAACACCTCGCCGGCATCCGGCCAGTCCAGCCCGGCGATGATCCGCAACAGCGTGGTCTTGCCCGAACCGGACGGCCCGAGCAGCGCCAGCAATTCACCGTCGGCCACCCTGAGATCGACGCCGTCGATGGCAGCGAACGTGCCGAATCTCTTGAAGAGATTTCTGACTTCAATGGTCATGGGACGGTTTCCCTTCGTCCAGATGCCGTTCCAGGATGGTCTTGGCGATCAACGTGATCAGCGCCAGCATGGCAAGCAGCGATGCGATCGCGAACGAAGCGACGAATTGATATTCGTTGTAGAGAATCTCGACCAGCAGCGGCATGGTATTGGTCTCACCGCGAATATGGCCCGAGACCACCGAGACCGCGCCGAACTCGCCCAT
>DATHMA010000256.1:0-4386 GCA_035487555.1 Bradyrhizobium sp. | reverse complement strand
ACGACGGCGGTGCCGTAGTTCATGCTGGCGCTGAGATCGATGCCCATCTGCTTGATGATGTCGCGCCGCACTTCCGCAACGGTGACCTTCAAACTCACCTGATCGCGGCCCTTCACGACGATGCTGTTCACGACCTTGTCGGGGCCTCCGGCGAGCCGCGCGGCGATATCGCCGGCCTGCTGCGCCTCGACCGGGCTTGCCACCGTACCGGTCAGCACCACGCTATCGCCGACGCCTTCGATCTGGACACCCGGCAACGACTGCTTCAATGCGGCGCGCACGCCGTTGAGGTCGCGCTTGATCGCGATGTCGTAGCTTGCGATCTGCCCGCCGTCGGCGTCGAAAAACACGATATTGGTCTGGCCGACAGCCATGCCGATGATGTAGGCGCGCTGCGAAGAATGGATGACGGCGTTGGCGATCTTCGGATCGCCGATCAGCACGTCCTTGGCATTGCGCGGCAGGTCGATCACGACGGATTTGCCGACACCCAGTGGAAGGAAGCGGGTCCGCACGGGAATGCTCGATGTCACGATCGGAGCGGCTTGCGGGTCGACTATCGTCGCAGGCTCGTTCGACGTCGGTGCCGAAGTGCTCGTCGCGGGGGAAGCCGCCGTAGTGGCCGGCGGCGCGGAATGCGGTTCGTCTGCTGCCTGTGTCGGGCCTAGCTGGAGCACCAGCGCGAGAACCGCCGAGGTGGCGAGTACACGGAAGGCTGGCAAATTCGGTTTATTCTCGCGGCACTGCATACGGTATCCTTGGCCACTTCTGTGACGTCGATCGGCAAGGACAGTGATCCTTCCCAATGAGCACGAGTAAGCGGCAAAGGTATAATCCGCCTTGAAACGTGACCGCGGCGCGCGGCCGCGACCAAGGCTTTGGTCGTCATGGTGAACGAGGCGTTATCGTTCGGAGGACGAATCTCGGTATGATTACTGATTGACGGCGTTAGCCGTCGGCGCCTCGCGGCTCCATCGGTCCGCAGGCGCGACGCTTTAAAGCATCTATCTGGTGGAGGCGGCGATCAGCGCCGCTTCGCCTCGATCGTATCCCAGATTTTCGCGGCGATGTCGGGTCCACCGAGCCGGGCGACGGCGCGGATGCCGGTCGGCGAGGTCACGTTGATCTCGGTGAGATTACCATCGATCACGTCGATGCCGACGAACAACAGCCCGCGCTTCTTCAGCTCCGGGCCCAGCGTGTTGCAGATTTCGCGCTCGCGCGGCGTGAGATCGGTCGCTTGCGCTGCACCGCCGCGCACCATGTTGGAGCGGAGATCGTCCGCCGCCGGCACGCGATTGACGGCGCCAGCGAACTCGCCGTCGACCAGGATGATGCGCTTGTCGCCATGCTTCACCTCGGGGAGGAAGCGCTGGATCACCCAGGGCTCCTTGAAGGTCACCGAGAACATGTCGTACAGCGAGCCGAAATTCATGTCCTGCGGCATGACGCGGAACACAGCCGCGCCGCCATGGCCGTGCAGCGGCTTCATGACGACGGCGCCGTGGGTGTCGCGGAAGGCGTTGATCTCGTCGAGATCGCGCGAGATCAGGGTCGGCGGCATCAATTGCGGGAAATCCATCACGAACAGCTTTTCCGGCGCGTTACGCACGGCAGCCGGGTTGTTCACCACCAGCGTCTTCGGATGGATGCGCTCCAGGAAATGCGTCGAGGTGATATAGGCGAGGTCGAAGGGCGGGTCCTGCCGCAGCAGCACGACGTCGAAGGATGAGAGCTGCTCGCGCCGGGGCTCGCCGAGGGTAAAGTGATTGCCCTGCTCGTCGCGCACGGTGAGAAGCTGGACCGGGGCGAACACCTCGCTGCCGACCAGCGAGAGCTTGTCCGGCGTGTAATAGGACAGGCCATGGCCGCGCTTTTGCGCCTCCAGCAGCAGCGCGAAGGTGGAATCACCGCGGATATTGATGCGCGCGATGGGGTCCATCTGGACGGCGACGTTCAATTTCATGGGAAGACCCGGTTCTCGAGGGAAGCGTTACGGCGAGGCATCGAAGGCTGCTAACAGATGGCGCGGCAGGCGCCGCGGCGCAATCAGGATTGCGTCAAATCGCAGCTCCAATTCGGCATGATCAGGATGCGCGGCGAGCCAGGCCTGGGCCGCGTTGATGATGCGTGCCTGCTGGCGCGGCGTCACCGCATAGGCGGCCTCATCCAGGCTGGCGCGAGCCTTGACCTCGATGAAGGCGATCAGGTTGCGCCGTTTGGCGACGAGGTCGATCTCGCCATGCGGGGTGCGGAAGCGTTTGGCCAGGATGCGATAGCCTTTGGCCATCAGCAGGGCGGCGGCGCGGCTTTCGGCGGAAAGGCCGGTCTGGAAGGCGGCAACGCGCTCGGGCGCCGCTTGCTTGTCCGGCGTGTCAGTCCTGGTTTCAGATTTAGCCATCACCCTTGACCTGCTTGGCGAGCTCGAGCGCGCGGGCATAGACCTGGCGGCGTGGCCGGCCAGAGAGCTCGACCGCATGCGCGACCGCATCCTTGACGCTGTGATGGTTGAGTTGCTCGCGCAGGAGATCGTCCAGCGCCTCTGATGTCAGCACTTGCGCATCGGCTGCCGGCGGTCCGATCACCAGCACGAACTCGCCGCGGGTCTCGAGCGTGTCCGCTTGGGCCGACAACTCGCCGAGTGTCGCGCGCAAAATTTCCTCGTGCAGTTTGGTGAGCTCGCGGCAGATCGCGGCGTCGCGCATGCCCATCGCGTCAGCGAGATCGTGCAGCGTGTCCTGCACCCGGTTGCCGGATTCGAACAGCACCAGTGTCGCGTCGATCCGCGCGAGCTCGGCGAGACGCGCCCGGCGCGCGGTCTCCTTGGCCGGCAAAAAACCTTCGAAGAAAAACCGGTCGGTCGGCAGCGCCGCGACCGACAATGCCGTCAGCACCGACGACGGCCCCGGCAGCGCGTTGACGACGTGTCCGGCGGCACAGGCTTCGCGCACGAGCTTGTAGCCGGGGTCGGAAATCAACGGCGTGCCGGCATCGGACACCAGTGCGATCGAACCACCTTGCGCGAGATGCGCCAGAAGCTTCGGCCGGGCGGTCGCGGCATTGTGCTCGTGGTACGGCGTCAGCTCCGCGGTGATGTTGTACCGCTCGGTCAGCCGTCGCGTGATTCGTGTGTCCTCGCAGGCGATCAGGTCGACGCCGGCCAGCGTCTGCAGCGCGCGCAGCGTAATGTCGCCAAGATTGCCGATGGGCGTCGCGACAAGATGAAGCCCCGCCGCCGCCTTCGCTGCGGTCAAAACATGGCCGCCGACCGTGAAGTGACGGGCGGGTTCCGTGCGGCCTTCGGTATTTATCGGGGCTGTTTTTGCGCGCATAATGCCTAACTTAGAGGGGAGATCGCCTCGGCGCTACATGCCAGGACGAAGAGGCGTACGGCGGCAATGAAGCCGTCTCATGGGCCAGCGGCGGGGCCATAATCCTTTTGTTTTGGTTAACTATTCGCCGACAATATGCCTGAATCCGCCCTCCCAATCTTTTGCCAGGGGGGAGTACCGGCCGATCGCGGCCGGTCAAGCGAAGAGATGCAATGCTGGGCCCGCAAAAACCGAAGTCTGAGTTCACGGGTTCGCTTAAGGTGAGCGCGACCCGCCGGACGGCGCTTGGCCTGTTGCTGGGTGCGCCGCTGCTCTCCGCCTGCGCCGGTGTGCAGCAGAGCCTCAGCCAGTTCTCCAATCCGTTCTCGGGCCCGGAGCAACCGACGGCACCGGCAGGACCCGCCCAGCAGCCCACCGCGATCGGCAACGGCCAGGTCAAGGTCGGCTTGATCCTGCCGATGTCGGCGACGGGCAATGCCGGCCTCGCCGCGCAATCGATGAAGAACGCCGCCGAGATGGCGCTCGCGGAATTCCAGAACCCGAACATCCAGCTTCTGGTCAAGGACGACGGCGGCAGCCCGCAAGGGGCCCAGCAAGGCGCGCAGCAGGCGGTTAGCGAAGGCGCGGAGATCATCCTGGGGCCGCTGTTTGCACTGTCGGTGCCTTCAGTCGCGCAAGTGGCGCGCGCCCGAAACATTTCCGTGATTGCCTTCTCGACCGATTCGAGCATTGCCAGCCGCGGGGTCTATCTCCTGAGCTTCCTGCCGGAATCCGACGTCAGCCGCATCGTCGAATATTCCGCGAGCATCGGCAAAAAATCCTTCGCGGCGCTGTTGCCGGACAATGCGTATGGCAATGTGGTCGAGGCCTCGTTCAAGACGGCGGTGAGCCGCCGCGGCGGCCGCGTCGTCGCCTTCGAGAAATATGGCGCCGATCGCGCCACGCCGGCGCGCAATGTGGCGCAGCAGCTTGGCCAGGCCGACGCGCTTCTGATTGCCGATGATGGCGACTCCGTCGTCGCCACCGCCGATGCGCTGACCGCAGCGGGCGCGAA
>DATHMA010000255.1:0-6389 GCA_035487555.1 Bradyrhizobium sp. | reverse complement strand
GCCGCTCATAACGGTCTGGTTGCAGGTTCGAGTCCTGCCGGGCCCACCACGCTTCGCCCTTCGGGCTTCGCGTGGCACAGCCGCGTGGAGGTCGAAGGGGCGGAGCGTGTCCGGCGTAGCTGGAGCGCAGCGAAAGCGAAGACGGACTGGTCGCAGGGAACGGGTGACCGCGCCAGAGCCGATATGTTTCGTCTCCAATCGCTCCCTTATAACCCCGGTCAACCTATCGCCTCACGTTCCACCCGACCACGATTCCGATGCTGGTCAGGCTTTCTTCTCGACTGGCCGCGTCGGGGAAGCGCTGGAAGATTTTATCTCCCGCGATCGCGCCGTCGACGACGACATGACCGACATGGATCCCCTCCTCGGCGCATTCTTTCGCCACCCATGGGCGATGCGCGAAGAGGCTCGTACTCTGACCGGGCAATCATCCCGCATCAGTTTCGCACCAGGAGCAACCTGATCGAAACGCAACGAACGCATCAGAACCGCCCCGCCAACTCGCCCAGTCGGCGATGCGCGGCCTTCCTCGCAGCCCAGATCGGCTCGGCCGGACCGGTCGTCGGCCCGATCGGCACAAACCGCACATTGCTGACGCCGATGAAGCGCAACGCCTCACGCAAATAGGGCGTCGCCATGTCGGTGCGGCCACGGTTCATGCCGGTGACGAAGTCACCGCCGCTGGCGATGATCACGATGGTCGGCCGGTCCCTGAGCAGCGGCTGATAGCCGGTCGCCGGATCGAAGCGGAAGGTCAGCCCAGGCTGCACGATGACATCGAACCACTGTTTCAGCTTGTAGGGAATGCTGAAGTTCCACATCGGCGTCGAGATCAACACCCGATCGGCCAGAGCGAGCCGGATCGCGATGCGTTCTGCCACAGCGAACGCGTCCCGTTGCGAGTCGGTGAAGGCCCGCCCGCTCATGCGGGCATATTTGGCCTCCAGCACATACCCATCGAACTCCGGCAAATGATCCCGCCAGAGATTCATCACGTCGATATCCCAATCCGGCCGTGCTTTACGAAACCCGTCAAGAAACACGCGCGCGCCGGCGGCGGACTCTGAGTCGGCGCGCGGCGAGCAGTTCAGATGAAAGAGCTTGGGCATGGTGAGCCCTGTCAGCCGAGCGCCTTCAACACGGCGTCGGCGTTGGTCACGACGGAAACATTTTGAAGCGCGAAGTTGATCGAGGCATTGTGCCAGTCGGCATTCATGGTCGAGCAGCAATCTTCCGGCACGATCATGAAATAACCCTTGTCCGCACCGGTGCGCGCGGTGTGCTCGACCGACATGTTGGTCCAGGCGCCGGTATTGATGATCATATCGCGCCCGGTCGCCTTCAGGATGGTCTCGAGCCGCGTGCCCTCCCAGGCACTCATCCGCATCTTCTCGACGATAAAATCGCCGGACTGGGGTTCGAGTCCCGGTACCGGCGCTGCGCCCCAGCTGCCGCGTACCATCGCCTTGCTGTCGACCAACCCTTCGAACAGCGGTGCGTTCAGCGTAACACCGGGCGCGCCGGGCTCTACGATGAACCAGACATGGATGATGACGACGCCGCGGGCGCGCGCGACGGCAGCGAGGCGCTGCACGTTCTCGATCACCCGCTGCTGTTTGGCATGCGCGGGCGCGCCGGACTCGGCAAAGGCGCCGCCATCCATGATCACATCGTTCTGCAGATCCTGGATAATCATGGCGCAGCGACGTGGGTCGATCTGCATGTCCTGACCGGACAGGACGGGTGCGGCCGCCGGAGACGCGGACGCCGTGACGGACGAAGCTGCTGCTGGCCGCACATTCATGTAGGGCTCGTGACGCGGGCCGACCCTGGTCGGAATCGCGTACACCGAGTGGGTTGCAGTCAGATAGAGCGTGCGAAAATCGGGGCCGCCCCAAGCGAGATTGGCGACAGCCTCGGGTGCGCGCACACGGCCGAGCAATTCGCCCGCAGCCGAATACACCCAGACGCCACCCGGCGCGGTCACCCAGATATTGCCGCGCTGGTCGCATTTCATGCCGTCGGGCACGCCCGCCTCGAGCTCTGAGCGGATTCCGCTTGCGAGCACGCGTGGAGCAGACAGTGAACCGTCAGTATCGACGTCGAACGCGCGGATCAATGTCTGCACGGTGTCGTTGACATAAAGCGTGCGCTCGTCCGGCGAGAAGCATAGGCCGTTCGGCTGCTCGAACAGATAGCGATCAACCTGCAATTTCGGCGCACCGCCGCCGGGCGGAACGCGATAGATGCCCTGGAAGCCGAGCTGGCGCGGACGTTCCACGCCATAGACCGGCATGCGCCCATACCAGGGATCGGAAAAATAGATCGCACCGCTCGAATGCACGCAGACATCATTCGGGCTATTCAGCTCCTGGTTTTCGAAATGCGAGGCGATGACCTCGCGTCTTCCATCGGGGCGTTCGCGGATCAGGGACGATGTCGCGTGCTCGCAGACGATCAGGTTGAGCTCGGCGTCATAGGTCATGCCGTTGCATTTGTTCGACGGACGCTTGACCTCGACGACGCCGCGCCGCGCGTCCCAGCGTCGGCGTACATCCCCCGGCATGTCCGAGAACAGGAGGTAATGCAGGGTCGGATGCCAGATCGGTCCCTCGGTGAAGTCGAAGCCGGTGCCGACTTGACCGACCGGTGCGTAGGGGTCGATCAGGCTTTCGAATTCGCTTCGCAGGGTTACGTGGGTCATGGCGCCTTTCTCGTGTTCAGGCCGGGAACCAGTTGCGCTGGGGCAACGATTGCACCACCGGACCAGGCACCTGGTCATGGAGGCGGCCGATCACATTGCCGCCCTCGATCTTGGCCGGCCGGTCGTGGACCGGCAGTAAATAGCGCGAGCTCGAGAGCAGCTTCTTGATCGCGGCTTTCTCGGCTCGCTTGCTGGTGCCGTGATTGCCTGTAGTCCGCGGCTCGGCGTCGTGGATTTCGTTGAACGGCGTGACGATCTGGTCGTTGAAATCGTAGATCACGTCGCCGCAGATGGTGGCGATGCCGTCGGCGGTATGAACATGGATGTTCATCGAGCCTTCGGTGTGCGCGTTGGCAGCCTCGCAATAGACGCCCGCCATCAATTCGACAGGCCCCGTGATCTCGAGGTCGAGAAAGCGCAGCGCGCTCTTGGTGTGCAGGCGGTCTACCAGGTGCTTGATGTCGGGCGCCGGATATTGCGGGTGCATCAACCCGGAGACAGAATATTCGAGCTCTTTGCGATTCAACACCACGGTGGTGTTCATCGGAAACAGATCGTCCTTGCCGGCGTGATCGATATGCAGATGGGTGTGGCAGACGAAGCGCACGTCTCCCATGCGCACGCCATGACGCATCAGCTGGTTCTCGATCATGTTCTCGTGGAATTGCAGGCCCCGCATACCCAGCGTCTCCATGATCTGGTTGGAGCGGTAGCCGGTGTCGACCACGACGGGATAGGGACCGCCGAGGATGAGGAAGCCGAGGGTTAGGACGCGGCGGGTGCGGCCGCAGTCGCGGCCCAGCACGAGAAAGCTCGATTCCAGCTCGATATCGCCATAGTCCAGAATCTTGATTTCCAACGGCATGATTTCCTCCCGGCTCGATTTCTTATGATTTGAGGCGATAAACGCGTGTGGCGGTGCCCCCGAAGATCGCATCGCGTTGCTCAGGTTGAAACGATGCCGCGGCGCCGCGATGGGCGTTCACGAGGTCGCGATAGGTCGTCCAGAGTTTCTCGATCGGAAAATTAGAGCCGAACAGGCAGCGTTCGGCGCCGAACAGCGCAACCGTGTTGCTGAGGATTTCGGCGATATGCGCGCCAGCGTTGCGGTGAACGAACGTGCCCAGGCCGGAAAGCTTGGAGGCGACGTTTGGGCATTTCGCGAGTGTTGCCATGCCGGCGTGCCAGGCCGCTCGGCCGTCGGGCGATAGGTCTTCCAGCATGCCGGCGTGCTGCAGGATGAACGTCACGTCCGGGCAGGCCTTGGCCAGGCCGGCCGCATCAGCCATCTGCGGCGCGAATACCTGCAGGTCAAAACTCCAAGAATAATCGGCGAGTCGAGCGATGTTGCGACGGAGTTTCGGATCGGCACAAAGGTCCGGCCGCGTGGCAAAGCGATAGAGCGGGTTCTCGTGCCAGTGCAGCTGCATGCGAACGCCGCGTACCAGCGGATATTTGGCGAGACGATCAAGCTGCGGCCGCACGTCGTCGACATTGAAATCCGCAAAGGCGACGATGGCGTGCGGCCAGCCATGTTCGTTCGCGGTCTGCTGCACCCAGGCCGTTTCCCCTTCAAAGCGATCATTGGCCCAGTTGGTCTGCACATAGACCGACTTGGTCACGCCTGTGCCGGCGAGGTCGGCGAGATATTCCTGGATCGGATAGTCGCGCCGGATCGGCTCATAGGGACCGAAAATCCGCGGCTGCATCGGTCCGGTCAGCCAGGGCAGGTCCGCCTGACGCCAGATATGATGATGCGCGTCGACGAACTCGCTCACGCGGCTCTCCTTGTTCCAAGCGACAACAGATGCGAGACAACCGCAGCACTCGAGCCGCCGTCGACGAGATCATCGACATAGCGCTGGATCGCGATCAGTGCCTCGGTTTGTGGCCGGAAGCCGGGACCGCTCGCGAGCGGCGTCAGCCAGCTGACCCGCCATGCGCGGCGCGATAGTTTGGCAACGGCGTCGCGCAATGCGGAAACATCACCGCGCTCGAGCCCGTCGGACACGATGATGACGGCAGCACCGCGCGCATAGCCGCCAAAGCGCGGCACTGCCAGAAACGCTTGCAGTGCGTCTCCGATCCGGGTTCCGCCGTCCCAGTCACTGACCAGATGCGCGGCGGCGTTCAGCGCCTGCTCTCGCCGCTTGAGCCGCAGCGGCCGGGTGACCCGGGTGAGCCGGGTGCCGAAGGTGAACACCTCGGCGTGGCCGACCGCCTGCAGCAACGCGTGCGCGAGCTTCAGGTTTTCCTCGGTGCGGGCTTTCATCGAGCCGGAGACGTCGATCAGCAGCAGCAGTTTCCGAGGCCGCGTGCGCCGCCGCAGCCGACCGAGCCGCAACACCTCTCCGTCATTACGGACGCTCTCGCGCAGGGTGCGACGCAGATCGGCAAAGGGACCGCGACGGGCGCGCATGCGGCGATGGCCGCGGCGCCGAGGCAGGCGCGCCGCCGCTTCGCGGGAGAGGCGGCGTAGCGCGTCGCTGGTCGACGGTTGCGCGAAACGGCGCTCCACCAGCGCCTCCGCCCGCGCCGCGGCGAGGCCGGATTCGTTGGCTTCATCTGATAGCGGTGGCTCGTCCTCGCCACGGCCTTCCTCCTGCAGCCGGATGGCTTCCTCGTCCTCGCCTTCGGCCCGTTCGATCGCCTCGCTGCCGCGGAAGTGGATGTCGAACAGCCGGTCATAGGTCGCGCGCCGCTCCGGCGGCGGCGCCAGCGTCGCGAGCCCGGCGTGGCGGATATGCTCGAGGCTGCGTGGCCCCAGCAGCTCGATCGCCGCGAGGAAAGCGGTGGTTTGCTCCGGCGCGACGGCAAAGCCATTCGCGCGCAGCAGTGCGACAAAGGAGATGAAGATCTGGGCCGCACGCGGTAACTGAAGCTCCTCGCTCACGCGGCGGCCTCCGCTATCAGCGCGTCGAGGCGGGGAGAGATGAAGTGAAGGTCCTCCTCGTCCTTCAATGCGACGCCGATCGAGCGCTTGAACGCGTCGGGCCAGCGTGCGCCGCCCTTGTGCAGGAGCGTTGCCGCTTCCGCCCAATCGACCGCCTCGGCGATGCCGGGTGCCTTGCTGAGCGGCTCGCGTCTCAGCTTGCCCACGGCGGCAACGACCGCGCGCGCCGTCTGCTCGGCGACGCTGGACGCCCGCATCATCACGATGCGCGCCTCACGCTCAGCAGTGGGGTAATCGATCCAGTGATAGACACAGCGCCGCCGTAACGCTTCGTGCAGATCGCGTGTGCGGTTCGAGGTCAACACCACGACCGGCCGCTCCGCCGCCCGGACCGTGCCGCGCTCGGGAATAGAAATCTGGAAGTCGGACAGGAATTCGAGCAGGAAGGCCTCGAACTCCTGGTCGGCGCGATCGATTTCATCGATCAGCAACACCGCCGAATCCGGCGCGCGCAAGGCGGCAAGCATCGGCCGCTCGATCAGGAACGCCTCGCCATAAATGTCGATGCTCTCCTCGCCGGCCTGCCGGATCGCCAGCATCTGGCGCGGATAGTTCCACTCATAGAGTGCGGCGGAGGCGTCGATGCCCTCATAGCATTGCAGGCGGATCAACCTGCGGCCGAGCACCGCGGCGATCGCCTTTGCGGCCTCGGTCTTGCCGACACCCGGCGCACCCTCCAGCAACAGTGGCTTGCCCAGCGCGAGTCCAAGATAGGCCGCGGTCGCGAGCCCT
>DATHMA010000254.1:0-72840 GCA_035487555.1 Bradyrhizobium sp. | reverse complement strand
TCCAATCCGCTGTTCCTGCTGGACGAGATCGACAAGATGGGCGCCGATTTCCGCGGCGATCCGTCCTCGGCGCTGCTTGAGGTCCTGGACCCCGAGCAGAACTCGACCTTCAACGACCACTATCTCGAGGTCGACTACGATCTCTCCAATGTCATGTTCATCACGACCGCGAATACGTTGAATATTCCGGGCCCGTTGATGGACCGCATGGAGATCATCCGGATCGCGGGCTACACCGAGAACGAGAAGGTCGAGATCGCGCGCAAGCATCTGATCCCGAACGCGCTGTCCAAGCACGGCCTGGATTCGAAGGAATGGTCGATCGACGACGACGCGTTGCTGTTGATGATCCGTCGCTACACCCGCGAAGCGGGCGTGCGTAACCTCGAGCGTGAGCTTTCGACACTGGCCCGCAAGGCCGTGAAGGAGCTGATGATCTCCAAGAAGAAGTCGGTCAAGGTCACCGAGAAGACTCTGGAAGAGTTCCTCGGCGTGCCGAAGTACCGCTTCGGCGAGATCGACGACGAGGACCAGGTCGGTATCGTCACCGGTCTGGCCTGGACTGATGTCGGCGGCGAGCTGCTCACCATCGAAGGCGTCATGATGCCCGGCAAGGGCAAGATGACGGTGACGGGCAACCTGCGCGACGTCATGAAGGAATCGATCTCGGCAGCGGCCTCCTATGTCCGCTCCCGCGCGATCGTCTATGGCATCGAGCCGCCGCTGTTCGATCGGCGCGACATCCACGTCCACGTGCCGGAGGGAGCGACCCCGAAGGACGGTCCGTCGGCGGGTGTTGCGATGGCCAGCGCGATCATCTCGGTCATGACCGGCATCCCGGTCCGCCATGATGTCGCGATGACCGGCGAGATCACGCTGCGCGGCCGCGTGCTGCCGATCGGCGGCTTGAAGGAGAAGCTGCTTGCGGCTGCCCGCGGCGGCATCAAGACGGTGCTGATCCCCGAGGACAACGCCAAGGATCTCACGGAGATTTCCGATGCGATCAAGGGCGGCATGGAGATCATCCCGGTCTCGCGGCTGGACGAGGTCGTCGCCAGGGCGCTGGTCCGCGTTCCCGTGGCGATCATCTGGGAAGAGGACACCAAGGTGCCGGTCAAGCCGGATGCTTCCGATGAGGCGCCCGGCGGCCTGACGGCGCACTGAGCCGACGCTTTAAGTGTTATGAAACGGCGCCTTCGGGCGCCGTTTTCGTTTTGAGGTGCAAGTTCTTTTGAGGTGCACGCCGATGCAAATCGACGGTCAATGCCATTGCGGCCGCGTGACTTACGAGGCCGACATCGATCCGCAGAAAGTGACGATTTGCCATTGCACGGATTGCCAGTCGCTGACGGGCTCACCCTATCGGGTGACGGTAATCTGCTCGACCGAGGCGGTGAGACTGACGGGCAAGCCGCCCAAGGTTTACGCGAAGACGGGCGACAACGGCCTCACGCGGTTTCAGCATTTTTGTGACGAATGCGGCTCGCCGCTGTTCACGAGCGGAGAGGGCGGGCCGGACGATTGGGGAATCCGATGGGGCAGCATCCGCCAGCGCGCAGAGCTGAGGCCCGCGCGACAGATCTGGTGCCGCTCCGCCGCGCCCTGGATCAGTGACCTCAAAGCCTTGCCGGGTCTTCAGACCGAATAGGGAACCCATCGACCTTGCATGAACGGGCAGACTGGGGCTAAGGAGTGCGCGCCGACAAATACGGGCGGTTAGCTCAGCGGTAGAGCACTGGTTTTACACACCATTGGTCGGGAGTTCGATCCTCTCACCGCCCACCAGCCTTCGCTCGCTTCGCGAGCTTCGGCTAGGCAAGCCAGCCTTTTCGTTCACGGAACCCGGCGGCGCGGCGGCGTTCATTCAACGTTTTCGCGAGGGTAGGAACGTATAGCGGTGCAGCCGTTTGTCCCTCGTCTGAAAGACGAAGAGGAGGAGATACATCGATGAGATTGGCAACAATTGGCTTGGCGGCCGCGCTCGCATTGGCAAGCAGCGCCGCTTTCGCGCAGGGCAGCGGCTCCACGGGCGGCGCTTCCGCCGGATCGACAACGAGCGGGACGACAACCGGCATGAGCGGAGCGGGTGCGGGCGGCTCGGCTAATACCAACGCCGGCAGCGCCACGGCAGGCGCCAACAGCGCGCGCAATCCCTCGGGCAACAGCTTTATCAACAGCTCGCCCAGCGGATCGACCGTCGGCCCAAGTAGCCCCACCGGCCGCTGAGAACAAAGACCCCGCCTCGAAGGGGCGGGTTTGTCGGCGCTAGAACGTGACGCCCATGCGCATGCCGCGTTTCCACACCACGCGGCAGCGCTTGCGCGTCGTGCCGTAGATCAACTCGAAACGCTCCGGCAGTGCGACGAGTTTTTCCAGCTGCAGACAGGCTCCGCCCGCCGAGTAATCGACGAGGATGCATTCGATCACGGGTGCCTTCGGCTCAACGAATATCTTCGCGACGCTCGACAGCCGGCCCTGGGGCCGCTGGCGCGGGTACAATCGGGGATACTGCATGACCGCGAACTCGTTTCCAGTGGCCACCACAAGACGCCATTCTGCATCAGAGGTCGCTGCGGGGCGGTTTATCCGGTCGATCAATTTTGATGTGATTGGTGCACGCTAATTTACCCGTGACGTCGGACGCGATAGCCTGCCGTCCATGGACACTCCCATAGGACATGACCGAAACGCCGATCAGATCGCCTACTGGAACGGGCCGAACGGCCAGCGCTGGACCGACCGTCAGGCCGAGCAGGACGTGCTGCTGGCGCCGGTCACGCAAGCGGTGATCGATCGCGCCGTGCCTCGCGCCGGCGAGCGTATCATCGATGTCGGCTGTGGATGCGGCGGCACCAGCATCGCGCTCGCGAGCCGCGTGGCGCCCACGGGATTTGTGCTCGGCGTCGACATCTCCGGGCCGATGCTGGCTCGCGCGCGGCAGCTCGCGCCGAAGGGAGCGTCGGAGGGGCTGCCGGTCGATTTCGTGCTGGCGGATGCAACCGTCTATCCGTTCGACCCCGGGAGCTTTGATCTCTTGGTCTCACGCTTCGGTGTGATGTTCTTTGCCGAGCCTGCGGTCTCGTTTTCCAATCTGCGCCGGGCGCTGCGCCCATCGGGGCGCATGGCTTTCGCCTGCTGGCGCGAGCCGCGCGAAAATCCCTGGATGATGGCGCCACTGCAGGCGATCTATCAGCATGTGCCGAAATTGCCGCCGCAGGGCCCCGAGGATCCCGGTCCCTTCGCATTCGCGTCGGAACAGCGCGTCCACCGCATTCTCGGCGAAGCCGGCTTCAAAGGGATAGAGATGGAGCCGGTCGGGCTCTCGTTCGATATCGCGATCGGTCGCGGGCTCGACGCTGCAGTGCAGGCGGCGATGCAGATCGGCCCAGGAAGCCGGGCGCTCGACGGGCATCCGCCGGAGACGCGCGCGGCTGCCGCAAAATCGGTGCGGGAGATGCTCGTCCCGTTTGTACGCGGCGACAGCGTGCCGTTGCCGGGATCGATCTGGATCGTGACAGCGCGGGCGTCTTAAGGATTAAGCCCGCTCTTCCCAGATCGTCGCGAGATGCACGATGGTCTGCACCGCCTTTTCCATATCCTGCCGGCTCACCCATTCCAGGCGGGAGTGGAAGGCGTGCTCGCCGGCAAAGATATTAGGGCAGGGCAGTCCCATGAAGGACAGCCGCGAGCCGTCAGTGCCGCCGCGAATCGAGCTTCGTACCGGCTCCAGGCCGGCGCGACGGATGGCTTCGACCGCATAGTCGACGATTTGCGGGTGTGCATCGATCACCCGCTTCATGTTGCGGTATTGCTCCTTGACTTCCATCCGCCAGGTCGAGCGCGGATAGTCCTTCATCACAGCCTTGACGATGGTCTGCAGCAGCGCCTCTTTTTCCTTGAGGCCTTCATCGTTGAAATCGCGGACGATGAAGCCGATCGTCGTCTGCTCCAGCGCGCCGGCAATGCCGATCGGATGCAGGAAGCCTTCCTTGCCCTCGGTCGTTTCCGGCGAGCAGGTATTTTTCGGAAGCCGGTCGATGATCGCGGCTGCGATCTTCATCGCGTGCTCCATCTTGCCCTTGGCAAAGCCCGGATGGGTCGAGACGCCTTCGATGGTAACGGTGGCGCCGTCGGCGGAGAAGGTTTCGTCCTCGATATGGCCGGCGGTCTCGCCATCGATGGTATAGGCGAAATCGGCGCCGAGTTTTTTCAAGTTCACCTTGTCGACGCCGCGGCCGATCTCCTCGTCGGGCGTGAACAGGATCTTGATGGTGCCGTGCTTCACCTGCGGATTCTGGATCAGGAAATGTGCGGCATCCATAATCTCGGCGATGCCGGCCTTGTTGTCGGCACCGAGCAGCGTGGTGCCGTCGGTGGTGATGATGTCGTTGCCGATCTGGTTATTCAGTTCGGGATGCTCGGCGACGCGGATCACCTGGGCCGGATCGGCGGGCAGGGCGATGTCGCCGCCGCGATAGTTCTTGACGATCTGGGGCCTGACATTCTTGCCGGTGCAATCGGGCGAGGTGTCCATGTGCGAGCAGAAGCAGATCACAGGCACCTTCTTCGCCGTGTTCGCCGGGATCGTCGCATAGACATAGCCGTGCTCGTCGAGATGCGCGTCGGTAAGGCCTATGGCCTGCAATTCGGCCGCGAGCAGGCGGCCCAGATCCTTTTGTTTTTCGGTGGAAGGGCAGGTCGGCGAGGAGGCGTCCGACTGGGTGTCGATGACGACATAGCGCAGGAAGCGCTCGGTCACGGTGTGTTTGAACGCTAAGGCAGAAATCACGAGTGCATTCCTGAGCAAGGGCGACTGACTTCACCCAGGCACTATAGCAAAAAGCGCCATTCCGGGGTCGCGTGACCCAGCCGGAATGACGCTTTCAAACCAGGACAAGAGCCGTCTTAGACGGCTTCCTTCAGTTCCTTGGCGGCGCGGAAGGCGACCTTCTTCGAGGCCTTGATGTGGATCGCTTCGCCGGTGGCGGGATTGCGGCCCATGCGCGCGGCGCGCTTGCGGACCTGGAGGATGCCGAGCCCGACGATGCGGATGCGCTCGCCCTTCTTCAGGTGCTTGGTGATGCGGGAGACCATGTCGGTGAGGATGGTCTCGGCCTGCTTCTTGGAGAGTTCCTGCTCCTCGGCAATGGCCGCCGCGAGGTGTTTCAGCGTGATGGTCGCCGGTGCAGCTGCTTTCTTCGCCATATTGGCCCTCCTCGTTGTTAATAATGGCTTAGAACCTTAAGGCGCATCAGGCCTTAGACGATTCGGATGCGAGCTGACTACGGGATTTCCCTTTAAAATAGCCGGTTTTTCGCATCGGAATCGCAGAAAGCCCTGTGTGACAGGGGCTTTTTAATCTCCTTGACTTGGAATGTTGGCACCTTTAAGTCCCACCTCTCTGCGGATCACCCGATCACGCGGGAGTAGCTCAGTTGGTTAGAGCGCCGGCCTGTCACGCCGGAGGTCGCGGGTTCGAGCCCCGTCTCTCGCGCCATTTTTGGTAATGACCTCAGCGACATAGAAAAGCACGTCATTTCCGTTCTGACACCTCCAAACCCCGCGTTCCGACTCCGGGTGCCCGGTCGCATTGTGATCGACGCGAACCCCGCTACGCCGGAGGCCGCTCATCAATGAAATCGGAAGAACAGAATCCCCCCGGGAGAGGCGACCGCAACTCGCTACCTCCGATTCCCGGACCCGTGCTGGCGCTGATCCTGGCGCTTGTCGCTGCGGCGCTTGTGCTTGGCTACCTGCTTTTGAACAAGCTGGCCGACATCTCGCGCGACGAAGACTGCGCTCTGGCCCACCGCAAAAATTGCGCCGCCATCGAGATGTCATCCAGTTCCTCGCCGGCGTAGCACCAAAGCAAAAAGGCCGCCCGAAGGCGGCCATTTTCATGCAAATCGCGAAATGGGTCTCTAGCGGACCGCCGAAGTGTCCGTGCTCGTCAATACCACCGGCTTGCCGGCCTTAACGACATGGGCGGCCTGAGTGTAGTCGACATTGCTGCGGGTCGTGATGCCGAAGGCGGCGACCGCGATACCAGCCACCAGCGCCACCACCACGATCTTCAGGTGGGTCGCACGATCAGCGGAGTGAAAGGAGTGGTTCATCTAAGCCTCCCGGCGTCTTGGACGCCCTTCGTTGGTCAGAGGAGTACGCCCCGTCTGTTTCAGGCTGGTTTCGTGGGTTTCGTGAAATGGTTTCATGGTTAGGAATCAATGATTTCGCGGTAAAACTTGCGGGGAAGGGTGCTTTTGCCGAAACTGGCCCCAGGCGCGATCGGCGCTCGGGAGAAAAACAATAATGAAATCAATGAATATGACCCGCCGGGGTCTGCTGGGCGCGGCTTCCGCCTTGGGCGTAACCACGATTTTCGGCAAGCGGGCCGAGGCAGCGGCCGAGTTCGACTTCAAGCTCGGTACCAACACACCCGAAAACCACCCCCTGAGCATCCGCGCGGTTGAGGCCGCCAAGGAAATCGCGGCTCGGTCGTCCGGCCGGATCAACGTTACGGTGTTCCCGAACAGCCAACTTGGCGGCGACCCCGAAATGCTGTCGCAGCTTCGCGCCGGCGGCATCGAGCTGCTGATCGCGCCATCCATGACGCTGTCGACGCTGGTGCCGCTGTCGGGCCTGCCGAGCGTCGGTTTCGCCTTCCAGTCCTACGACCAGGTCTGGGCCGCGATGGACGGCGCCGTCGGCGACATCGTCCGCGACGCCATCACCAAGACAGGCATCGTGCCGATGAAGAAGAAATGGGACAACGGTTTCCGGCAGATCACCTCATCGTCGAGCCGCCAGATCAACGGCGTCGAGGATCTCAAGGGGTTCAAGATCCGCGTTCCCGTGACGGCGCTGTTGACCTCGCTGTTCTCAGGTCTTGGCGCGCTGCCCTCCAGCATCAGCGTCAGCGAGCTTTATTCGGCGCTGCAGACCCACGTTGTCGAGGGGCAGGAGAACCCGCTGGCGCAGGTCTCGACCAACAAGATGTACGAAGTGCAGAAATACTGCGCGCTGTCGAACCATTGCTGGAGCGGTTATTGGGTTCTCGGCAACCGCAAGGCGCTGGCTGGCCTGCCGCCGGACCTGCTCGCGATCATGAACGAGAGTTTTGATGCGGCCGCCGTCAAGGAGCGCGCCGATCTTGTGAACATGGACCGCTCGCTGCAGGCCGAGCTCATCGGGAAGGGCATGGTGTTCAGCAAGCCCGATCCCGTGCAATTCCGCGCCGCGCTGGTGAAAACCGGCTTCTACGGTCAGTGGCAGAAGACCTATGGCGAGGAGGCGTGGAGCGCGCTGGAGAAATACACGGGCAAGCTGACGTGACGACTTAAAGGAGGCATTTCGAACATAGCTCGCAGCATTACCTCTCGCGTAATCGCAGACGCGATCTCCCTTGGTCATGATGGATCATCGGCCGCGACGACGTTGCCGATCGATCTATCTGGGAGATGTGCCATGAATCGTCGAAACGTCCTCGAAGCTGTTCAGACCGCGCCGCGGGCGCTGCGTCCGACCCACGTCACGGCGCGCGATGGTACCTCGCTTTTCGTGCAGGACTGGGGAGGCGGGCGGCCGGTCGTTTTCCTTGCTGCCTGGACCTTCGACGCCAGCATCTGGGGCAACTACATCGTTGCCCTCAACGCCAGGGGCTATCGTTGCGTCGCGCCCGACCGGCGCGGGCACGGCCGGTCCGACATGCCGATGACGGGATACGATTTGGAGACGCTCACGGCTGACGTCGCCGACGTCATCGAGCAGCGCGACCTCAATGACGTCACGCTGGTCGCCTATTCCATGGGATCGATCGAGGCCGTCAATTATCTCGCGCGCTACGGTTCGGATCGCATTTCGAAGCTGGTTCTGGTCGCGCCGACCACGCCGTTCCTGGTGCAGACCGGGGACAATCCCGACGCGGTTCCCAAAGTTGCCGTCGATGCGCAGAACGAGGAGATCGCCAGAAACTATCCAAAGTGGCTCGCTGACAACGAAGCGTCGTTCTTCGTGCCGGACACGCCGCAGATCGTGCGGTCATGGATCATGGAGATGATGCTGAGCGTGCCGCTGCCAGTGGCGCTGGCGTGCGGCAAGACGATCTCCTTCGCCGATCTGCGCACGGCGGCGACGAAGATCGATTGTCCCACGCTGATCGTGCAGGGCGACAAGGACGCCAGCGCGCCGCTTGAGCTTACAGGCGCCAAGACGGCCAGGCTGATCAAGGACAGCGAGCTGAAGATTTATGAAGGCGCGCCGCACGGGCTTCCGCTGACCCACAGCGAGCGCTTGCTGGCAGACCTGCTCGCGTTCATCGAGGCCTGATGCAAGCTAGGCCGTCCGCTTGATATCGGCGCGGATGAAGCGCGCGGCCCACACGAAGAGCAGGGCACCGAGCATGGTCGTGACCGCGGCCGACAGCAGCGAATAGCGTACGGCGTCGTTGCCGTAGTCGTCCTTGAGCGCGTCGTTGATCATGCCGACGGCCAGCGGCCCGACGCCTTGGCCGAAGCAGGTCGCGGTCAGAAGCACGAAGGCCGACGCCAGCGCCCGCATGCTGGACCGCGCCACGGTCTGCGCGATGGCGAAGATCGGGCCGAGATGAAAGCCGACCATGAACGAGGTGAGCGCCAGCGCCGCGATCATGGTCGCGAAGTCATGCGTGAGCATGCAGACCGCAAACACGGGGCCCGCAAGGCCCGACATGATCGCCGGCGCCCACAATTTCCAGCGGTCGTCGCGTCTGCTGATGGCGGCCACCACCACGCCGCCGACCAGGGTGCCGGCCATGCCGGCGAGGCCCTTGAAGGTGCCGGCATAGGTGCCGATCTCGGCGCTGGAGAGATGGTGCACGCGCGCCAGGAAGGGCGGGATCCAGGCGGCGGTGGCGTAATTGGTGTAGGTGGTCAGGCAGAAGCCGATCAGCACGATCACAAAGCTCGGCTGGGTGAAAAGAAAGCGCAAGGTCGGCCCGAGCGCTTCCGGCACAAAGCGTTCCGCCATCGCACCGCGCTTCGGCTCCGGGATCGTCAGCCAGAGGATCGCGGCAAGTGCGACGCCGGGCAGGCCGCAGGAGAAGAACGCCATTCGCCAGCCATAGTGCTGGTTGACCCAGCCGCCGAGAAAAAAGCCCATGAAGACGCCGAGATAGGTGCCAATGGCGTAGATGCCGAGCGCGCGCGGGCGCTCGTTCTTGTCAAAGAGATCGGCGACCAGCGATTGCGAAGCCGGCGTACCGGCGGATTCGCCGAGGCCGACCCCGATCCGCGCCAGCGCCAGCGTTGTCACGCTCGACGCCATGCCGCACAGAAACGTCATCGCGCTCCAGAACGCGAATGCGAGCGCCACGATGTTGCGGCGGTTGACGCGGTCGGCGATGCGGGCGATCGGGATGCCGAGCAGCGAGTAGAACAGCACGAAGCCGAAGCCCGCGAGCAGGCCCATCGTGGTGTCGCTGAGCGCAAACTCCTTCTTGATCGGCTCGATCAGGACATTGAAGATGGTGCGATCGAGGAAATTCAGGGCATAGACCAAAGTGAGGATGCCGAGCACGTAATATCGCTTGGCCGAAGGCGCGGCTTCTGCTTGCCCGGTCGCGGCCGCCTGCGGCGCCAGATCGACCATGTTTCCCCCTGATGTTCTTGTTTAAGGGCCGAGGCTTACGCGTCGCGAATGAAATTGCCGGCTTCGAATTCAACCGGCTTGGCGCCTGCATCAAACGACACGCCGATGGGGTCGCGGCCGGCGGCGAGCGCTTCGAGCTGCTCGGTCAGCATCCGCCGCACCATCAGAATACCGCGATCGCTCTGTCCGAAATGCTCTTCGGAATGCTGCGTCACGGGGCCCTGGCCGACCTGCGCCTCGTAATCGCCGGGGAAGCGCTGGTGCTCTTCCTCGGTCATGTCCCACCAGAACTTGCCGTTGAATTTCGAGCGCATGCGGCCGATGTCGCCGGGTTTCTTCACCCGGCCGGCCACATAGATGCGGAAGGAGGTGTCGTCGATCGGCAACGTCCAGCCGATTGACTCGACGCGCGCGAATTGCGCCACGCGGGGATTGGGCACGACACGCAGGGTAGGGAGGGCGGCCTCCGTCACCCGGTAGAACACCTTGCCGTCGTCCTGCTTGCGGATCGAGCGCACGGTAACGCCGCGCGACGACATCTCGAATTTCACCTCGGGCATCCAGGCCATCATGTTGGTGAATTGCGGGCCGCTGAACGAGCCGTGCAGCACTGGCACATGATAGGGGTCGACCACGTTCTCGAAATGCTGCAGCCAGTTGCAGGGGATGATGGCAGGTCCCCCGCCGCCGATTGATGAATCATCGGCCTCGACGAACTCACCGTCGTCCATGTTCTCCAGGCATTCGTAGCGCGGCAGCACCGGCTTTTTGTCGGCCGGGCCCAGATAGGCGAAGATCAGTCCATACAGTTCCTGCACGGGATACCAGGGCTGGCGGATCTTGTGCTTGAACAGGCCGCCCTCGGGTTCGCAGGGCTGCTCGAGGCAATGGCCCTCGGTGTCGAACTTCCAGCCGTGATAGCAGCAGCGGATGCCGTCTTCCTCGACCTTGCCATAGTAGAGCGTGGTGCCGCGATGGCAGCAGCGGGCGTGCAGCAGGCCGACGCGGTCGAGCCGGTCGCGAAACAGGATCAGATCCTCGCCTAACACCCTCACTTTCCTGGGGATATCGGTCGCGTCTGAGACCAGCCCAACCGGGTGCCAATACCGCCGCAACAGTTCGCCCATCGGCGTGCCGCGGCCGACGGCGGTCAGCTCGGAGCGGGTGGTCGAAGGCTTCATGGCATAGGCGGTGCCGAGATCGCGGTCCCGCTGGGTGATGGTCATTGCCGTTTCCTCCCGGCGCGTTGTTGCGGTAAGGAAAAGGGAGATCGATGACAATGTCAACGATCTGCTCTTTCCTGCGGCAGGCTTTGTTGGCAAAGGTTCTGGATGGCCCAGACGCCGAAACGCGCCGATTCATTGCGGACGGACATCGAGCCGGCCGACGCCACGCTGGCGCCGATCACCGCGATGATGTCATCGCGCCTGATGGTGCTTGCCAACCTGCTGAAGCGGGGCGCCATCCTGCGCTACAAGCGCCTCGCCGGGCTGTCCTCGGTGGAATTTGGCCTGGTGGCCTCGCTGGGGCGGCGTCCACCGATGAGCGTGGTTCGCCTCGCGGAGGCCGTCGGCCAGGACAAGGGCCAGATCAGCCGGGCGCTGGCCGGTCTTGTCTCGCGTAAGTTGGTCACGCGGGCGGTGAACCCCAGGGATAACCGCGAGGTGCTGGTCTCCCTGACGCGATCGGGGCTTGCGGCCCATGACGTTATTGTGGCGGGGGCGCTGGAACGCAATCAGCGCCTGCTGGAACAGCTTGATCCCGCCGAAGTCGCGATGCTGCTTGCCCATATCGACCGCTTGACCCGCAAGGCCGAAGCGATGCTGGCAGTTGAAAAGGAGCTGAGCTGACCCCAGCTCTAGAAAAGAGGCTGCGCGGTCTTGACGATAGCCTGCGCGCGACGACCGGACCCCTGCGACTGAGGTTTTCCCAAGCCGCGGAAAGCGTCAAAATAGCTTGTCTTGCGCCCTCTGTTGCGCTGCGCTAAGCCTCAAGAACCATTCCAAATCGACGAATCTGCGGACTCTTCCGAAACCGCGGACAAAGGTAGTGCCGATGACGGGCATCCTGCAGAATTATCTCCCCCTTGTGGTGTTTGTCGGCGTGGCAGGCTTGATCGGCCTGGTGCTGCTGATTGCTCCATTCCTTGTTGCGTTCCAGCAGCCGGACCCCGAAAAGCTCTCTGCCTATGAATGCGGCTTCAACGCTTTCGATGACGCCCGCATGAAGTTCGACGTCCGCTTCTATCTGGTCGCGATCCTCTTCATCATCTTCGACCTCGAAGTGGCGTTCCTGTTCCCGTGGGCGGTGGCGTTCGGCAAGCTCGGCGCCACGGGCTTCTGGTCGATGGTGGTGTTCCTGGCCGTGCTGACGATCGGCTTTGCGTATGAATGGAAGAAAGGCGCGCTCGAATGGGATTGAGCCCAACTGCGACCTCCCAGCCGGCGATCGCGCCGGCCCCGAAGGGCATTCTGGACCCCGCGACCGGACGGCCGGTCGGCGCCAATGATCCTTATTTCCTCGAGGTCAATCACGAGCTCTCCGACAAGGGCTTCTTCGTTGCTGCCGCCGATGACCTGATCATCTGGGCGCGCACCGGTTCCCTGATGTGGATGACCTTCGGGCTCGCCTGCTGCGCGGTCGAGATGATGCAAGTATCGATGCCGCGCTATGACGTCGAGCGCTTCGGCTTTGCCCCGCGCGCTTCGCCGCGCCAGTCGGACGTGATGATCGTGGCCGGCACGCTCACCAACAAGATGGCGCCTGCGCTGCGCAAGGTCTACGACCAGATGCCGGAGCCGCGCTACGTCATCTCGATGGGCTCCTGCGCCAATGGCGGCGGCTACTACCATTACTCCTATTCGGTGGTGCGCGGCTGCGACCGCATCGTGCCGATCGACATCTACGTGCCCGGCTGCCCGCCGACCGCGGAGGCGCTGCTGTACGGCGTGCTGCTGCTCCAGAAGAAGATTCGCCGCACCGGCACCATTGAACGATAACGCGATGAAGATGAGCGACATCCCGTTCGGGACCACCGACTGGTCGAGCATTGAGCCCACGCTGCACAAGGGTGACAGCGGGCTCGCGACCTGGCGGACCCGGCAGTTCGGCGAGATCCGCGTGCGGCTGGTCGACTACTCGGCGGGCTATGTTGCGGATCACTGGTGCCAGAAGGGCCACATCCTGTTTTGTGTGGATGGCGAGCTCGGCACTGATCTGGCCGACGGGCGCTCCTTCACGCTGACGCCGGGCATGAGCTATCAGGTTGCCGACGGCGCCGAAGCGCATCGCTCGCGCACCGACAAAGGCGCACGGCTGTTTATTGTGGATTGATGGCGATGACCGAAGCACTGAACACCCTCGGAGAGAAGATCGTCGCAGGCCTCGCCGGCAGCGCGATCGGCCACTCGATTGCCTTCGACCAGCTCACCGTAGCGGTGCAGGCGGAAAAGATCGTCGAAATCGTCAAATATCTGCGCGACGAGCCATCGCTTCGCTTCATCAACATCACAGATGTCACCGCGGTCGACTATCCCGGCCGCGAGAAGCGCTTTGATGTGATCTATCACTTCCTGTCTCCGACCCTGAACACGCGCATCCGCCTGCGCGCGGAGGCCGACGAGACCACGCAGGTGCCGTCAATCATCGACGTCTTCCCGGGTGCCGACTGGTTCGAGCGCGAGACCTACGACCTCTATGGCGTGATCTTCATTGGCCATCCGGACATGCGGCGCCTGCTCACCGACTACGGTTTCGAAGGGCACCCGCTGCGCAAGGATTTCCCGCTGACCGGCTTCGTCGAGGTGCGCTACGACGACCAGGAAAAGCGGGTGCTGTACGAGCCGGTGCGGCTCAACCAGGAATTCCGCAAATTCGATTTTCTGTCTCCGTGGGAGGGGGCCGACTACCCGGTTCTTCCCGGTGACGAGAAGGCAGGACCAAAGGCCTGACCATGAACGAGCAACCGCAGAATCTCCGCAACTTCACGATCAATTTCGGACCGCAGCATCCCGCCGCCCACGGCGTGCTGCGTCTGGTGCTGGAGCTCGACGGCGAAGTTGTTGCGCGCGTCGACCCGCACATTGGTCTCTTGCATCGCGGCACCGAGAAGCTGATCGAGCAGAAAACCTACCTGCAGGCGATCCCGTATTTCGACCGGCTCGACTATGTCGCGCCGATGAACCAGGAACATGCCTTCTGCCTTGCCGCCGAGAAGCTGCTCGGCATCGAGGTGCCGCGCCGCGGCCAGCTCATCCGTGTGCTCTATTGCGAAATCGGACGGATACTGTCCCATCTCCTCAACGTCACCACGCAGGCGATGGACGTCGGTGCGCTGACGCCGCCGCTGTGGGGCTTTGAAGAGCGCGAAAAGCTCATGGTGTTCTACGAGCGTGCCTCCGGTTCGCGGATGCACGCGGCCTATTTCCGCATTGGCGGCGTGCACCAGGACCTGCCGCCGAAGCTGATCGACGACATCGAGGCGTTCTGCGATCCCTTCCTGAAGGTGGTCGACGATCTCGACCGGCTGCTCACCGCCAACCGCATCTTCAAGCAGCGCAACGTCGACATCGGCGTGGTCACGCTGCAGCAGGCCTGGGAATGGGGATTCTCCGGCGTGATGGTGCGCGGCTCCGGCGCCGCCTGGGATTTGCGCAAGGCGCAGCCTTACGAATGCTATGCCGAGATGGAATTCGATGTCCCAATCGGCAAGAACGGCGACTGCTACGACCGCTATTTGATCCGGATGGAAGAGATGCGCCAATCCGTGCGCATCATGAAGCAGTGCATCGGGAAATTGCGGGCGCCGGACGGGCAGGGGCCGGTGCTGATCGCCGACAACAAGATCGCGCCGCCGCGTCGTGGCGAGATGAAGCGCTCGATGGAAGCGCTCATTCATCACTTCAAGCTTTACACCGAGGGCGTTCACGTGCCGGCCGGCGAAGTCTATGCCGCCGTTGAGGCGCCCAAGGGCGAGTTCGGCGTCTATCTTATCGCCGACGGCACCAACAAGCCTTACAAGTGCAAGATCCGAGCGCCCGGCTTTGCGCATCTGCAGGCGATGGACTTCATCTGCAGGGGCCATCTGCTCGCCGACATCTCCGCCATCCTGGGTTCGCTCGACATTGTGTTCGGAGAGGTCGATCGGTGACGGGACCTTCGCCCATCCAGTTTGACCGTGCGTCAGGGGCTCTGGAAGGGGCCAACCTGTGGGAGCGGACGGCTGCGCTGGCGTTGGTGACGGGCTCGAAGATTTCCTCGCACTTCTCGCATCGCGGCTACAACAAGTGCGCCAATCTGCTGCGCAAGGCGCTCCCCGAGCGCAACATCGCGATCAAGCTCAACTCGGATGCGGTGTTCGAGTTTCCCTATGGCGATGGCTACTGGAGCAAGCTGCTCAATCGCTCCTACCACTACGAAGACGAGCTGGAGGTGTTGTTCCGCGACTCCGCCGATGTCGACTACACCTTCATCGATTGTGGTGCCAATTACGGCTACTGGTCGGTGCTGGTGTCGAGCAAGCCGCTCGGCGCGCACAAGGCGATCGCGATCGAACCGTCGGGGCAGAATTTTCCGAAGCTCGCCAACAACGCTAAAGTCAACGGCAATCGTTTCGAGCTGATGAAGTGCGCGATCGGCTCGTCGCGCGGCACCGCGCGCCTGACCGGCACCAAGCACGAGGCCTTCAGCATTGCTGGCGAGAGCAGCGGTGGTGAGGAAGTGCCCGTGATCGCGCTCGACAATCTGGTCGATGACGGCAAGGTCGCCGCGTCAGGCAAATATCTGATCAAGCTCGACGTCGAGGGCGTCGAGATCGAAGCGATCAAGGGCGGCTCGCGCCTGTTGCAGACCGATAGTGTCCTGCTGTGCGAGGAGCACGGCAACGACCCCGAGCACACGGTATCGCGTTATATCCTCGAGAAGACGCCACTGACCCTGATGGTCTACGACCCGCAAACCAGCCGGCTCGAGACCGTGAAGGAGTTGTCGATCCTCGATCGCATCAAGGTTTCGTCCCACGTCGGTTACAATGTGTTCGGCACCGCAAGCACGTTCTGGCAAAACCGGATCAACGCGCTGAACGCGAATGCCGCGCGCCGCATGCAATGAGAGACTAGAGCACGATGTCCGTTCGCCGCCTTGCCCCGAAGGAATTGCAGCCCGCGAGCTTCACGTTCACGGACGAGAATCTCGCCTTCGCGAAGAATGAGATCGCGAAATATCCGCCGGGCCGCCAGGCCTCCGCCGCGATCGCGATCCTGTGGCGGGTGCAGGAGCAGCATGAGGGCTGGGTGTCGGAAGCCGCCATCCGCGCCGTCGCTGACCTCCTGGAAATGCCGCACATCCGCATGCTGGAGATCGCAACCTTCTACACGATGTTCCAGCTTTCTCCGGTCGGCAAGAAGGCCCATGTCCAGGTCTGCGGCACGACGCCGTGCCGGCTGCGCGGCGCCGAGGACATCCTCGACGTCTGCAAGAGCCGCATCCACCACGATCCCTTCCACCTCTCCAAGGACGGCAATTTTTCCTGGGAGGAGGTGGAATGCCTCGGGGCCTGCGTGAACGCGCCGATGGTCCTGATCTGGAAGGACACTTACGAGGATCTGACCAAAGAGAACTTCGGCAAGGTGCTCGACGGTTTTGCCTCCGGCAATCCGCCCAAGCCCGGGCCGCAGAACGGCCGCCAGTTTTCCGCGCCCATCACCGGGCCGACCACGCTCAAGGAAGTCACCTGATGCGGTTCGTGCGAACGCGCAACCGCTGATTGGAGAAGCAGTTTAGTCATGCTCGACGACAAGGATCGCATCTTCAAGAACCTCTACGGCCTCCACGATTGGGGCCTCGAAGGCGCGCGCAAGCGCGGCGCATGGGACGGCACCAAGGCGATCATCGACAAGGGCCGCGACTGGATCATCAACGAGATGAAGGCCTCGGGCCTGCGCGGCCGCGGCGGCGCCGGCTTCCCGACCGGCATGAAATGGTCCTTCATGCCCAAGGAATCCAAGGACGGCCGGCCGAGCTATCTCGTCGTCAACGCCGACGAGTCCGAGCCCGGCACGTGCAAGGACCGCGAGATCATGCGGCACGATCCGCATCTCCTCGTCGAGGGCTGCCTGCTCGCGAGCTTCGCGATGGGCGCGCACGCCTGCTATATTTATGTGCGCGGCGAGTTCATCCGGGAGCGCGAGCATCTGCAGGCCGCTATCGATCAGGCCTATGAGGCCAAGCTGATCGGCAAGGACAACATCAACGGCTGGCCGTTCGACCTCTATGTCGCCCACGGTGCCGGCGCCTATATCTGCGGTGAAGAGACCGCGCTGCTGGAGAGCCTCGAAGGCAAGAAGGGCCAGCCGCGGCTGAAGCCGCCGTTCCCGGCGAATGTCGGCCTCTATGGCTGCCCGACCACCGTCAACAACGTCGAATCGATCGCGGTCGCGCCCGATATCCTGCGGCGCGGAGCGTCCTGGTTCTCGGCAATCGGCCGACCCAACAATGTCGGTACCAAGCTGTTCTGTATCTCCGGCCATGTCGAACGGCCCTGTAACGTCGAAGAGGCGATGGGGATTCCGTTCCGCGAGCTGATCGAGAAGCATTGCGGCGGCATTCGCGGCGGCTGGGATAATCTGAAGGCGGTCATTCCCGGCGGCTCGTCGGTGCGCATGGTGCCGGCCGAGCAGATCATCGACACCCCGATGGATTTCGACAGCCTCGGCAAGCTGCGCTCGGGCCTCGGCACTGCGGCCGTGATCGTGATGGACAAGTCGACCGACCTGATCCGCTCGATCGCGCGCATCTCCTATTTCTACAAGCATGAGAGCTGCGGCCAGTGCACGCCCTGCCGCGAGGGAACGGGCTGGATGTGGCGGGTGTTGACCCGCATGGCCGACGGCCGCGCCCACAAGCGCGAGATCGACATGCTGCTCGAAGTCACCAAGCAGGTCGAAGGCCACACGATCTGTGCGCTCGGCGATGCCGCGGCCTGGCCGATCCAGGGCCTGATCGCGCATTTCCGTCACGAGATCGAAGCACGGATCGACCAATATTCGCACAAGGCGGACCTTGACGATCAAGGCGTCCGCGACCCCGTCCACATGGTCGCGGCGGAGTAGAGAGAATGACCAAGATCATCGTCGACGGCAAAGAGATCGATGTCTCCCCGGACTACACGCTGCTGCAGGCGTGCGAGGCTGCGGGCGCCGAGATTCCGCGCTTCTGCTATCATGAGCGGCTGTCGATCGCCGGCAATTGCCGGATGTGCCTCGTCGAGGTGAAGGGCGGCCCGAAGCCGGTCGCGAGCTGCGCCTGGGCCGTGCGCGATTGCCGCCCCGGTCCCAAGGGCGAGCCGCCAGAGATATCGACGCGCTCGCCGATGGTGAAGAAGGCGCGCGAAGGCGTGATGGAATTCCTGCTGATCAACCATCCGCTGGACTGCCCGATCTGCGATCAGGGCGGCGAATGCGACCTGCAGGACCAGGCGATGGGCTATGGCGTCGACACCAGCCGTTTCGCCGAGAACAAGCGCGCGGTGGAAGACAAATATCTGGGCGCGCTGGTCAAGACCTCGATGAACCGCTGCATCCAGTGCACGCGCTGCGTTCGTTTCTCCGCCGAGATCTGCGGCGCGCCGGAAATGGGCGCGACCGGCCGCGGCGAGGACATGGAGATCACGACCTATCTGCAGCACGCGCTGACCTCGGAGCTGCAAGGCAATCTCGTCGACATCTGCCCGGTCGGCGCGCTGACCTCCAAGCCCTATGCCTTCGCGGCGCGGCCCTGGGAACTCGGCAAGACCCAGTCGGTCGATGTGATGGACGGCGTCGGCTCCTCGATCCGCGTGGATACCCGCGGCCGCGAAGTGATGCGCATCCTGCCGCGCATCAACGAGTCACTGAACGAGGAATGGATTTCCGACAAGACGCGGCATGTCGTCGACGGCCTGCGCACGCAGCGGCTCGACCGGCCCTATATCCGTGAGGGCGGCAAGCTCCGCGCCGCATCCTGGAGCGAAGCCTTTGGCGCGATCGCTGCGAAGGCCGGCCGCATCGACGGCAAGCGCATCGGCGCCATCGCCGGCGATCTCTCCGGCGTCGAAGAGATGTTCGCGCTGAAGGAGCTGCTCGCCAAAAGCGGCTCGAGCAATCTGGCGGTGCAGGGCGGGGATGCCTTCGACCCCAAGGCGGGTCGCGCGTCGTATATCTTCAACCCGACCATCGCCGGCATCGACCAGGCCGACGCGCTGCTGATCATCGGCTCCAATCCGCGCAAGGAAGCCGCCGTCCTCAACGCACGCATCCGCAAGCGCTGGCGCAGCGGTCAGCTCAAGATCGGCGTGATCGGGGCCAAGGCCGATCTCACCTATGACTATGATTACATCGGCGCCGGCACGGATTCGCTCAGCGATCTCGCCGCTGGCAAGGGCTCCTTCGCCGACGTCCTGAAGAACGCCCAGCATCCGATCGTGCTGGTCGGCTCCGGCGCCATCGCCCGCCATGACGGAGCGGCCGTGCTCGCGCTCGCCGCGAAGCTCGCGTCGGATCTGGGTGCGATCAAGGACGGCTGGAACGGCTTCGCTGTTCTACAGGACACCGCTTCCCGGGTCGGCGCGCTCGATATCGGCTTTGCGCCTTCGGCCGGCGGATTGAGTGCTGCGCAGATGACGACCTTCGGCACGCTCGACGTGCTGTTCCTGCTCGGCGCCGACGAGGTCAAGGTGCCGGATGGCACTTTCGTGGTCTATATCGGCACGCATGGCGACAAGGGCGCGCATCGCGCCGACGTCATCCTGCCCGGTGCGGCCTATACCGAGAAATCGGCGATCTACGTCAACACTGAAGGCCGGGTGCAGATCGGCGGCCGCGCGGCGTTCCCGCCGGGCGAGGCGCGCGAGGATTGGGCGATCATCCGCGCGCTGTCGGATGTGCTCGGCAAGAAGCTGCCCTATGACTCGCTCGCCGCCTTGCGGCAGGCGGTGTTCAAGGCCGTCCCGCATCTGATCCGCCTCGACCAGATCGAGGCCGGCAATGCCGCCGACCTCAAGACGCTGGCGGGCAAGGGCGGCAGCCTCGAGAAGACGCCGTTCAAGTCTTCGGTCGAGGATTTCTACCTGACCAATCCGATCGCAAGGGCATCGGCCGTAATGGCGGAATGTGCGCGCCTGGCTTCTAGCCAGATGCTGACGGCAGCGGAGTAGAGGATGCGATGAAAGTCATCGGTCTCATCGGCGGCATGAGTTGCGAGTCGACCGCGCATTACTATGCGCGGCTGAACGAACGCGTGCGCGATGTGCTGGGCGGCTTGCACTCGGCTGAAATCCTGATGTGGTCGGTCGATTTCTCGCCGGTCGCGCAGATGCAGGCGGAAGGCCGCTGGCAGGAGGCGGGGGCGCAACTCGCCGCGATTGCCAAACGGCTGGAAGGTGCGGGAGCCGATGTGATCGTGCTCGCCACCAACACCATGCACAAGGTGGCCGATGCGATCGAAGCCGCGATCGGCATTCCGTTCCTGCACATTGCGGACGCGACCGCCGCCAAGATTCGCGAGGCCGGCAAGCGCAGGCCGGCAATCATGGCGACCCGCTTCACCATGGAGCAGGAGTTCTATACCGGCCGGCTGCGGGAGAAATTCGCGCTCGACCCAATCACGCCGGACGAGGACGACCGCGCGCTGGTGCACCGGATCATCTACGACGAGCTGTGCGTCGGACGTGTCAGCGAGACCTCGCGGCAGGCCTATGTCGATGTCGCTCGCCGGTTGGCCGCGAAGGGCGCGGACTGCCTCGTGCTGGGTTGCACCGAAGTCGGCATGCTGCTCAATGAGGGCAACTCGCCGCTCCCGATATTCGACACCACCCTGATCCATGCCGACGCCGCGGTCAATTTCGCGCTCGGCCACCTTTCAACCGCGCAAGCAGCAGAATAAGCGTGACCTGATGGCTGATTTCTTCGCAAGCTCGTTCTGGACCGGCTTCCTCTGGCCGCTGATCATCATGGTCGCGGAGAGCGTGCTGCTGCTTGTCGTGCTCCTGATCGCGATCGCCTACATCCTGCTGGCCGACCGCAAGATCTGGGCGGCGGTGCAGATCCGGCGCGGCCCCAACGTGGTCGGGCCTTTCGGGCTGCTGCAATCCTTCGCGGACCTTTTGAAATTCGTGCTGAAGGAGCCGACCATTCCGTCCGGCGCCAACAAGGGCGTGTTTCTCCTGGCTCCCCTGGTGTCTTGCGTGCTGGCGCTCGCGGCCTGGGCCGTGATTCCGATGAATCTTGGCTGGGTGATCTCCGACATCAATGTCGGGGTGCTCTACATTTTCGCCATCTCCTCACTGTCGATCTACGGCATCATCATGGCCGGCTGGTCGTCGAATTCGAAATACCCGTTCATGGCGGCGTTGCGCTCGGCCGCGCAGATGGTGAGCTACGAAGTCTCGATCGGATTCGTCATCATCACGGTGTTGTTGTGCGTCGGCTCGCTCAATCTCTCAAGCGTCGTGGAAGCGCAAAAGCTGCATGGCTTCGCCAGCCTGATCGGCCTGCCGAAGCTGACCATCCTGAACTGGTATGTCTGGCCGCTGTTTCCGATGTTCGTGGTGTTTTATGTCTCCTCGCTCGCCGAAACCAACCGCCCGCCGTTCGACCTGGTCGAAGCCGAATCGGAGCTCGTCGCGGGCTTCATGACCGAATACGGTTCGACGCCGTATCTCCTGTTCATGCTCGGCGAATATGTCGCCATCACCACGATGTGCGCGTTCGCGACGATCCTGTTCCTGGGCGGCTGGCTGCCGCCGGTGGACCTGCCACCGTTCACCTGGATACCCGGCGTGATCTGGTTCGTGCTCAAGGTATTTTTCATGTTCTTTATGTTCGCGATGGCGAAGGCGATCGTGCCGCGCTACCGCTACGATCAACTGATGCGGCTCGGCTGGAAGGTGTTTTTGCCGCTGTCGCTGGCGATGGTGATCATCGTTGCCGGCGTGCTGCATTTCGCCGACATCGCGCCGAAGTGAGGTTGCCATGGGTATCAATGTAAACGCCACAGCCCGCTCGCTGCTGCTGTCCGAATTCGTATCGGCGTTCTTTCTCGCCATGCGCTATTTCTTCCAGCCAAAGCCGACGCTGAACTATCCCTTCGAGAAGGGGCCGATCTCGCCGCGCTTCCGCGGCGAGCATGCGCTGCGCCGCTATCCCAATGGCGAGGAGCGCTGCATCGCCTGCAAGCTGTGCGAGGCGATCTGCCCGGCGCAGGCGATCACCATCGAGGCCGGCCCGCGCCGCAACGACGGCACCCGCCGCACGGTGCGCTACGACATCGACATGGTGAAATGCATCTATTGCGGTCTGTGCCAGGAAGCCTGCCCGGTCGACGCCATCGTCGAGGGGCCCAATTTCGAATTCGCGACCGAGACGCGCGAGGAGCTCTACTATGACAAGGCCAGGCTGCTCGCCAATGGCGACCGCTGGGAGCGCGAGATTGCGAAAGCGATCGAACTCGACGCGCCGTACCGGTGAGATGAGGCCAGCATGATCCTATCCGCGCTGTTCTTTTATCTCTTCGCCGGCGTCTGCGTCGCCTCCGCCGTGATGGTGGTGGTGTCGCGCAACCCCGTGCACTCCGTGCTCTATCTGATCCTCGCCTTCGTCAACGCCTCCGGCCTGTTCGTGCTGATGGGCGCCGAGTTCCTGGCGATGATCCTGATCGTGGTCTATGTCGGCGCGGTCGCCGTGCTGTTCCTGTTCGTGATCATGATGCTCGATGTCGACTTCGCCGAGCTGCGCGAAGGCTTCATCCAGTATCTGCCGGTCGGCATCGTGATCGGCGGCATCTTCATGTTCGAGCTGCTTCTCACCGTCGGTGCGTGGGTCATCAACCCGACCGTCACCAAGCAGATCACGGCGCCAATCCCGACCAATGTCAGCAACACCGAGGCGCTCGGCCTCGTGCTCTATACGAAGTACATCCATTACTTCCAGCTTGCCGGCGTGGTGCTGCTGGTCGCGATGATCGGCGCCATCGTGCTGACCTTGCGGCACAAGGCGAACGTCAAGCGGCAGGACATCAATGTGCAGAATGCACGCACGCCCGAATTGGCGATGGCCGTGCGCAAGGTGGCGTCGGGGCAGGGGCTGTTGGATTCGGATGCCGCGGAGTGGGTGAAATGACGATCGGGCTCGGACATTATCTGGCCGTCGCGGCGATCCTGTTCACGCTCGGGATCCTCGGCATCTTCCTGAACCGCAAGAACATCATCATCATCCTGATGTCGATCGAGCTGATCCTGCTCGCGGTCAACATCAACCTCGTGGCGTTCTCGACCTTCCTCGGCGACATCGTCGGCCAGGTGTTCGCGCTGCTGGTGCTGACGGTCGCGGCCGCGGAAGCCGCGATTGGGCTGGCGGTGCTGGTCGTTTACTACCGCAACCGCGGTTCGATCGCGGTTGAAGACGTCAATCTGATGAAGGGCTAGGGCAGCGCATGATCCGGAAAAGTGGGAACCGGTTTTCCCTGCGACAAACGCGTAGCGTTTGCGCGGAGATCATGCGCAAAGGAAAGAACTAATGATCCAGGCAATCGTTTTCCTGCCGCTGCTCGGCGCGATCCTAGCGGGCATCATTTCGCTGGTCGGCGCGCATGCGCGCTGCCCGAGCGGTGACACCGTCGAGCATCATGACGATGCGCACGGCGCCGACGGGCACGGCCATGTCTCGGAAGCTCATGCGTCGGAAGCGCATGATGATCATGGCGACGACCACGGCCATGATGACCACCACGTCTCCGAGCCGGCGGCAGCCGGCTCGCGGCTGGCCGAGTTGATCACGACGGGACTGCTGTTCGTTTCCGCAGCGCTGTCCTGGTTCGTGTTCGTTGATGTCGGCTTCCTGCACCACGACGCCCGCATTTCCTTGCTGCCCTGGATCGTCTCCGGTGACCTGCAGGTCAACTGGGCGCTGCGTGTCGACACGCTGACCGCAGTGATGCTGGTCGTGGTCAACACCATCTCCTCGCTCGTGCACCTCTATTCCATCGGCTACATGGACGAGGACCCGAACCGGCCGCGCTTCTTCGGCTATCTCTCGCTTTTCACCTTCGCGATGCTGATGCTGGTGACGGCGGACAACCTCGTGCAGCTCTTCTTCGGCTGGGAGGGTGTGGGCCTCATGAGCTATCTGCTGGTCGGCTTCTGGTACCAGAAGCCGTCGGCCAACGCCGCGGCGATCAAGGCCTTCGTCGTCAACCGCGTCGGCGATTTCGGATTCCTGCTCGGCATCTTCACCGTCTTCATGATGCTGAACTCGATCGACTTCGACACCATCTTCGCCGGTGCGCCGGCGCTATCAGGCAAGACGATCGACTTCCTCGGCTGGCACGTCGATGCGCTGACCTTGATGTGCATCCTCCTGTTCATGGGCGCGATGGGCAAGTCGGCGCAGTTCCTGCTGCACACCTGGTTGCCGGACGCGATGGAAGGCCCGACCCCGGTTTCGGCGCTGATCCATGCCGCGACCATGGTCACCGCCGGCGTATTCATGGTGGCGAGGCTGTCGCCGCTGTTCGAGCTCGCGCCGGACGCGCAGGCCGTGGTGATGTTCTTCGGCGCGACCACCGCCTTCTTCGCCGCGACCATCGGCCTCGTCCAGAACGACATCAAGAAGATCGTCGCCTATTCGACCTGTTCGCAGCTCGGCTACATGTTCGTGGCGATGGGGGCGGGGGCCTATTCGGTCGGCATGTACCATCTGTTCACCCACGCCTTCTTCAAGGCGCTGCTGTTCCTGGGCTCTGGCTCGGTGATCTATGCGATGCATCACGAGCAGGACATCCGCATGATGGGCGGGCTGTGGCGCAAGATTCCCTATACGTTTGCCGTCATGTGCATCGGTACGCTGGCACTGACTGGCTTTCCGCTGTTCGCCGGCTACTTCTCAAAGGACGCGATCATCGAGTCGGCCTATGCGGCCCACAACCCGATGTCGACTTACGCTTACCTCCTAACCGTCGGCGCCGCCGGCCTGACCTCGTTTTATTCCTGGCGCCTGATCTTCAAGACGTTCTTTGGGGAGCCGCACGATCAGGAGCACTACGAGGCGGCGCATGAAAGCCCGATGTGGATGCTGATCCCGATCGGCGTTCTAGCGATCGGCTCGATCGCGTCGGGCTTCCCATTCAAGGAGCTGTTCGCGGGCAGCGGCGTGGATGAGTTCTTCCGCGAGTCCGTGAAGATGAATCCGCACATCATCGAAAACATGGAGCATATGCCGGCATGGCTCGCGCCGCTGCCCACCTTGATGATGGCGGGTGGCGCACTCGTCTCCTACATTTTCTACATCAGTCGGCCCTATATCCCTGAGGAGCTCGCGGAGCAGCAGCCGATGCTGTACCAGTTCCTGCTCAACAAATGGTATTTTGACGAGCTGTACGATCTGATCTTCGTACGCCCGGCCAAGTGGATCGGCTACCAGCTCTGGAAGAAGGGCGACGGCTACATCATCGACGGCTTTGGCCCCGACGGTGTATCGGCCCGCGTGCTCGACATCACCCGCAACGTCGTCAAAATCCAGACCGGCTATCTCTATCACTACGCGTTTGCGATGCTGATCGGGGTTGCCGGGCTCATCACCTGGTTCATGTTCGGCGTGGGAGGCCAATAATGACAACCTGGCCTATCCTCTCCGTCGTCACCTTCCTGCCGCTGGTCGGCGCGCTGGTGATTTACATCAGCCGCGGCGATGACGAAGCGGCGCGGCGCAACTCGCGCTGGATCGCGCTCTGGACCACGATCGTCACCTTCGGCATTTCGCTGATTCTGGTGTGGCGCTTCGACCCCGCGCAGACCGACTTCCAGTTCGTCGAGAAGACCTCGTGGCTTGCGACCGGCATCACCTATCACATGGGCGTCGACGGCATCTCGCTGCCGCTGGTGATCCTGACCACCGCGATCCTGCCGCTCTGCATCATTGCGAGCTGGCGCTCGGTAACGGTGCGGGTGCGCGAATACATGATGGCGTTCCTCATCCTCGAAACGCTGATGGTCGGCACCTTCTGTGCGCTTGACCTCGTGTTGTTCTACCTCTTCTTCGAGGGCGGCCTGATCCCGATGTTCCTGATCATCGGCGTCTGGGGCGGCCCGCGGCGGGTCTATGCGTCCTTTAAGTTCTTCCTCTACACGTTCCTCGGCTCAGTGTTCATGCTGCTTGCCATCATGGCGCTGTACTGGAACGGCAACACCACCGACATTCCGACCCTGATGCATGCTACCCTGCCGCGGTCCTTGCAGACCTGGGCATGGCTTGCGTTCTTTGCCTCCTTTGCGGTGAAGATGCCGATGTGGCCCGTTCACACCTGGCTGCCGGACGCCCATGTCGAGGCGCCGACCGCGGGCTCGGTGATCCTGGCTGCGATTCTCCTGAAGTTGGGCGGTTATGGTTTCCTGCGCTTCTCGCTGCCGATGTTCCCACTGGCTTCGCATGACTTCGCGCCCTTGATCTTCACGCTCTCCGTCATCGCCATCGTCTACACTTCGCTGGTGGCGCTGATGCAGGAGGACATGAAGAAGCTGATCGCCTATTCCTCCGTCGCCCATATGGGCTTCGTGACCATGGGGATCTTCGCCGGCACCATGCAGGGCGTCGCCGGAGGCGTGTTCCAGATGATCTCGCACGGCATCGTCTCCGGCGCGCTGTTCCTCTGCGTCGGCGTCGTCTACGACCGCATGCACACCCGCGAGATCGCGGCCTATGGCGGGCTCGTCAACCGCATGCCGCTCTACGCCTTTGTGTTCATGGTCTTCACCATGGCCAATGTCGGTCTGCCCGGCACCTCCGGCTTCATCGGCGAGTTCATGACGCTGATCGGTACCTTCAAGATTTCGATCCCGACCACCGTCTTCGCCACCACGGGCGTGATTCTGTCGGCATGTTACGCGCTCTGGCTTTACCGCAAGGTGGTGTTCGGCGCGCTAGTCAAGCCGTCGCTGATGTCGATCAAGGACCTGACCTTGCGCGAGTGTGTGACGCTGTTCCCGCTGCTGGCGCTGTCGATCTTTTTCGGCGTCTATCCGAAGCCGGTGCTCGACATGTCTGCCGCTTCGGTTCAGCAACTCGTCAATAATTACACCACCGCAGTGACGGCCGTGAAGGCCGCCGCGCTGATGCATTGAGGCCGTCGCCATGTTTGAAGCCTCTGGTTACCAACTGCTGCCGGTGATGCCCGAGATCGTGCTGGCGCTCGGCGCCATGGCGCTATTGATGCTCGGTGCCTATCGCGGGCAGGGCACCACCGCCCTGGTCACCGGGCTCGCCGTGTGCCTGCTCGTCTTGACCGGCGTGCTGGAGTTGACGCTGCCGGCCGGAAAGCTCACGACCTTCGGCGGCAGCTTCATCGTCGACGACTTCGCCCGCTTTCTGAAGATTTTGGCCCTGATCGGCTCAGCAGTGACCCTGATCCTCGCGCGGGAGTTCCTGTCCAACCCGTCGAGCCGCATTTTCGAATATTCGATCCTGGTCCTGCTCTCGACGCTCGGCATGATGGTGCTGATCTCGGCCGGCGATCTCATCATGCTCTATCTCGGGCTTGAGCTGATGTCGCTTGCGCTCTACGTCGTTGCCGCCAGCAATCGCGACAACGCCAAGTCGACCGAAGCGGGCCTGAAATATTTCGTGCTCGGCGCCTTGTCGTCGGGCATGCTGCTGTACGGCGCCTCCCTGATTTACGGCTTCACCGGGACGGTCAGCTTCGCCGGTATCGCGGCTGCCGCCAAGGCCGGCAACATCGGGCTCGTGTTCGGCCTGGTCTTCTTGCTCGCCGGTCTCTGCTTCAAGGTGTCGGCCGTGCCGTTCCACATGTGGACGCCTGATGTCTATGAGGGCGCGCCGACGCCGGTGACGGCCTTCTTCGCCTCCGCGCCGAAAGTGGCCGCCATGGCCGTGTTCGTGCGCGTCGCGATAACGGCCTTCCCGGGGATCGTCACCGAATGGCAACAGATCATCGTGTTCGTCTCGATCGCCTCGATGGCTCTGGGCGCCTTCGCGGCGATCGGGCAGAAGAACATCAAGCGGCTGATGGCCTATTCCTCGATCGGCCACATGGGCTATGCGCTGGTGGGACTGGCCGCCGGAACGCCTGAGGGCGCGCAAGGCGTGCTGGTGTATCTGGCAATCTACGTGGCGATGACGCTCGGCTCCTTTGCGATCATTCTCGCGATGAAGCGCAACGGCCAGGCGGTCGAGCAGATCAGCGATTTCGCCGGGCTGTCGCGCACCAATCCGCTGCTCGCCTTCTTCTTTGCGATGTTCCTGTTCTCGCTGGCCGGAGTGCCGCCGCTCGCCGGCTTCTTCGGCAAGTTCTACGTCTTCGTCGCGGCGATCAAGGCCGGCCTGTTCACGCTCGCCGTCATCGGCGTGCTGACCAGCGTAGTGGGTGCGTTCTACTATCTCACCATCGTCAAGGTGATGTATTTCGACGAGCCGCTCACCAAGCTCGACACGCCGCGCATTGAGCTGCGTACGGTGCTCGCAGTCACGGGCCTCTTCAACATCCTGTTCTTTGTCTATCCGGGGCCGCTGGTCAGTGTTGCGACGGCAGCGGCGAAATCGCTATTCTAGGCGCATGATCCCGAAAAGTGGAAACCGGTTTTCGGACAAGATCATGCGCAAAACGATATGACTTTCACGCTCGGTCCGCGCGCTACATCCGCCGGCTACCGGTTAGAGGCCTTCGAACAGGTCGGCTCGACCAATGTGGAGGCGATGGCCAGGGCGCGTGAGGGGGATCACGGCTCGATCTGGATCGTCACTGTCGAGCAGACGGCGGGCAAGGGAAGGCGTCAGCGGGCCTGGGTCTCGCCGCGCGGCAACCTTCCCTGCAGCGTACTCGAAGTCCTGGATGTCGCACCTGCAATCGCTGCCACGCTCGGTTTCGCCGCCGGACTGGCCACCGAGGCGGCGCTGCGCAAGGTAAGTCTCGAAGCCGCGTTGCGCTCAGGCCCGGAATCCTTCAAATACGAGCTCAAATGGCCGAATGACGTGCTCGTGGGAGGAAAGAAGCTGGTCGGGATATCGCTGGACGCTGAGGCCGTAGACGAGCACCTCGCCGTGGTCGCCGGCATCGGGATCAATGTGGTGGCGGCTCCGGAGGGAACCCCGACGCCCGCGATTTCGCTCGCCGCACTCGGCGTACAGATCGGCGCCGAGGAATTGTTCTCGGTGCTATCAGACAGCTGGGTCGAGTTCCGCAGCATCTGGGACAATGGCCGCGGCTTCGCCCAGATCCGAAAGCTCTGGCTGGAGCGCGCGACAGGCCTCGGTCAGGCGGTCGCGATCAAATCGGCAGGCTCGACCATCGAGGGCATCTTCGAGACCATCGACGCGCAGGGCTGCATGATCGTGCGCACACCGGCCGGCCAGTTGATGCCTATCACCGCGGGTGACGTCTATTTCGGCTCGGCCGCATCTGCGGGAGCGGTGTGATGGCGCGCCCGGATGAGCTGACCTTTGCACCGCTTGGCGGCGTCGGCGAGATCGGCATGAACCTGTCGATCTATGGCCTTGGCAATCGCCATCAGCGCTCCTGGCTTGCGGTCGATCTCGGCGTCTCCTTCGGCGACGAGGAGCATTTGCCCGGCATCGACCTGATCATGCCGGACATCGGCTTCCTGGAGAAAGAGCGCAAGAACCTCGTCGGCCTCGTGCTGACGCACGCCCATGAGGATCATTTCGGCGCCATCATCGATCTCTGGCCGAAGCTCAACTGCCCGATCTACGCGACGCAATTCAGCGCCGCTCTGTTTGAGGCCAAATGCCAGGCGGAACGCGAGCCGCCAAAGATCCCGGTGACGGTGATTCCATCCGGCGGCCGCGTCGACGTCGGCCCGTTCAACGTCGAGTTCATACCGGTCGCGCATTCGATTCCGGAATCGCACGCGCTCGCAATCCACACCGAGATCGGCACGGTGCTGCATACCGGCGACTGGAAGATCGATCCGACGCCGATCATCGGGCTCCCCACCGACGAGCGGCGGCTGCGCGAGCTTGGTGATGCCGGCCTCCTGGCGGTGGTTGGCGATTCCACCAATGCCGTGCGCGACGGGCGTTCACCTTCCGAAGCAGAGGTGGCCAAGACGATCGCCGAGCTCGTGAAATCGGCCAAGGGCCGCGTCGCGGTCACGACCTTTGCCTCCAACGTCGCGCGCATCAAGGCAGTCGCGGATGCTGCCAAAGCCGCCGATCGCGAGGTCGTGGTGGTCGGCCGCGCCATGGAACGCGTCGTCCAGGTCGCGCGCGAGACCGGCTACCTCGACGGCGTGCAGAATTTCCGCGGCACCGACCTCTACGGCCATTTTCCGCCGGACAAGGTGCTGGCGCTCTGCACCGGCAGCCAGGGCGAGCCGCGCGCGGCGCTGGCGCGGATCGCCAATAACGATCATCCGCAGGTCACCCTGAACAAGGGCGACACCGTGATCTTCTCCTCCCGCACCATTCCCGGCAACGAGAAGGCGGTGGGCGCGATCGTCAACGGCCTGGTGGCGCAGGGCGTCGAGATCATCACCGATCGCACCCATCTGGTTCATGTCTCCGGGCATCCCCGGCGCGACGAGCTGCGCGACATGATCGCCTGGACGCGGCCGCAGCTCCTCATCCCCGTGCATGGCGAGGCGCTGCATCTGTCCGAACATGCGCGGCTTGCGCGCGCCGCCGGTGTGCCGAAAGTGCTGACCTGCCGCAACGGCGACCTGATCAAACTTGGCCCCGGCGATCCCGGCATCATCGCCGAGCTGCCCGCGGGGCGGCTCTACAAGGACGGCAATATCCTGGAAGATTCCAAATCGCGTGCCGTGGTCGAGCGGCGGCGGATGGGCTTTGCCGGCTGCGTCTTCGTCGCCATCGCCATGACCGAAAAGGGCGAATTGGCTGATGATCCCGAGATTGATCTTGTCGGCATCCCCGAGAAGAATAGTGCCGGCGAGGAACTCGACGAGATCGTGTTCGATGTGGTGGTCTCGACGGTGGAGGGCTTGCCGCGGGCCCGCCGGCGCGATGCTGATGCACTTGCGGAATCGGTGCGGCGTGCGGTGCGATCGTCGCTGAACGAGCAGTGGGGCAAGAAGCCGCTCTGTCTCGTGCATGTGCTCGAAGTCTGAACGCGCGTAAAGAAGTGGAGGGAGCGATGCTCGGCCGGCTCAATCATGTCGCGATCGCGGTCAAGGATGCCGAGAAGGCGGCCAGGATCTATGGCGCGGCCTTCGGCGCCGACATCTCCGAGGCCGTGCCGCTTCCCGAGCACGGCGTCATCACCGTGTTCGTGACGTTGCCGAACACCAAGATCGAGTTCATCCAGCCGCTCGGCGAGGCCTCTCCGATCGCCAAATTCCTCGAGCGCAACGCCGATGGCGGCATCCATCACGTTTGCTACGAGGTCTCCGACATCATCGCCTCGCGTGATACGCTGATCCGGGAGGGCGCGCGGGTGCTGGGAGACGGCGTGCCCAAGATCGGCGCGCACGGCAAGCCCGTTCTGTTCTTGCATCCGAAGGACTTTTCCGGGGCTCTTGTCGAGATCGAGCAAAGCTAGGAAACAAGATGGCCTACACCATCTCGACCATATTCGCGATCTACTTCGTGCTGTGGTGGATTGTGCTGTTTCTGACCCTGCCGTTCGGCGTGCGCAGCCAGCATGAGGACGGCGTCGGTGCGCCCGGCACCGATCCCGGCGCGCCGATCAAGACCTTGATGGGCCGAAAGTTGATCTGGACCACGATCATTTCGACCGTAATTTTTGCTATTGCCTGGCTTGCCTATAATGCCGGCTATCTCTCCGTCGATCGCCTTGCGAAGCTGATGGGAATGCCGTTCTAGAGCATGATCCGGAAAGTGTGTAGCGGTTTTCCGAAAAGATCATGCTCAAACAATGATGCACGTGCCCTTGGGGAAAACGCATGAAGATGTTCGAGCGAATCGTGATCGGTCTTCTGGTGCTGATCATCGCAGGCCTGGGCGCGGCCTTCTACACCGACTGGAAGCTTGCGGTGCAGGTCCGCTCGCTGAAGGCCTTCGTCGAAGGCTATGTGTTCGCGGAGGCGGTGGCGGCCTGTGAGAAGACGCAGAGCACGACGCCGTTCAAATGGAACGGTGGCGCCAACACCTCGATCGTCGGCCTGAACTCGGTCAAACTCGACAAATATACGGTCATCGCAAGCTATACGCTGGTCGCAGACGGGGTTTATTGCGATTACGATCCGATCAAGCACAAGGCCAATATCGGCAACAATTTTCTCGAGCGCGAGGACTTCTAGCCGAGGTGAGCGGCTTCGAGCGCTGCTATTCCGCCGGCTCCTATTCAGCAGTCTTATTCTGCAGTCTTGGCCCGCAGCCGCTGCGCATAGACGTTGATCACCAGCGCCGCGAGCAGGATCAGGCCGCGGATCAATATCTTCAGGAAGCTGTCGATATTGACGTGGTCGAGCCCGTTATTGAGCACGCCCAGCACGAACAGGCCGATGATGGTGTTGCCGATGCCGCCGCGGCCGCCGAACAGGCTGGTGCCGCCGACCACGACGGCGGCAATCGAATCGAGCAGGTAGGTATCGAACTCGTTCTGCTGCGCGCTGCCGAAATGAGCGACGCCGAGCATGCCGCCAATCCCCGAGCAGACCGCTGATATCACCATGACGCTGCCGAGGATCAAATTGACGTTGAGCCCCGAATATTCCGCCGCCTCGCGGTTGCCGCCGACCATGTAAACATAGCGGCCGAAGCGCGTGTAGGTCAGCACCAGATGGCCGGCGAGCAGCATGATGGCGGCGACGATGACGATCCAGGGAATGCCGCCGATCGATCCCGAGCCCAGCATCGCAATCAGATCCGGCACCTTGTAGGCGATCTGGCCGCGCACCAGCAGCGCCGAGATGCCGGCCGCAATCTGCATCATGGCGAGCGTCATGATGAAGGAGGGGATGCCGATCAGCGTGAGCCCGAGCGCGTTGACGAGGCCGAGCAGGGCGCAAAGCACGAGCGCGAGCAGGATAGCGGCCCATCCCGGCAGCGGCACGTTGGCGATGTTCACATAGGATTCCTGCAGGGTGAAATAGGCGACCGCAATACCCGTGACATTGGCGATGCTGGCGATCGAGAGATCAATCTCGGCGCAGAGGATGACGAAGGTCAGGCCGACGGCGATGATGCCGGTCACCGATACCTGGGTCAGGATGTTGCCGACATTATCGATGGTGGCGAAGGAGGGGCTTGCTGCGGCGAAGAAGGCGGACAGGAAGATCAACGTCAGGAACGGAGCGATGTTGCGCATCTGCGAGCGCAGGAAGGCGGCGAGGCCGCGTGGCTTTCGATCCACCGGGACTGCTTCGCTACCTGCCATCGCGCTTCTCCGTCATGCCGCTTCCAGGAGGCGGTCTTTGCTGACGGCCTCATCAGTGAACTCCCGCACCACCGCGCCGCGCTTCATCACCAGGATTCGATCGGCCAGCGACAGCACCGTCTCGGGCTCGGTCGAGAGGACGATGATCGCGAGTCCCTTCTGGCGGAGATCGCGGATGATATTGATCACATCGTTCTTGGCGCCGACGTCCATGCCGCGGGTCGGCTCGCACAGCACGAGCAGCCGCGGCGGATAGGTCAGCCATTTCGCCAGCGCCACCTTCTGCTGATTGCCACCGGAGAGCATGCCGAGGTCGAGACCGACCACGGGCGGCCTGATCTGTAATTGTTCGACCTGGCGCTTGGCGATCAACCGCTCGCGTGCCGGCTTGAGCAGGAGGGCGGAGATTCGCTCGAGGATGCTGATCGAGATGTTCTTGTAGACCGGCTCCTGGTGGAACAGCATGGCGCGCCGGCTTTCCGGCACCAGGGCAACGCCGGCGCGCCGCGCGGCCGCGGTGTTCGGAAAGGTCTTCCTGGCGCCGTCTACCGCCAGCGTTCCGCTATCCGGCTTCAGCTTGCCGAACAGGATTCGCGACAGTTCCTGCTGGCCGCAGCCCATGAATCCATAGATGCCCAGCACCTCGCCGGAACGTGCCTCGAACGAGATGTCCCGCAGGCTGCGGTTATGCGAGAGCTGGTCGACTTTCAGCACCACCGTTCCTGCGCTGGACGGCGGCAGCATGAGATCGTCGGTATAGCTGTGCTCCAGCGCTTCCCCGCCGCGGCCGATCATGGCTTCGATCAGCGCGCCCTTGGTGGTTGCGGCGGCTGCCGTCTCCGCGACCTTTCGGCCGTTGCGGAAGACCGTCACGGTGTCGGAGACGCGCAGGACGTCCTCGATGAAATGCGAAATGAAGACGATGGCGGTGCCCTGCTCGCGGAGCCGGCGCAGCGTGGCGAACAGACGCTCGACCTCCGGCGGCGACAGCGCCGACGTCGGCTCGTCCAGGATGACGATGCGAGCCCCGGAGAACAGCACGCGCGCAATCTCGATCAATTGCTGTAGTCCGATCGGCAGGTCGCCGAGCCGGGAGAGTGGATCGACGTTGATCCCGAACCGTGCGAGCTGCTCGCCGGCTTCGCGCGCCATCCGTCGCCATTGCACGAAGCCGAGGGCGTTGGTCGGCTGGTTGCCGAGAAACACGTTCTCGGCGACCGTGAGATCAGGCGCGACGCTGAGCTCCTGATGCACCATGGCAATCCCGGCGGCGTGGGCATCGCGAGCCGAGCGGAAGTGAACCGGCTCGCTGTCCAGGAGAAAGCGGCCGGAGAATTCCGGATGCACGCCGGCGATGATCTTCATCAGCGTGCTCTTCCCCGCGCCGTTCTCGCCGACGAGACCATGGATCTCGCCGGGAGAAAGCGCGAAGTCGACCCCGCGCAGCGCCTCGACGCCGCCAAAGGTCTTGCCGATCCCCTGCAGTTCGAGGATGGGGGAAAAGCTCGTCGGCATGGCCGGCTCAGATCAGGAAGTGATCCTCCATCCACTGCATGCCCGGCGCGTTGGCCTTGGTCACGACGGGACCGTCGGTGACAACGTTCTTCGGTATGCCCTTGTCGGTCTTCTCGCCAGCAACGATGGCGGCGACGCCCGCAACAATGGCGCCGCCATGGATGCGGCAGGAGGGATTGCGGACGGTGGCGAACATGCGCCCTTCGCTCACCGCCTGGATCGCGGGCGGCATGGCGTCGACCCCGCCGATCAGGATATTGGTACGGTTATGCGCCTTCATGATGTTGTAGGCGGCAAGCGCCATGTCGTCATTGTGGAAGAAGGCGGCGTCGATCTGCGGATATTTGGTCAGATAGGTCTCCCACAGCCGAGCGGTCTTGGAGACATCCCAATCCGCCGGCTGTGTATCGAGCACTTCGACGTTCGGATACTGCTTCACGACGGAGTTGAAGCCTTTGGCGCGGCCTTGCGCACCGGTATGGCCGAGCGCGCCCTGGGTCATGATCACCTTGCCCTTGCCGTTGATCGCATTGCAGAGCGCCTGCGTCACCGAGGCGCCCATGAACTCGTTGTCGGGCGCGAGGAAGGAGTGGACGTTGATTTGATCGAGAGGAGCAATCAGCGTGTCCATATCGATCACGGGCGTGCCGGCATCGATCATCTTCTGCACCGGCTGGGTCAGCGTGCCGATGCCGAACGCCTGGATCGCGACGAAATCCCACTTCTGCGACGCCATGTTGTCGATGGCGGCGCGCTGCTTGACCGCGTCAAGCTGGCCGTCGAACCAGCTGACTTCGACATTGAACAGCTTGCCCCACCATTCGGCGGCTTGCTTGCCCTGCGCGCACCAGGTGGCTTGCAGGCCGGCATTGGAGAAGGCGGCCTTCAGCGGCTTTTCTGAACGTCCTACTTCGGCCGCAAGCGCGGCGGTGCTCATGCCCATGCCGCCGAGCAGGGCACTTGCCGCGCCGGCGGTCGCCACCGCCTGCAAAAGGTCGCGCCGCGTGGTTGACGATCTGTCATTCCCGGACATCACTCACTCCCCTGTTGCTGTTTGTCGCTGACGGCGTCGTTGCTCGCGCCGCGGATCAAAGGCAGTGTCTCACAATCGGAATGTTCCCGCTACCGTTGCAACTAGCTCTGCGAGACTCTGTCCTGAAGCTCGTGCAGCAATTGCTGCCATGCCGCATCGATTTGCGGCGACCAATCTTCGCCGAGCAATTCGCGCAAGGTCGCAGCGATCACGGCGAAGAACGCGACGAATAAATCGCGCGGCGTGCCATAAGCATCGTGCGAGGACACTTCGCATTCGATCATGCGGAATTTGCCGCTGCGTTCACCGGCAAAATCAAGGATCGCTTCGATGGTCATCGCGAGCATTGATCCCTTGACGAGCTCGCTGCCCTCGGTGCGAAACATCGCGCGCGTTTCCGGATACTCACGGTGCAGGCGCGCGTAGACCAGCGGCGTGAGGTCCTCGCACCGCGCGGATGCGAGTTCAAAACTCACTTCGATTGGATTTGCCGATAACATGATCAGCAATCATGATGATTGATTGCGAAAAAAAGAGCAGGGCGTTTGCCCTGCTCCAAAAATTGTGTCGACCCTGTTTTCCCGCAAATTCGGATTTGGTGTTGATTTGGCGGGGTGACGCTGCTTTTGCGCGTCAGGGTTCCTCCCGAGACTTGGACCACCAGACTTCCGCCTTCCAGCGAGCCTGACGCCAGATTCGTAGACCATCTTTCTGCACTTGTCATCATTTTCGGCAACGAATGTTCAAACTTCATGCAAATTAGGAAATGATTGGAAATTGCCCACCCCGAACTGCACCTGTATGCATCAATTTACGGAGTGGTATTATAGTAGTTATGAGGCTTTGCCCCAAAGAGGGCAAAACCCCCTGAAAGTCTGGTTATTTCCGGCCTGGGCAGAAAGATAATTGGGCCGTTTGGCGGCTATTCCGTGCCCCTGTGGCTGTCGGGACCTCGACTTGGCACGTGGGCGGTGATTAGTTGAGTCGGTCGCTCCAACCAGTTCCGCGAAATGCGTCGTCGGTTCCAAAAATATCTTCCGATCGTCCTGATCGCACTGATGGTGCAGATTTTTGCACCGATCGGCGCGTGCTGGGCGGCGGCGATTGCGGCATCCGACCCGTTGGCCACCGCTGAGATCTGCCATGCCGACGGAACCGCTGCGGGCCAGACGGGCGATCAATCCGGCGAGCATCATGAGCACGGCAGCGCCTGTGCGATCTGCTGCCTCGTCAGCGCCGGCGCGTCGATCGATACGCCGACCCTCGCCGCAGTCTCTCACCCCTATCGCGCAACCGCGCGCGTCATCTGGCACGAGCAGGCGCTGGATCTTGCGACCTCCCGCGCCGGCTCCAATGCAAAGGCGCGGGCGCCGCCCTGTTGACGTGAACTCGCGGCCATCGGCCGCCGCTGATGCGTTCACAACTCAACATTGGTGGGGACTACGATGTCTATCCGTCTTTTGCGCGCGGGCATGTCTGGGCTCGCAATAGCGCTCATTCCACTGGGTCACACCGCTGCCCACGAAATCGTCGGCAACCGCTTCTTTCCGGCAACGCTCGGCATCGATGATCCCGGCGTCAACGACGAACTGTCGCTACCGACCGTGGACAGCTTCAACACCGGTGACGACCCGCCGGTGCGGCAGCGCGATATTTCCGGAGAGTTTTCCAAGCGGATCACGGAGGATTTCGCGATATCGTTCGGTTCGACTTACACCTTCCTCGGTCCAATCGATCCGACGGTTCCCGGCGCCAACGGATTCCAGAATCTCGACACCACCTTCAAATACCGGGTCTTCAAGAATGCTGAACATGAGTTCGTGATGTCTGTCGGCCTCAGCGTCGAGTGGGGCGGAACGGGCGCGACGAATGTCGGCGCGGAACCCTTTAACACCTACATTCCAAACGTGTATTTCGGCAAAGGTTTTGGCGACCTTCCAGACACGCTCTCGTGGATCAGGCCGGTCGCGATCACGGGGCAGGTCGGTTACGCCATCCCGGCCCGGAACTTCACCACTACTTTCGGCATCGATCCGGATACCGGCAATCAGACCATTGACACCGAATTCAATCCGCGTGTTTTGAACTGGGGCGCGACGATCCAGTACAGCATGCCATACCTGAAGTCGGTCGTGGTCGATCTCGGTCTGCCCGATTTCATCAATCACCTGATCCCGCTCGTTGAGGCTACCCTGCAGACGCCGGTAGCGAATACATTAACGTCGGGGACCACCACCACCGGAACCATTAATCCTGGCGTGATCTGGGTCGGCAATACCTTCCAGTTCGCCGTCGAGGCACTGATTCCGATCAACCGACAGAGCGGGACCAATGTCGGGATGATTGCGCAACTACATCTGTATCTCGACGACATCGATCCACGAGGCATCGGCAGGCCGATCTTCGGTGGCCCGGTGCAGCCCGCTAGTCCCTTTCCGAGGAATTGAACATGCGTCGCTCATCCCTGGTCGGAATCATCCCGCTGCTGCTTTTGTTTGCAGGCAGCGAAGCGGCGGCACACGCTTTTCTCGATCACGCCGAGCCACGCGTCGGCAACAAGGTCGCCAGCGCGCCCCGCGAGGTTACCCTGTGGTTCACTCAAAAACTGGAGCCTGCCTTCAGTACCGTGACGGTGACTAACGCGAGCGGTCAGCGCGTCGACACCGGCAAGGCCCGCGTCAGCGGTAACCAGATGTCGGTCTCGTTGCGGTCAGGCGGCACTGGCACCTACCACGTTACGTGGCATGTGCTGTCGGTCGACACCCATACGACTGACGGCAGTTTTACGTTCGAGGTCGGGCCCTGAGGTTTGTGGGATAGACGATGAACTGGTTCGGGGCCGAGATGGACGGCCCGATGATTGTAACGCGGACGGTTCACTTCGCCGCATCGGCGACGATGGCTGGGGCGCTGATGTTTCGCGACTTTGTGGCGGGGCCGGCTTTGCGCGCGGTGCCAGTGGCGGGCGCGCGGATCGATCGGCAAATTCGCGGTATCGTGTGGATCGGGTTCGTTATCGCGGTGGTCTCGGGTCTGGTCTGGCTTTGCCTGCAGGCAGCGTCGATGAGCGGACTTGGTTTGGGCCAGGCCATCACGTCAGGTATAGTTTCCATTGTGGTCGATGAAACCCAGTTTGGACTTGTGTCGGAAGTCCGGCTGATACTAGCGATCGCGCTCGCGGTCTGCCTCGTCTTCGACCGGATCGTCCTCTCGCGCCGGCTTGCACTGGCGGCGGCAGTGTGCCTGGTCGCTTCCATCGCATGGACCGGACATGCTGGGTCGACCCCCTTTGAATTGGGGTATCTGCATCTCGCCAGCGATGCACTCCATCTGGTTGCCGCGTCGGCCTGGATCGGCGGCCTGGTGCCGTTCGCGCTTCTGCTCAACATGGCATGGCGCCGCGAGGGCTGTTCATCGACGAGCCTTGACGCCGTCAGGCGGTTTTCGACGCTAGGTATTGCCAGCGTCGCAGCACTGATACTGTCGGGGGGCATCAACACCTGGATCCTGGTGGGTTCGTTCCGCGGCCTGATTGTCACCAGCTATGGGCAGCTCCTGATGCTCAAACTTGCCGCCTTTACCGCAATGTTCGCGTTGGCCGCGTTCAACCGTCTCGCGCTTACGCCGCGGCTGACCTTGTCCTCCGAGGATGCCCTTCCAGGTCTTGCACTCAATACACGGATCGAGATCATCCTTGGGTTCTCGATCTTTGCTATGGTCGGCGTCCTCGGCACCCTGCATCCCGCCAGCCACCTCGTGAAATGAAAGCCAAGAAACAAATGCCATCAGCAAAATTCTACGGTCGCGATGATCGCAAGCGTCCCCTTGCTTGGGTCTTTCCACGGCCGCTTTCAGCGCTATTTGATGTGGCTGTAGCCTGACGGCTCTCGACACGCCAGCGAGGCCATGATTAGTCTCCGACCATCGGAGTGAATATTCTGCGGATGCGGCGGCACTTACAAAAATATCTTCCGATCGTCCTGATCGCACTGATGGTGCAGATTTTTGCACCGGTCGGCGCGTGCTGGGCGGCGGCGATTGCGGCATCCGACCCGTTGGCCACCGCTGAGATCTGCCACGACAGCGGCACCGCCGCGGGCCGGACGGGCGATCAATCCGGCGAGCATCATGAGCACGGCAGCGCCTGTGCGATCTGCTGCCTCGTCAGCGCTGGCGCGTCGATCAATACGCCGACCCTCGCCGCAGTCTCTCACCCCTATCGCGCAACCGCGCGCGTCATCTGGCACGAGCAGGCTGCCGACGTCGCAGCCTTCCGCGCCGGCTCGAATGCCCAGGCGCGCGCGCCGCCTTTCTCTTCCTGACCTAAAGCCAGCCGCCGGTACGTCGCAGGTCGACGCCGGCATGTTTTGTTCGCGGCAGTCGCACGAGCGTCGCCGTCAGGAAGGCCGTTATAGGATGTCCCGTGTTCATGCCCTTGGTGGCATGAGTGCTTTTGCAATTCCACTGGCATTGTTGGTGCCTGCGGAGTCTGCGAGCGCTCAAGACAAATCGCAGGCATTGCCGCCGGTGACGGTGCAGGCGCCGCAAACGCAACAGCCTCACCCCGTGCGCAAGCCGAACGTCAGGACCGTCGCCGCGGCAACACGCCGATCGCAAAAACCGGCGCCCGCGCCCGAGCAGCGCATCTTCGTGCCCGTCGCCACATCGCCCGACCAGGCTAATAGCGCGTCGCTCGGACCGCCCGCGGCCGTGACGCGGTTCCAGCTGCCGCAGGAATCATTCAGCATCAATGCGAAGCAGATCGACGAGACGATCAATCTGAAGGACCCCGAAGATGCCGTGAAATACATGCCGAGCCTGTTCGTCCGCAAACGCAATGACGGCGACAACCAGGCAGTGCTGGCGACGCGAAGCTGGGGCCTTAATTCGAGTGCGCGCACGCTGATCTATTACGATGACCTCCTGGTCTCGGCGCTGATCGGCAACAACAATTCCGGGGCTTCGCCGCACTGGAACCTGATCTCGCCCGAGGCGATCGCGCGGATCGACTTCCTCAATGGCCCTTATGCTGCGGCCTATCCCGGCAATTCCATCGGCGGCGTGCTGCTGATCACCTCGAAAATGCCGGACAAGCCGTTCGCGGTGGCCAAGGAAACGGTGTCGGTGATGCCGTGGGATCAGTACGGCACCAAAGACACCTATGTGACCAGCCAGACCAGCGCGGCCGCGGGTAATCGCGACGGCAAATTGTCCTGGCTCGTCACCGCCAATTATCTCGACAGCTGGCAGCAGCCCTTGACTTACACCACTTTTGGCACCGCGTTTGGTGTCGGTCCTGCAAACACCACTGGAACAATTGGCGCATTTAGCAGGACCGGCGGCATCGCTAATGTCATTGGTACCGGTGCGCTGGCCCACTCACAGCAAACGTCGGAGAATCTCAGGCTTGCCTACGATATCTCCCCATTGGTGCAGGCGACATACTCGTTCGGTATCTGGAACAATCATCAGACATCCAATCCGCAGACCTACCTGACGTCTACGCTGAACGGCCAGCCAACCTTCGGCGGCCAAAGTGGGTTTGCCAGCAACAAATACATCTGGGACCAGACACATGTGAGCAATGCCGTGTCGGTTAAAAGCGACACCAAAGGCGTGTTCGATTTCGATCTTTCGGCGTCGAGCTACAACTATTTGCAGGACATCATGCTCAATCCGTTCACGGTGGCGCCGACGGGGGTCGGCTATTCGTTGAACGGCAAAATTACTCGCAACGACGGCACGAACTGGCAGAACGCCGATGCCAAGGGCATCTGGCGTCCATTTGGTGTCGATGGCCCGCAGGAGATCAGCTTCGGCATTCACGGCGACCGCTACCGTCTGGAAAATCCGGTTTACCTCTCGTCGGTCTGGTACGCGACGTCCTCGACCGGAACCGGTCAAATCAGCTCCGAAGGAATCGGCGAAACGCGCACCGGCGCGCTCTGGGTGCAGGACGCCTGGAAGATCATTCCCGATCTGAAGTTGACGCTCGGCGGGCGGCTGGAGACGTGGCGGGCCCTTGACGGTTTCAACATCAACTCCAATCCGAACGCTGGCACCGGCGTCCCGGCAGCGCCGATACCCGTCTTCGTTCCAATCGCGCAAAACCAGCCTGGGCTGAGTTCGACAAACTTCTCGCCGAAAGCCTCGCTCTCCTATGATCTGAGCAAGGAGTGGAACGTCACGGCGAATTTCGGCGAGGCGTATCGCTATCCGACTGTGACCGAACTGTATCAGAACATCGTGGTTGCCGGCGTAGCAACGTTTGCCAATCCCAATTTGACCCCGGAACAGGATTTCAGCGGAGAATTGAATATCGAACGCAAATGGAGCGACGGCCGCGCCAGGCTGACCTTGTTCAAGGAGCACGTCAACAATGCGATCATCTCGCAAACCACCAATGTGACGAATTCGACGGGCGGTCAGACTCCCACGACGACCATCGGCAACGTCGACGCCATCCGGATGCAGGGCGTCGAACTGTCGGCCGACAAGAACAATGTGCTGGTGCAGGGATTGCAGGTGTTCGGCAGCGTGACCTATGTCGACTCACGAATTCTCAGCGATCCGACCTTCGTTAGTACGATCGGCGGTACGACGGCGGTCGGAAAGCGGGTGCCCAACGTTCCGGAATGGCGGTCCACGCTCGGCGTCACCTATCGGCCGAACGACAGTTGGGCCTTCACGTTTGCCGGGCGCTACACCGGAAAGCAATACGCGACGCTCGACAATACCGACACCTTTCAACACGTCTATCAGGCCTTCGATCCGTTCCTCGTGTTTGATATGAAGGTTCACTATGTCGCGACCAAGAACTTCTCGTTCGATTTCGGGATCGACAACATCTTCAACGCGCAATACTTCCTGTTCCATCCGTTCCCCGGCAGGACATATGTCGTTGCCGGGAAGTACACGTTCTAGGGCAGGGACAAACAAAAGGAGCCTCTCATGAAAATAACGACAATCGGGTTCGTGTTTGCAGTTTTGACCGCTGGTCTGTTCACGACTGTATCGCGCGCCGAGGAGGTCAAGGCCGGTGATCTCGTGATCTCGCAGCCCTGGACTCGCGCAACGCCGGGCGGCGCCAAGACCGGCGGCGGCTTCCTTACCATCGAGAACAAGGGGACCGCACCGGACAAGCTGATCGGCGCGAGTGCGGATGGGGCTGGGAAGATCGAGGTCCATGAGATGGTGATGAATGACGGCGTCATGAAGATGCGGCCGGTCGAAGGCGGCCTCGCCATCGATCCCGGCAAAACCGTCAAGCTCGCGCCGGGTGGCCTTCATCTGATGATGATGGACCTGAAGAGCCCGCTGAAGCAGGGCGACAAGATGCCGGTGACGCTCGAGTTCGAGAAGGCCGGCAAGGTCGCGGTCACCCTCGACGTGCAGGGTGTCGGCGCGCCGGGGCCGGCTGCGGGCGGTGGCGACATGAAGAAGATGGATCACTCCGGCATGAAGATGTGAGGACAGGATGATCGTCCGTCTCTCGGTGTTGCTCGCCGCGGTGCTCGCGGCGATGCCGACAAGCGCGCATGTTTTTCTGCAAGAAAAGCAGGCCAATGTCGGCGCGAACTACAAGGCCGTCTTCGTGGTCCCGCATGGCTGTTCGGGGTCCGCGACGGTCAAGCTGCGGGTGCAGATTCCCGAGGGCGTGATCGCGACCGAAGCAAAGCCGGTCGACGGCTGGACTGTCGATACCATCAAGGGCAAGTTCGCCAGCGAATACGACGTGAAGGGCGCCAAGGTCTCCGAAGGTATCAAGGAGGTCGCGTGGAGCGGCGGCAAGCTGCCGGACAAGACTCGGCAGGATTTCGTGATCGAGGCCTATCTGACCGATAGTCTCAAGCCGGACACCACGCTGTATTTCCCCGTCGTGCAGGAATGCGAGCAAGGAGTGAGCCGCTGGATCGAAATCCCGCCGGAGGGAGCCACCCATGCGCATGAGGGCAAATGGCCGGCGCCCGGTGTGAAGCTGACCAAGCCTTGATGCGGGTAGCTGCGTTCGTTGCGACGCTATTGCTGCTGCTCGGCTTTGCGGGCGAGGCGTCGGCGCATGCCTCGCTTGTCTTCGCCGACCCGCGCGACGGCACCGTGCTGGCGCAGGCACCGAGGACGGTGCAGTTGCGCTTCAACGAAAGCGTGACGGCAGGTGCGGTCAATCTGATCGACGCTTCCGGCAAGTCGCGCACGGACACGGTCATCGACGCCAGCGACGAGGCGATCAACGTCGCGCTGCCGGCTGATTTGCCAAAGGGCACGCAGATCGTGAGCTACCGCGTGATCTCGGCGGATGGCCATCCGGTGGCGGGATCGATCACCTTTTCCATCGGCGAGCCCACGGAAAACAAGCCGCCGCCGGAAACGGGGGCCGGGATCAACGGCCTGATCTGGCTGACGCGCATCGGCCTCTATCTCGGCCTGTTTGCCGGGATCGGCGGGGTGTTCTTTGTCAACTGGATCGCACGCGAGAGAGCGGCATCGCGGGTGATTCTAGCCTCGCTGATCGTCGGCATCATCAGCGCGTTGGCCTCGCTCGGCCTTCAGGGACTCGATCTGTTGGGCTTGTCGCTTTCCGGCGCGCTCGCGCGTGGGCCCTGGAAGATCGCGCTCGGTACCAGTCTCGGGCCGTCGATATTGATCGCCATCGCAGCGCTGCTCGCCGGTGTCGTTGCCTGGCGGAGCAGCGTGATGCGCTTGTCCCGCGGGCTGTCAGCGCTTGCGCTCGCCGGCGTCGGCGTCTCGCTGGCGGCGAGCGGGCATGCCGCGACGGCGCCGCCTGAGTTGCTGACGCGGCCGGTGGTGTTTCTTCACGGAACGGGCGTCGCCTTCTGGCTCGGCGCACTGGCGCCGCTGGTGGATGTGCTACGGAGACCTGGGCCCGCGCTTCCGGTCGTGAACCGCTTCTCGCGGGCCGCGGTTCCCGTCGTCGCTGTCCTCGCGCTAACGGGACTGGTGCTCGCAACCATCCAGCTCGAAAGTTTCAGCGCGCTGGTTACGACCAGATACGGCCTCATCCTCTCGACCAAGCTCGTGCTGGTCGCTGCCCTGCTCGGGCTGGCGGCGCTGAACCGCTTCCGGCTCACGCGAGCGCTGGCGATGAGCGAAGCCGCCACAAATCCGCTCATTCGATCGATCGTCCTGGAATGCGCCCTCGCGGCCGGCATTCTCGCCGTCGTCGCTGGCTGGCGCTTTACGCCGCCGCCTCGCTCGCTCATCCCCGATGCGCCGCTCGCGGTGCATATCCATTCCGACAAGGCGATGTTCCAGGTGCTGGTCTCGCCAGGCCGGGTCGGAATGGATGATTTTGTCCTCCAGCTCATGAACGGCGACGGCACGCTGTTACATGCCAAGGAAGCGACGCTGACATTGAGCCTGCCCGAACGCGGCATCGAGGAGATCGAACGGCAAGGCACGCTGGAGCCGGACGGCTTCTGGCATGTCGGCAAAGTGCCGCTGGCAATCCCCGGCCGCTGGCACATGCGGATCGACGCGCTGGTGACCGATTTCGACAAGATCACCCTCGAGGACGATCTCGACGTGGCGACCCAATGACGCCGTGCGGATCGTCACAAATGCCCGAAAACCAGCTGACCCGGCGGCTTTTCTGACCGTCCGGCCTTGTATTTTCGGCCTCAATCCGCTTTCACTGCGTCTCCTCATTTTCGAATCTTCGAGCAATGCCATGCGATTGTCCCGGTTCTTTCTGCCCATTCTGAAGGAGAATCCGAAGGAAGCGGAGATCGTCTCGCACCGGCTGATGCTGCGCGCGGGCATGATGCGGCAGGAGGCGGCCGGCATCTATGCCTGGCTGCCGCTGGGTTTCCGCGTGCTGAAGAAGATCGAGCAGATCGTGCGCGAGGAGCAGGACCGCGCCGGCGCGCTGGAATTGTTGATGCCGACCTTGCAGCTTGCCGATCTCTGGCGCGAGAGCGGCCGCTACGACGCCTACGGCCCGGAAATGCTGCGCATCGCCGACCGGCACAAGCGTGAATTGCTGTACGGACCGACCAACGAGGAGATGATCACCGAGATCTTCCGTGCTTATGTCAAGTCGTACCGCAATCTGCCGCTCAACCTTTACCACATCCAGTGGAAGTTCCGTGACGAGCAGCGCCCGCGCTTCGGCGTGATGCGCGGCCGCGAATTCCTGATGAAGGACGCCTATTCCTTCGACCTCGACGAGACCGGCGCACGCCGCGCCTACAACAAGATGTTCGTCGCCTATTTGCGCACCTTTGCGCGGATGGGCCTGAAGGCGATCCCGATGCGCGCTGAGACCGGCCCGATCGGCGGCGACCTCAGCCACGAGTTCATCGTGCTCGCCGAGACCGGCGAATCCGGCGTCTACTGCAACAAGGACGTGCTGGACCTTCCGATCCCGGATGCCAGCGTCGATTACGACAGCGATCTCACGCCGATCATCAAGCAGTGGACCTCGCTCTATGCCGCAACGGAGGACGTCCACGAAGCCGCGCGCTTCGAGGCCGAGGTGCCGGCGGATAAGCGGGTGCATACCCGCGGCATCGAGGTCGGCCAGATCTTCTATTTCGGCACCAAGTATTCCGACTCGATGAAGGCGCTGGTCGCCGGCCCCGACGGGGTCGAGGTGCCGATCCACGGCGGCTCCTATGGCGTCGGTGTCTCGCGCCTGGTCGGCGCCATCATCGAAGCATGTCATGACGATGCCGGCATCAAATGGCCGGAAGCAGTGGCGCCGTTCCGCGCCGTGATCCTCAACCTCAAGCAGGGCGATGCCGCCGTCGACGGTGCCTGCGACAAGCTCTACGCCGATCTCATGGCCAAGGGCGTCGACGTCCTCTACGACGATACCGACCAGCGCGCTGGCGCCAAATTCGCCGCCAGCGACCTCATCGGCATTCCCTGGCAGATCATGGTCGGGCCGAAGGGGCTTGCCGAAGGCAAGGTCGAGCTCAAGCGGCGCGCGGACGGATCGCGCGAGAACCTTACGCCGGCCGATCTGCTGGCCCGGTTCTAGGGCTGGCTTTTCGCCAAGCGAGCCAAAGGCTTGCAGTCGGGTCTTGGTAGTCGGGTTTTGGCAAAAGGCCCGACCCGCAAAAATGCTTCACATGGCGTCGCTAGAGTTTCCCCATTTGGGGGACATGGCAGCGTGGCCAAACTCAGCCACATCAACCTGCGCCGGCAGCTTGCGACGATCTTCGAGGACGAGGAGCCGCGCAGCCGCATCACGTGGCTGTTCGACACCGCGCTCGCGGTCCTCATCGTCGTCAATGTCTCCTGCGTGATCCTGGAATCCGTGGAATCGATCCGCCAGGATCTGGCCTTTGTGTTCGACCTGCTCGAGCACGCCGCGACCGCGATCTTTGCCACCGAATATGTGCTTCGCGTCTGGGCCTGCGTCGACCTGCGTGAGCCGAGCTACCGCGATCCCGTCTGGGGCAGGCTGCGTTACATGCGCAGCTTCTTTGCCGTGGTTGACCTTGTGTCGGTGTTGCCCGCGATCATCGGCTTTTTCGGCGCGGCGGATTTGCGGGTGCTGCGGTTGCTACGCCTGTTGCGGATGCTGAAACTCGTGCGTCATTCCACCACCTTCGGGCTGTTGTTTGCGGTGCTGCGCGAGGAGCGGCAATCGATCTCGGCGCTGTTGTTCGTGCTGCTCCTGACCGTCACCATCGCCGGCTCGCTGATGTTCATGATCGAGAACGAGCGTCAGCCGGAGGTCTTCACTTCGATTCCGGTTGCGATGTGGTGGGCGATCGAAACGCTGACCACGGTTGGCTATGGCGACATCGTGCCGATGACGGCGGCGGGGAGGGTCATCGGCGGCGGCGTGTCGATCGTTGGAATCGGCACGCTCGCGCTGTTCTCCGGCCTGATTACGGTCGGCTTTCTCGATCAGCTCCGAAATTACCGCGAGCAGCATGCCAAGCCGCATGTCGTCATCGCCGATAGCTCGATCGCGATCGTGCAGAATTTTGCTGTGACCGAGGCGAAAGATGCGCTCGAGGGCGCGACCATGCCGGCCGTCTGTCCGCATTGCGGGGCGGCCATCGCCGCCAGCGCCACCGCACATCGCCCCGGCGGCGAATCCATGCGCGCCTAAAATAAAAGGTGTCGGCGTCGACGTGGAGCGTCAGCCGGCTCGCTCGTCGTCTGAAAGATCAGAAAAAACCACAATCCTGGGCACTATAAGGCCATGAATGAGCCCAAGGACGGGCGGCTTCAGGCCGCGCCCTTCGCCCCCTTCGAATGGATGCTGTCCGCGCGTTATTTGCGCGCGCGCCGCCGGGAAGGGTTCATTTCCGTCATCGCGGGCTTTTCGTTCCTCGGCATCATGCTCGGCGTCGCCACGCTGATTGTGGTCATGGCGGTGCTGAACGGGTTTCGGAAGGAATTGCTCGACAAGATCCTTGGCCTCAACGGCCATATCGTGTTGCAGCCGCTGGACTCCCCACTGGCCGACTGGAAGGAAGTCGCCGAGCGCGTCAGCCAGGTAGCAGGCGTTCGGCTGGCCGTCCCGGTGATCGACGGGCAGGCGTTGGCGTCCTCGCCGCTGAATGCGTCAGGTGTATTCGTTCGCGGCATCCGCGCCATCGACTTGAATAATCTGACCTCGATTGCGAAGAATCTCAAGGACGGCACCCTCGAGGGGTTCGACCAGGGGCAGGGAGTTGCGATCGGAAGCAGGCTGGCCGATCAGCTGTCGCTGCACGCCGGAGATACCATCACGCTGGTCTCGCAAAAGGGAGCGGCGACGCCGATGGGCATCATGCCGCGCGTCAAGCCCTACAGGATTGCGGCGGTGTTCGAGATCGGCATGTCGGAATACGACGCGACCTTCGTTTTGATGCCGCTGACAGAGGCGCAGAAGTATTTCAACCACGCCAATGATGTCTCTTCGATCGAAGTATTCACCAGCAACCCCGATCGGATCGAGGCCTTCCGCCACAATGTAAGCGAGGCTGTGGGTCGGCCAGTGTTGCTGGTTGACTGGCGCAAGCGCAACACGAGCTTCTTTGGTGCGCTTCAGGTCCAGCGCAACGTCATGTTCGTGATCCTCACACTGATCGTGCTGGTGGCGGCCCTGAACATCATCTCCGGCCTGATCATGCTGGTGAAAGACAAAGGCAGCGACATCGCGGTCCTGCGCACCATGGGCACGACGCAGGGCGCCATCATGCGGATATTCCTGATCGCAGGTGCTTCCATCGGCGTGGTGGGGACCCTGACCGGTCTCATGGTCGGGCTGGTCATCTGCCGGAATATCGACTCGATCCGGCAATTATTGTCGCGGCTCACCGATACGGACTTGTTTCCGCGCGAACTGTACTTCCTCTCCAAGCTACCGGCCGAGATCGATTTTGGAGAAACTGGCGCCGTCGTCATCATGGCGCTAACGCTCTCTTTCCTCGCAACGCTCTATCCATCGTGGCGCGCTGCCCGGCTCGATCCCATCGAAGCGCTGCGGTACGGCTGAGGGATCGCCCCGGCGGCGAATCCCTTCGCGCGTGATGCGCTCACGCTTGCCTCAAGTTCCGTTGAAGTGGAATGTGAACAAGAGGCACGCGGCGGAAACGCGATTCGGCTTCCCTAACCGTGAGGAAAACTCCGTAATACTCAGGGGATTAGTTGGCTGCGGCACTTGTGGCGCACTATGATCCGCCGGATTCTCAGGGGATTCGCGGAAAAGCTCCGAAATCGCCCAAATAGTTCGTGGGAAGCCATTGAAGACAAAGAAAAAACCATAATCGCGGGATTATCGGGCAATGGATGACACCATGAACGAACCAATTCAGACTGCGCCTTTCGCACCCTTCGAATGGATGTTGTCGGCGCGCTATTTGCGTGCGCGCCGCAAGGAAGGGTTTATCTCCGTCATCGCTGGATTTTCCTTCCTCGGCATCATGCTTGGCGTCGCCACGCTGATCATCGTGATGGCCGTGATGAACGGCTTCCGCAAAGAGCTGCTCGACAAGATCCTCGGTCTCAACGGCCATATCCTGGTGCAGCCGCTCGAATCGCCGCTGACCGACTGGAAAGACGTCGCCGAGCGCATCAGCCAGGTGCAGGGTATTCGTCTGGCCGCGCCCGTCGTCGACGGACAGGCGCTGGCGTCCTCGCCCTTCAATGCGTCAGGCGTGTTCGTGCGCGGCATCCGCGCCGACGACCTGAACAACCTCACCTCGATTGCCAAGAACATCAAACAAGGCACGCTCGAGGGTTTTGACGACGGGCAGGGGGTCGCGATCGGCCGTCGGCTCGCCGATCAATTGTCGATTCATGCCGGTGACAGCATCACGCTGGTCTCGCCCAAGGGCGCGGTGACGCCGATGGGCACCACGCCGCGCATCAAGCCGTACAAGGTGGCGGCGGTGTTCGAGATCGGCATGTCGGAATATGATTCGACTTTCGTCTTCATGCCGCTGCCGGAGGCGCAGGCCTATTTCAACCGCGTCAACGACGTGTCCGCGATCGAGGTCTTCACCACCAACCCCGACCGGATCGAGGCCTTCCGCAAGAGCGTGACGGAGGCCGCCGGCCGGCCGGTGTTCCTGGTCGACTGGCGCCAGCGCAATTCGACCTTCTTCAATGCGCTCCAGGTCGAGCGCAACGTGATGTTCCTGATCCTCACCATGATTGTGCTGGTGGCGGCGCTCAATATCATCTCCGGCCTGATCATGCTGGTGAAGGACAAGGGCAGCGACATCGCGATCCTGCGAACGGTGGGCGCCTCGCAAGGCTCGATCATGCGGATATTCCTGATCACCGGCGCCTCGATCGGCGTGGTCGGCACGCTGACGGGTTTTTTCGTCGGGATGATCATCTGCCTCAACATCGAATCGATCCGGCAGTTCCTGTCCTGGGTCACCAATACCGAGCTGTTCGACCCGACCTTGTACTTCCTCTCGAAGCTCCCGGCCGAAATCGACTTCGGCGAGACCACCGCCGTCGTGATCATGGCGCTGACGCTGTCGTTCCTTGCGACATTGTACCCGTCATGGCGGGCGGCGCGCCTCGATCCCGTCGAAGCGCTCCGGTACGAGTGAGGGGCTGATGGGGGAGGTGGCGGAAGCGCAAGATGTACCGGTCGTCTATCTCCACGAGATCAAACGCCAGTATATGCAGGGAGACGTGCCCCTGGTGATCCTGGACGGCGCCAAACTGGCGCTATGGGCGGGGCAATCGGTAGCGCTGGTCGCGCCTTCCGGTTCGGGCAAGTCGACGCTGCTGCACATCGCGGGGCTGCTGGAGAGCCCTGATGATGGCGAGGTCTATGTCGCGGGCGCGCCGACCTCGCAACTGTCCGACATAGAGCGCACCCAGATCCGGCGCAACGATATCGGCTTTGTCTATCAGTCGCACCGGCTGTTGCCGGAGTTTTCCGCGCTGGAAAACGTCATGCTGCCGCAGATGATCCGCGGCCTGAAGCGCTCGGAGACGATCAAGCGCTCCACCGAGATACTTGCCTATCTCGGCCTTGCCGACCGCATCAAGCATCGGCCGGCGGAGCTTTCCGGCGGCGAGCAGCAGCGGGTGGCGATCGCGCGTGCGGTCGCGAATGCGCCGCGGGCGCTGCTTGCGGACGAGCCGACCGGCAATCTCGATCCGAACACCGCCGATCACGTGTTCCAGGCGCTGATGCAGCTCGTCAAGGCGACCAACGTCGCCATGCTGATCGCGACCCATAACATGGCGCTCGCGGGGCGGATGGATCGGCGGGTGTCGATCGTCGATGGTCACATCGTCGAGCTGGAATAGCCGCGCGGACTTCCGTTGTTGCGGATGGGGCGTGTGGTCGCGGCCGGTGCGGGCGCGGGGGTAGCCTTATAAAACGGATTGACCACGCATTCCGCAGACTCGCCGTGGATATTCTCCCGGCATTGCGCCATCGTGGTGTAATAGCAGTCGACAGAGGCAGCGTCGCTATTCACCCGTTTGCAAATGGGATAGCTGGGATCATAGGTCTGGGCTGACAACGGGGCTGCCGCAACGGCCATTCCGGCGGCGAGCACCGCCAGGATCAAACTGCGCATCATGTTTTCCTTCGGACAAGCATCGGCGACGACGCTTATCCGACTTTCATGACGCCACTCAATAGGCACGATACTCAATAGGCGCGATGCCTTCGGTGCCTGACGAACTGCGGCTCGTCCATGCCGGCGTTCGCCATAAAGGGATTGACCACACATTGCGCGCCGCGTCCGGAGGCGCTCGCGTTGCACTGGGCGATTGTGCTGTAGGTGCAGTCGTAATAGGTGGCCGGCCCATATTGATGCAGGCACACCGGATAGCCGGCACCGTAAGTCTGGGCCGATGCAGGCAATGCGATGAACGTCGTTGCGAAGGCAAAGGCCGCCAGAACTGGATAGCGCATCAGGATCCTCCTTTGACATGCAACCCGGACCAATAGCAGCAGCCGCGCTTCACACGGTCAACTCACGTTCGCGCGTGTCGGCGCAACTGGTGTGAGACGCGATGGAGCGCTAGTAGCGCTGATAGATATTCGGTGGCACTGGAATGTAGTTCGGCGGGAACGGACGATTGCGATTCTGGAAGGCGTAGGGGTCGTTCGACGCGCCGGCGAAATAGGGATTGGCGATGCAGGTGAGGCCGCGACCCGACGCCGACGCCTGGCACTGCTCGTAGGTGTCGAAGGTGCAGTTGCTCAGCCCCGGATATTCCTCGCCGCCCTGGAGGCAGAACGCGTGATTGACGCCGTAGGCTTGCGCCGGCTGGGCGCCCATCAGTGCGAATCCGCCGGTGACAAGCGCGGCAACCACGATGTTACGCATCAAAAATCTCCCCCGCTGCTTTGCCGCTTTTCTGACTCAATTGAGGCGCGCGTGCCTCAATTGTTTGTGTAGTGCGACATCGTGACCTGCGTAAATGCAAAAGTTCCAGAAATGCCTGCAGCACAACATTAATTTGCAGTTAGTCGCACCTGCTTTCGCCGTGAGTGTTGCGGTGCAGTTACAGCAATTCGCGCTCACGCTGTTAAGACGCTCGCGTTGGCTTGGGGGCCACCACTTAACTAACCGGAACTGGAATCTAAGAATGAAGAAGTTGATGCTCGTTACTGCAAGCTTGTTCGCGCTCGGCGCGGCGGCACCTGCGGTTGCGGCGGATCTGGCGGCGCGTCCTTACACCAAGGCTCCGCCGATGGTTCAAGCTGCGTATGACTGGAGTGGTTTCTACATCGGTATCAACGGCGGCGGCGCCACCAGCCGCAACAGCTGGGATCTCGTCGGCGGTCGGTCGGAAGGCAGCCATGACTCGACCGGCGGCACCGTCGGTGGCCAGATCGGCTATCGCTGGCAGCAGGGTCCGTTCGTGTTCGGCGTTGAAGCGCAGGGCAACTGGGCGGATTTCAGCGGCGACAATGTCAGCAACGTGTTCGCTCCCGATCGCAACCGCACCAAGATCGACGCGTTCGGTCTGTTCACCGGCCAAGTCGGCTACGCCTGGAACAATGCGCTGCTCTACGTTAAGGGCGGTGCGGCCGTCACCGACAACAAGTACGAGATCATCTCGGGCTTCGGCGCCGGAACGCTCGCTTCGACCACCGACACCCGCTGGGGTGGCGTGGTCGGCGTCGGCTTCGAATACGGCTTTGCTCCGAACTGGTCTTTCGGCGTCGAGTACGACCATCTGTTCATGGACCGTCAGAACGTCAGCTTCCCGGTGTTCGCGCAGACGGATAGCGTCAAGCAGGACGTCGACCTCTTCACCGCCCGCGTGAACTACAAGTTCGGCGGCCCGGTGGTGGCGCGCTACTAAGTTCGCGCTTCACACGCTGCTTTACGGCGGATCGAAAAGCCCCGGCTGCGGCCGGGGCTTTTTTATTTGGAAATCGCCCGTAATGACCGCCAAACGGGCCGATTAACCAATCGGCGGCTTTCCCAAACGGCGCCACCGGCGGCCTCTTGCATTTAGAACAAAAAAGGAACAATGTTCTCTCTATGTTCTAGACCCAAGGAGGCGACGATGTTGCGGATTTTCGTGGAAGAGGCGGCGGCCTTGGCATCCATCACGCTGTTTGTGGGCATGGTCGCGGTTTGGGCCCAGCTGTTCAGCCAGTTCTGATTCTTTGGACCATGCGTTGGGGAAAAGCCGGATGGCGCGGCTGATTTGCGCCATCGGCGTGGACTCCACGGGCGTGAGGCCGCACCATCGTTTGGCGAGTCGGCCTTGAGGTCGCTCAACGCTCCTCAAGCCCCCAAATAACAAGCCCCCAAATAAAACGAGCATGTCCAGCGCCGGATTCATCCATCTTCACGTCCACTCGGCCTATTCGCTGCTGAAGGGCTCGATCAAGATCGCCAAGCTCGGCGAACTCGCCAAAGCCGACCGCCAGCCGGCACTGGCGCTGACCGACACCGACAACATGTTCGGGGCGCTGGAGTTCTCCGACAAGATGGCGGGCTATGGCATCCAGCCGATCGTCGGCTGCGAGCTCGCGGTTGATTTCGGCGACCAGGACCCGAATGCGCGCGTGGTGGCGCCGCCGGCGCGGCTAGTTTTGCTGGCGGCACGCGAGCGTGGCTACCGCAGCCTGATGCGGCTCAATTCTCGCGCGTTCCTGGAAACGCCGATCCATCAGACCCCGCATATCAAGCTCGATTGGCTCGCCGGCGAAGCCGAGGACGTCATCGCGCTGACCGGCGGCCCGGATGGGCCGGTCTCACTCGCGCTCGGCGCCGGCAACGCCGATCTGGCAACAGCGCGCTGCGAACGTCTCGCGGGCCTGTTCGGCGATCGCCTCTATATCGAATTGCAGCGCCACGGCATCGACAAGGAGCGCCGCATCGAAAGTGGCCTGATCGATCTTGCCTATGCGAAAGGCCTGCCGCTGGTCGCGACCAACGAGCCCTATTTCGCCGGCAATGACGACTACGAGGCCCATGACGCATTGCTTTGCATCGCCGGCGGCAAGCTGATCGCCGAGACCGATCGCGAGCAGCTCACCACCGATCACCGCTTCAAGACGCGCGCGGAAATGGCGGTGCTGTTCGCCGACATTCCTGAAGCGCTGGCCTCGACCGTCGAAATCGCGGAGCGCTGCTCGTTCCGTCCGATGACGCGAAAGCCTATCCTGCCGCGCTTCACGGTCGGCGCCGGATCAGGCTCCGATGCCGCGACCGAAGAAGCGGCCGAGCTGAAGCGGCAGGCGGAGGAGGGGCTCGCCCGGCGCCTCCAGGTCCACGGCCTGTCGCAGGGCACGACGGACGAGGACTACAGCAAGCGTCTCGCCTTCGAGATCGACGTCATCAACCGCATGAACTATGCGGGCTACTTCCTGATCGTCTCCGACTTCATCAAATGGGCCAAGGCGCACGACATTCCCGTGGGGCCGGGCCGCGGCTCGGGCGCGGGCTCGCTGGTTGCCTGGGCGCTCACCATCACCGATCTCGATCCGATCAAATTCGGACTTCTGTTCGAGCGCTTCCTCAATCCGGAACGCGTCTCGATGCCGGACTTCGACATCGACTTCTGCCAGGATCGCCGCGGCGAGGTGATCTCCTATGTGCAGCAGCGCTACGGCCGCGACCAGGTCGCGCAGATCATCACTTTCGGTACGCTGCAGGCGCGCGGCGTGCTGCGCGATGTCGGCCGCGTGCTGCAAATGCCGTATGGCCAGGTCGACAAACTGACAAAACTGGTGCCGCAGAATCCGGCCGCGCCCGTGACGCTGGCGGCCGCCATCGCGGGCGAGCCCAAGCTGCAGGCGTTCCGTGATGAAGACCCGGTGGTCGCGCGCGCTTTCGACATCGCCCAGCGCCTCGAAGGCCTGACGCGGCATGCCTCGACGCACGCCGCCGGCATCGTGATCGGCGACCGGCCGCTGAGCGAGCTGGTGCCGCTCTATCGCGATCCCAAATCGGACATGCCGGTCACCCAGTTCAACATGAAATGGGTCGAGCCGGCGGGCTTGGTGAAATTCGACTTCCTCGGCCTGAAGACGCTCACCGTGCTCGACGTCGCCTGCAAGCTGCTCAAGCAGCGCAACATCGACGTCGATCTCGCGACACTGCCGATCGAGGATGCCAAAAGCTATCAGATGCTGGCGCGCGGCGATGTGGTCGGCGTGTTCCAGGTGGAAAGTCAGGGCATGCGCCGCGCACTGGTCGACATGCGTCCCGACCGCTTCGAGGACATCATCGCGCTGGTTGCGCTGTACCGGCCGGGCCCGATGGCGAACATCCCGACCTATTGCGCGCGCAAACATGGCGACGAGGAGCCGGAATATCTGCATCCGATCCTCGAGCCGATCCTCAAAGAGACCTTCGGCGTCATCATCTACCAGGAACAGGTGATGCAGATCGCGCAGGTCATGGCGGGCTATTCGCTCGGCGACGCCGACCTGTTGCGGCGAGCGATGGGCAAGAAGATCCGCGCCGAGATGGAAAAGCAGCGCACGGTGTTCGTTGCCGGCGCGGTCAAGAACAACGTGCCGAAAGGCCAGGCCGAGACCATCTTCGAGCTGCTCGCGAAATTCGCCGACTACGGCTTCAACAAGAGCCACGCCGCCGCCTATGCCCTGGTGTCCTTTCATACCGCCTATATGAAGGCACATTACCCGGTGGAGTTCCTGGCGGCGTCGATGACGCTGGAATTGAACAACACCGACAAGCTTTCCGAATTCCGCTCCGAGGCACAGCGGCTCGGCATCAAGGTCGAGGCGCCCAACATCAACCGCTCGGGCCCGACCTTCGAGGTCGGCGAGAACACGATCTACTACGCGCTCGCCGCGCTCAAGGGCGTCGGGCCGCAGGCGATCGAGCAGATCGTGGAAGAGCGCAAGAAGGGCTTGTTCACCTCGCTTGCGGATTTCGCCGCACGCGTCAATCCGCGCGCGATCAACAAGCGAATCATCGAAAGCCTCGCCGCCGCCGGCGCCTTTGATACGCTCGAGCCGAACCGCGCCCGTGTCTTCGCCGGCGCGGATGCGGTCCTCGCCGCCTGTCAGCGCAGCCATGAGGCGGCGACGTCAGGCCAGAACGACATGTTCGGCAATGCCGCCGATGCGCCGACCATCATGCTGCCGAATGTCGAGCCGTGGCTGCCAGCCGATCGGCTGCGCCGCGAATATGATGCGATCGGCTTCTTCCTTTCCGGCCATCCGCTCGACGATTACGCGGCCGTTCTGAAGCGGCTGCGGGTGCAGTCCTGGGCGGAATTTTCACGCGCGGTGAAGACAGGTGCGACCGCAGGCAAGGTCGCGGCCACCGTCGTCTCGCGCATGGAACGCCGTACCAAGACCGGCAACAAGATGGGCATCATGGGCCTGTCGGACCCGACCGGCCATTTCGAGGCCGTGCTGTTCTCCGAAGGGCTCGCGCAATATCGCGACGTGCTGGAGCCGGGCGCGGCCGTGCTGCTGCAACTCGGCGCGGAATTGCAGGGCGAAGATGTCCGCGCCCGCGTGCTGCATGCCGAGCCGCTCGACGATGCGGCGGCGAAAACGCAGAAGGGCCTGCGCATTTTCCTGCGCGATACCAAGCCGCTCGACTCGATCGCGAAGCGGCTGTCGCCGCCGGCGGGGCAATCCGGCAGCGGCGACGTCGCGCTCGTGCTTCGCCTCGACATGCAGACCGAAGTCGAGTTCAAGCTCGAAGGCCGTTTCCAGGTGTCACCTCAGATCGCCGGCGCGATCAAGGCGGTTGCGGGCGTCGAGATGGTGGAAACGCTTTAGTTCCAGGCGGCTCTCGCGCGCCCGGTAGGCGCAGCGCCTTGTTTGCAGCGCAATTCATTCAATTAATGTTCAGCCTGGGCCGGGCTGAATGCTAGAACCTTTGCTTTGATGGGTGGGCGAACCATGCGAATGGCCGAAAAGACCTCCTTCCTTACACGCAGCTTACTGCTGCTCCTCGCGGTTCTCTGCTGGACCAGCATGGCCGCAGCGCAGCAGCCGCAGGAAAAGCGCGTTGCGCTCGTGATCGGAAACGGGGCCTATGCCAAGGCGCCGCTTGCGACCGCGGCGAATGATGCGGGTCTCGTCGCCCAGACCCTGCAGGCCGCAGGCTTCGACGTCATCGGCGCGCGCGACCTCGACGCCGACTCGCTGCGCAAGACGTTTCGCGACTTCATGCAGAAAGTGGAGGCGGATCCCGCCAACACGGTCGGGATGGTATATCTCGCCGGTTACGGCGTGCAGCTCGCCGGCGAGAACTATTTCATCCCGGTCGATTCAACGATCAACCGCGACACCGATATTCCGATCGAGGGACTGCGCGTCAGCGACTACACCCGCGAGCTCGCCGCGGTGCCCTTGAAGGCCAGCATCTTCGTGCTGGATGCCGCGCGCCAGCAGCCCTTTGTCGAAGGCGGAAACCCCATCGCCAGCGGCCTTGCGCTGGTCGATCCCGGGCCGAATTCGCTGATCGCGTTCAACGCTGCACCCGGTACCGTCGCGCCGACTGAGCCCGGGCCATACGGTGCCTACGCACAAGCGCTTGCGGAAATGATCCGCACGGGTGGCCTGACACTGCCTGAGGTGTTCGATCGCTTGCGGCTGCGCGTCAGCGAGAACAGCAAGGGCGCGCAGGTGCCCTGGGATGATCAGAAGATCACGGCGCAGTTCACCTTCTTCGATCGCGCACCGAATGCGCCGAAGGAGGTGGGGGCGGGGCAAGTTGCCGCGATCCGCGACAAGCCGATGCGCGATCTCTCGGTGACGGATGCTTACGCCGCCGCGCTCGAGCACGACACCATGCAGGGCTACCAGGATTTCCTGGCCGCCTATCCCAACGACCCCATGTCCAGGCGGGTGAGGGCGATCCTTGCGGCGCGGCGCGAGGCGATCACGTGGCGGCGGACTTATCTCGCCGACACGCCGCAAGCCTATTGGTCTTATCTGGGGCGCTATCCGGACGGCCCGCATGCATGGGATGCACGGCGCCGTCTGGCGACCCTCAATGCGCTACTGGAGCCGCCGCCGTCATTTGCGATGATCGACTATGACGTGCCGCCACCGCCGCCCGACGAGGTCGTCTATGTCGATCGGCCGGTGTTCTATTTCGGCGATCCCGATTTCGGCTTCGTGCCCCCGCCACCGCCGCCGGTGTATTTCCTGCCGCCACCGCCGCCGGATTTCGTGGTGCTGACGCCGCCGTTCGCGGCCGTCGGGTTGTTCATCCTGCCGCAGCCGGTGTTCGTGCCGGTGCCCGCCTATGTCGCGGCGCCGGCCTATGTCGCGCCACCGCAGAACAACATCATCTTCAACAACATCCACAACACGACGGTCATCAACAACACCATCAACGTCGCGCCGGTGGTGCAGAATAATATTACGGCCGCTGCCGCCACCGGTCAGACAGGGGCAGCGCCGCAAGTGTCAAAGTCGTTGCAGATGAAGGCTGTGGCGATCAACAAAGACCCATCGCTGATGCCGGCGAATACGCTGGTCAACACAAACGCAAAAACCTCGACCAAGCAGGTCTTTCCGGTCAGCAATGCGTCCACCTCCACAACGACGAATCCACCGCCGCAGACAGCGATCAAGCAGGGAACCGCGACCCAGCAAGGAACCGGGACCGGAACGGGGACCCAGCTTGGCACCGCGACTCAGCAGGGAATCGGGACCCAACCGGGTACGAAGCAACAGGGAACAATTCAGCAGGGAGCGAAGCAGCAAGGAACGACCCAGCAGGGAACGACTCAGCAAGGAACCACCCAACAGGGAACCACCCAGCAGGGAATGGCGAAGCCGTCGGATCACGCTCTGCCCACAAATCTTCCCCCGACCGGGAAAGGTACCGAAGCGAGCAAGGGCGGCGCGTCGGGCATGACCGGCCCGGGTGGGGTGACGCCGAACACCTCGAAGCTTGGCACCACGACATCGCCCTCCGGCGCAGCAGGGACTGGTTCTGGCGGAGCCGCGACCGGCACAGCGCCGGGCACGAAGCTATCGACGTCGCCGGCAGATACCGGCAAGACGACTAATCTCAAGGACGAGAAGGCCACCTCGACGACGCTCGGAAAGCCGACTGGAACGCAGGCAACGACAAACCCTGCGCTGCAAGAGCATGAGAAAGCTCTGCAGGAGAGGAAGGGCGCCTCGCAGCCGACGACAACGACGCTCGCGAAGCCCGACGTCAAACCGGTAACGCCGCCATCGCCGCCGCCGTCTTCGAGGCCGGAGGCGAAACGCGCTGCGCCACCACCACCGCCGCCGCCGAAGCAGGAAGCCAAGCGGTTTACGCCGCCTCCGCCTCCACCGTCGCATGCGGCTGCTCCGTCCCCGCCGCCGCGTGCGGCCGCTCCGCCTCCACCGCCGCCTCGGCCGGCGGCGCCGCCTCCGCCGCGTGTGGCAGCGCCGGCGCCACCACCCCGGCCGGCTCCGCCACCACCGGCCAAGCCGGCCGCAGCGAAGAAGTGCCCACCGAATCAGCCTAAGTGCTAAGGTTGCGAAATCAGGCGCTCCGGTTCTTGCGAGCCGGGGCGCCAAAGATTCATAGGGGGGCCAATGTGCGAGATGTGCCGCAAAGACGCGCGTCGTTCGCTCGAACCATCGCGGCGAAGTTTCATTTTGGCGGCGTCAGCGGCTGGCCTGCTGCTCGCCAATGGTGCTGTCGCGAAGGAAACCAAGGCGCCGCCCAAGCCGCAAAACGTTCTGTCGCCCGATGCGGCGCTCAAGCGCCTGAAGGAAGGAAATGAACGTTATGTCGCGGGCGTAGCGAAGCGCCACGATTTCAAACACGAGCGGGAAGCGCTGGTGGGCGGCCAGAATCCATTCGCCGCGATCTTGAGCTGCGCGGACTCGCGGATCGCGCCCGAATACGCTTTCGATAGCGGGCGAGGGGACCTCTTCGTTTGCCGCGTGGCCGGAAACTTCGCCAATGAAGATACCATCGCGAGCATGGAATATGCCGTTGCCGTCCTCAATGTGCCGTTGATCCTGGTCCTCGGACACGAGGCCTGCGGCGCGGTCGATGCGACCATCAAGTCGCTCAAGGACGACAAGCCGCTGCCGGGCCACATGCCCTCGCTGGCAGCCGCCATCGCGCCCGCGGTGAAGGCTTCGTCGCAGCAGGCGGGCAATGCGCTGAACAACGCCATCAAGCAGAATGTGATCGACAATGTCGCCAAGCTGAAGGGGGCAGGCCCGATCCTGAATGCGGCGGTCGAGCAGAACAAGCTCAAGGTTGTCGGCGGCATTTACGAACTGGACGATGGCGAGGTCGAAATGGTCGCCTAAGGGGCCGAAAAAGGCAGGTTTTGACGGCAGTTTCACCCCAAAACCGGCCTTATTTCCTTGCGTCTGGCCGAAAACAGGCTATATAGCGCGCCATCTCACACGGAAACATGGCTGAAAAGGCCGTCCGGTGGCAACCGGGCCAATAGGCTCGTTTGCTCACACGTTTCCGGAGGAACCAACCGGAGAACTGAACTCATGTCGCTACCCGATTTCTCTATGCGTCAGCTTTTGGAAGCTGGCGTCCACTTTGGCCACCAATCCCACCGCTGGAATCCGAAAATGGCGGAGTACATTTTCGGCGCCCGCAACAACATCCATATCATCGACCTCGCCCAGACCGTGCCGATGCTGCACAAGGCGTTGCAGGCAGTCAGTGACACCGTCGCCAAGGGCGGCCGTATCCTGTTCGTCGGCACCAAGCGGCAGGCGCAGGACGGCGTTGCCGAAGCGGCCAAGCGCTCGGCGCAGTATTTCGTCAATTCGCGCTGGCTTGGCGGCACGCTGACCAACTGGAAGACGGTTTCGGCCTCGATCCGGCGGCTGCGTCAGCTCGATGAGATGCTGGGCTCGGGCGAAGGCTCGCAATACACCAAGAAAGAGCGGCTGACGTTGCAGCGAGAACGCGACAAGCTCGACCGTTCGCTCGGCGGCATCAAGGACATGGGCGGCCTGCCCGACCTGATCTTCGTGATCGACACCAACAAGGAAGATATCGCGATCGCCGAGGCCCAGCGGCTCAACATTCCTGTCGCCGCCATCGTCGACACCAATTCCAACCCGAAGGGCATCACCTATGTGGTGCCGGGCAATGACGACGCGGGACGTGCGATTTCGCTGTATTGCGATCTCGTGGCGCGCGCCGCGATCGATGGCATCTCGCGCGGGCAGGGCGATGCGGGCATCGACATCGGCGCTTCCACCCAGCCGGTCGCCGAGGAAATCCCGACCGCGCCGGCCGCAGGCGCTTTCCAGGGCCTCGCTGGCCCGCGCGGCACCGCCGACGATCTCAAGAAGCTGCCGGGCGTGTCGGGCGCGATCGAGAAGAAATTCAACGATCTCGGCATCTTCCACTATTGGCAGCTGGCCGGACTCGACCACGACAGCGCCCACAAGATCGGCGAAGAAGTCGGGCTTCCGAGCCGCGCCGACGCTTGGGTCGCCAAGGCCAAGGCGCTCACCGCAGAAGCGGAATAAGCAGTCACGAAGGCCGGCCAGCTCCGGCCTTCGCTTTCTATCGATTTCGAGAGTACCTGATGGCGGGCGCGGGCTTTGAGGCTCACGCACCCCGCCACCGTCAGCACGGACAGGCAGAAGGACGTTCACGATGGCTACAATCACCGCAGCGATGGTCAAGGATCTGCGCGAGTCGACCGGCGCCGGCATGATGGATTGCAAGGCCGCGCTGACCGAGACCGGCGGTGACATGACGGCTGCCCAGGACTGGCTGCGCAAGAAGGGCCTGTCGAAAGCCGCCAAGAAGGCCGGCCGCGTTGCCGCGGAAGGTCTGATCGCGGCCGTGACCAAGGGCACCAAGGGCGTCGTGGTCGAGGTCAATTCCGAAACCGATTTCGTGGCGCGCAACGAGCACTTCCAGGGCCTGGTCAAGATGATCGCCCAGGTCGCGCTCGATGTCGGTTCCGACGTCGAGAAGATCAAGGCGGCTAAGGTCGGCGCTATCACGGTAGAAGCCGCGATCGCGGACGCGATCGCCACCATCGGCGAGAATATGACGCTGCGCCGTGCGGCCTCGCTCGAGGTCGGCAAGGGCGTGGTGTCGAGCTACATCCACAACGCCGTAATCGAGGGCGCCGGCAAGATGGGCGTCATCGTCGCGCTGGAATCGACCGGCAAGACCGATGAGCTGGCCATCCTGGGCCGTCAGCTCGCGATGCATGTCGCGGCCGCCAATCCGCTGGCGATCGATCCGGCGGGCCTACCGGCCGACCTCATCAAGCGTGAGAAGGACGTGCTGGCCGACAAATATCGCCAGCAGGGCAAGCCGGAGAACATGATCGAGAAGATCGTCGAGTCCGGCCTCAAGACCTACTACAAGGAAGTCTGCCTGCTCGAGCAGGCCTTCATCCACGACAGCGGCAAATCCGTCGCCCAGGCCCTGAAGGAAGCTGAGGGCAAGGTTGGCGGACCTATCAAGGTCGCCGGTTTTGTGCGCTATGCTCTCGGCGAGGGAATCGAGAAGCAGGAAAGCGATTTCGCTGCCGAGGTCGCCGCCGCCAGCGGGCAGAAGAAGTAAGCGCCGGCTCGTTCCTCATCCGGCGCGGGCCGGGATGGTCGCGCGAGAGAAGAGAGCAACATCAGAGATGGTTGAACCGGTCTATCGTCGCGTGGTGATCAAGATCTCCGGCGAATATCTCGCCGGCAGCCAAGACGCTGGTAAATCTGGCGCCGGGATCGATCAGGCCACCGTCGACCGGATTGCCACGGACCTGATCGCCGCGCAGAAGCTCGGTACCGAGATCGCGGTCGTGGTCGGCGGCGGCAACATGATGCGCGGCGTGGAAGCGTCTTCCCGCGGCGTGTCGCGGACGACCGGCGATACCCTGGGCATGCTCGCCACCATCATGAACTGCCTGGCGCTGGAGGCAGCGATCGAGCGCAAGGGAACGCCCGCGCGCGCGCTGTCGGCCTTCGTGATGCCGGAGATTTGCGAGCTGTTTACCCGCAGTGCGGCGCACAAATATCTCGCCGAAGGCCGGATCGTGCTGCTCGGCGGTGGAACCGGCAACCCGTTCTTCACCACCGACACCACGGCCGTGCTGCGCGCCGCCGAAATCGACGCCAAGGCCGTTCTCAAGGCCACCAATGTCGACGGGGTCTACAACGCCGACCCCAAAAAGGACCCATCTGCCAAGCGCTTCGACCGCCTGACTCATTCGCAGGCGATCCAGGGCGGCTACAAGGTCATGGATGCGACTGCATTCGCCCTTGCCCGCGAGACGTCGCTGCCTATCATCGTATTTTCGATTGCCGAGCCGGGCTCGATCGGCGAGATCCTGCGCGGAACCGGTCGCGGGACCATCGTCGCCGGCTGAGCTGTTTTTTTCGAAAAGCCGCCGCGACAGGAAGCTTTAGACGAACGGGAGAGCGTTATGCCCACGGGTAGTTTCGACATCAACGAAGTGAAGCGCCGCATGCAGGGCGCCACCCAGTCGCTCAAGCATGAACTCGGCGGCCTCCGTACCGGCCGCGCTTCCGCCTCCATGCTGGAGCCGGTGCAGGTCGAGGCCTATGGCTCGCACATGCCGCTGAATCAATTGGCCACCATCAGCGTGCCCGAGCCGCGGATGATCTCGGTGCAGGTCTGGGACAAGTCCATGGTGAAGGCGGTCGAAAAGGCGATCGTCGATTCCAATCTGGGCTTGTCTCCGGCGACCGAAGGCCAAGTGTTGCGCCTGCGTATCCCGGAGCTCAACGAGGAGCGCCGCAAGGAGCTCGTCAAGGTCGCACATAAATACGCCGAGGCGGCCAAGGTCGCCGTCCGCCATGTTCGCCGCGACGGATTAGACACCGTGAAGAAGCTCGAGAAGAATCACGAGATTTCCGAGGACGATCAGGAGCGCCTGGCCGCCGACGTGCAGAAGGCGACCGACGGCATGATCGCCGAAATCGACCAGCTGCTTGCGGCCAAGGAAAAGGAAATCCTCACCGTCTAGCGACGGTAGAGCGTAAGGATCGACTGATGTCGAATGCCGCCGTCCCCGCAACGCAAGACCAGGAGCGATCCGATGGTCCGCTGCATGTCGCGATCATCATGGACGGCAACGGCAGGTGGGCTGCCTCACGCGGGCTGCCGCGCGCCGAGGGCCATCGCCGCGGCGTCGAGGCGCTGCGCCGCGTGGTCCGCGCCGCGCACGAGCTCGGCATCCTCTATCTCACCATCTTCTCGTTCTCCTCGGAAAACTGGTCGCGGCCGGCGAGCGAGATCGGCGATCTCTTCGGCCTGCTCAGGCGTTTCATCCGCAACGATCTGGCAAGCCTGCACCGCGACGGGGTGAGGGTGCGCGTGATCGGCGAGCGCACGGGCCTGGAAAACGATATCTGCGCGCTGCTCAACGAAGCCGAGGAGCTCACGCGCAACAACACGCGCCTTACGCTCGTGGTCGCATTCAACTACGGCTCGCGGCAGGAGATCGCGAACGCCGCGCAAAGACTCGCGCGCGAGGTTGCCGAGGGCAAGCGCGATCCTGCTTCGATCGACGCGGATGCACTCGGCCGCTATCTCGACGCGCCCGACATTCCCGATCCCGATCTCATCATCCGCACCAGCGGCGAGCAGCGGCTGTCGAATTTCCTGATGTGGCAGGCGGCCTATAGCGAGCTCGTCTTCGTGCCGATCCATTGGCCGGATTTCGACAAGGCGGCGCTGCAGGAAGCGATCGCCGAATACGGCAAACGCGAGCGCCGCTTCGGCGGGCTTGCTGCGAAAACCGGATCGTGAGCGAGCACGACGCCGCGCCGGCAGCGGTCGCCGGAGGGGACCAGCGCAATCTGTTGATGCGCATCGCCGCCGCATTGGTGCTGGCGCCACTGGCGATCGGCGCCGCCTATGCCGGCGGCTGGTACTGGACCGTGCTTGCAACCCTTGGCGCCATCGGCCTCTTCGTCGAATGGCTGGCGGTAACGTACACGGCACGCAACGTGCCGGTCTCGGCAGCAGGCGTGGTCGCGCTGGTGCTGAGCGCGCCGTTTCTGGCGATTGGAAATGTGAATGCTGCGCTGGTGGTGCTGGCGCTCGGCCTTGTCGCGGTCGCGTTTCGCGCAACCGAGCCGCGCATCTGGGCGGTCGCCGGATTTCTTTACGCGGCCGCGGCGCAGGTCGCCGCTCTGCTGGTTCGGCTTGACCAGGCAAAGGGGCTGTCCGCACTGATCCTGGTGCTGCTGGTGGTTTGGGCGACCGATATCGGCGGCTACTTCGCGGGCAGGGCGATCGGCGGCCCCAAGCTTTGGCCGCGGGTCAGCCCGAAAAAGACCTGGGCCGGCGCGATCGGCGGTTTCGTCGCGAGCCTGCTGGTTGCAATCGGCTTTTCGGCTTCCGATCTCGGCAAAACACTGCCGCTCGTGATTCTGGCAGCCATGCTGTCGGTTGCCGCGCAGCTCGGCGACCTTTTTGAGTCGGCCATCAAGCGCCGGTTCGGGGTAAAGGACTCAGGTCACATAATTCCCGGGCACGGCGGGGTAATGGACCGGCTGGACGGATTTGTCGCGGCAATCGTGCTGGCGGCGATTTTCGGAGTTTTGCGGGGCGGCGCGGATGGCGTCGGTCGCGCTCTTATGGTTTGGTGAGCAAATGAGCGCAGTTCCATTGCGTAACAACAAGACCGCGCCCTCGAGCGTGCGTAGCATCACCGTGCTCGGGGCCACCGGCTCGATCGGCGACAGCACGATGGATTTGCTGCGCGCTGCGCCCGACCTCTATCGCGTCGAGGCCCTGACCGGAAACAGCAATGTGCAGGGGCTCGCCAAGCTCGCGCGCGAGTTTAATGCCCGCTTTGTCGCGGTCGCCGATCCGAGCCGCCTGACCGAGTTGAAGGAAGCGTTGGCCGGCACCCGCACCGAATGCGGCGCCGGTGAAAGCGCCGTTATCGAGGCCGCCGCCCGGCCGGCCGATTGGGTGATGGCTGCCATCAGTGGCGCGGCTGGCCTCAAACCCGCGCTCGCCGCCGTCGATCGCGGCGCCACCGTGGCGCTTGCCAACAAGGAATGCCTGGTCTGTGCCGGCGATTTCTTCATGCAGCGTGCGCAAAAGGCCGGCGCTTGCATCCTTCCAGCGGATTCCGAGCACAATGCGCTGTTTCAGGCCTTGAGCTCCGGCAACCGCGAGGAACTGGTCCGCGTCATCATCACGGCCTCCGGCGGTCCGTTCCGCACCTGGGCACCGGCCGACATCGAGCAGGCGACGCTGGCGCAGGCCCTGAAACATCCGAACTGGAGCATGGGCCAGAAGATCACCATCGATTCGGCGTCGATGATGAACAAGGGGCTCGAGGTCATCGAGGCCGCCTATCTGTTCTCGCTGACGGCGGACGAAATCGACGTGCTGGTGCATCCGCAATCGATCGTGCACGGCTTGGTGGAATTTTCCGACCGCTCCGTGGTCGCGCAGCTCGGTGCGCCGGACATGCGTATCCCGATCTCGCATTGCCTGGGATGGCCGGACCGAATCACCAAGGGGCCTGCCGCCCGGCTCGATCTTGCCAAGATCGGCACACTTACCTTCGAGGAACCCAATTTCGAGCGGTTCCCGGCGCTCCGGCTCGCTTACGAATCATTAAGGACCGGTCGGGGCGCAACTACGGTATTCAATGCGGCCAACGAGGTGGCGGTCGCGGCCTTCATCGCCGGCAAGATCAAGTTCGGTGCTATTGCGAGGCTGGTAGAGGCGACCCTCGAGGCCTGGTCACGCTCCACGAATTTGGCGCCGCTGGGGTCCGCCGATGAGGCCATCTCCGTTGACCATAACGCGCGAAATAAGGCCGCCTCCCTCTTGCCTCAAATTGCCTTAAAGGCATCCTAGAGGGTTGGGGAAGGGGCCGCAGGTCCCGGGCTAGGGGAATCGAATGGCTGAATTTTTTCTGCATAGTTTCAATACGTTGAGCCATGTTCTCATCGGCTACGCGGTTCCCTTCCTGTTCGTGTTGACCATCGTCGTTTTCTTCCACGAGCTTGGCCACTTCCTGGTCGCCCGCTGGGCCGGGGTGAAGGTGTTAACGTTCTCGCTGGGCTTCGGGCCGGAACTCGTCGGCTTCTTCGACCGCCATGGCACCCGCTGGAAGATCTCCGCCGTGCCGCTCGGCGGCTACGTCAAGTTCTTCGGCGACGACACCGAGGCCTCGACGCCCTCGGCCGATGCGCTCGCCAACATGACCGAGGAAGAGCGCGCCGGGAGCTTCCACCACAAGAAGGTTGGCCCGCGCGCTGCAATCGTCGCCGCCGGTCCGATCGCCAATTTCATATTGGCGGTGGTGATTTTCACCTGTCTCTTCACCTTCTTTGGCAAGCCGAGCACCACCGCTCGCGTCGACAAGATCGAGGCGAACAGCGCGGCGGCCGCTGCCGGGTTCCAGGTTGGCGACATCGTCACCGATATCGACGGCACCAAGATCGACAGCTTCACCGACATGCAGCGTATCGTCGGCACACACGCCGGCGACAAACTGACCTTCACCGTCAAGCGCGGTGATTCGACCATTCAGCTCACCGGAACCCCGCAATTGCGGGAGATGAAGGACGGATTCGGCAACACCCAGCGTCTGGGCGTGCTCGGAATCACCCGGCAGACCGCTCCGGGCGACACCCTGACCGAACGCGTGAATCCGGCCACCGCCTTTTGGCTGGGAATCAAGGAAACCTGGTTCGTGATCGAGCGTACGCTGTCTTACATCGGCGGCATCTTCACCGGCCGTGAGGCGGCCGACCAGATCGGTGGTCCGCTGCGAATCGCCCAGATCTCCGGGCAGGTCGCTACCCTCGGATTGATACCTCTGATTCAGCTTTCTGCTGTTCTCTCGATCTCGATCGGGCTTTTGAACCTGTTCCCGGTGCCGTTGCTCGATGGCGGGCATCTTTTGTTCTACACGGTGGAAGCCGTGCGCGGACGCCCCTTGTCGGAGCGGGCGCAAGAGATGGGATTCCGCATCGGATTGGGGCTGGTTCTCATGCTGATGGTGTTTGCGACCTATCACGACATCCTGCGTTTGCCCGGATCATAAAGCGCGGCTTTTTTATGACGTTGCCTATTCGCAACGTCTTGGAATGAAAATGGAAAAGCACTGACATCTTAAGTTTGTTGCCTCGACGAATTTAGCTACAAGCGATGCAACGAATGGGAATCTGCCGGCTCGTGGGGGTACGATCCGGCCAGAAATGACGAGGGCGCGTCGCGCATGAAGTTTGGAATGCGAGTCCGGGGGGGCTTGTCCGCCGCCCTGATCATGTTTGCTGTGCCAGTGGTTACCCCGCTGGCGGTGACGCTTGCCTCAAGTCAGGCTGCCGCGCAGAACGTCAACCAGATCGAGGTGGTGGGGAACCGCCGCGTCGAGATCGAAACCATCCGTTCCTATTTCAAGACCGGCCCCGGTGGCCGGCTGGATGGTGCCGCGATCGACGACGGCCTCAAGGCGCTGATCGAGACCGGCCTGTTCCAGGACGTGCAGATCAGCCGTCCCGGCGGCAGGGTCGTGGTCACCGTCATCGAAAACCCGGTCATCAACCGCGTCGCTTTCGAGGGCAACAAGAAGGTCAAGGACGAGCAGCTCTCGGCGGAAGTCCAGTCGAAGCCGCGCGGAACCCTGTCGCGCCCGATGGTGCAGTCCGATGCCCAGCGCATCGTGGAAATCTACCGCCATTCCGGCCGCTATGACGTGCGCGTCGACCCGGAAATCATCGAGCAGCCCAACAACCGCGTCGATCTCGTCTTCACGATCACGGAAGGCGGCAAGACGTCGGTCAAATCGATCGATTTCGTCGGCAACAGTTACTATTCGTCCTACCGCCTGAAGGACATCATCAAGACCCATGAGTCGAACCTGCTGAGCTTCCTCGGCGGCAACGACGTCTATGATCCCGACCGCGTTGAGGCCGACCGCGACCTGATTCGCCGCTTCTACCTGAAGCACGGCTTTGCCGATGTGCAGGTCGTGGCCGCGCTGACCGAATATGATCCGGCGCGCAAGGGCTTCATGGTCACCTTCAAGATCGACGAAGGCCAGCAATACCGCGTCGGCTCGGTCGACTTCCAATCGGGCATCCCCAATCTCGATACCGCTTCGATGCGCAGCTTCTCTCGCGTCAGCGTCGGCTCGCTCTATAACGTTGAGGCGCTCGAGAAATCGGTCGAGGAAATGCAGATCGAGGCCTCGCGCCGCGGCTTTGCCTTCGCGGTCGTGCGTCCGCGCGGCGACCGCAATTTCGAGGCGCATACGGTCTCGGTCATCTTTTCGATCGAGGAGGGGCCGCGAACCTACATCGAGCGCATCAATGTCCGCGGCAATACGCGCACGCGCGACTACGTGATTCGCCGCGAATTCGATCTTGCCGAGGGTGATGCCTATAACCGCGCGCTGGTAGACCGTGCCGAGCGGCGATTGAAGAACCTCGACTTCTTCAAGAGCGTGAAGATCAACACCGAGCCGGGCTCCTCCAGCGACCGCGTCATCCTCAACGTGGATCTTGAAGAGAAATCGACCGGCGACTTCTCGGTGTCGGGCGGCTATTCGACCACCGACGGCGCGCTCGCCGAGGTCTCGATCTCCGAGCGCAACTTCCTCGGTCGTGGCCTGTTTGCGAAGGCGTCCGTGACCTACGGCCAGTACGCACGCGGCCTGTCGCTGTCCTACATCGATCCGTATCTGCTCGATTACCGTGTGGCGCTCGGCCTCGACGCCTATTACCGCGAGCAGCTGCCGAACAGCTACATTTCGTACGGCACGAAGACCATCGGCTTCAGCCCGCGCCTCGGCTTCCAGCTCCGCGAAGACCTCGCGCTGCAGCTTCGCTATTCGATCTATCAGCAGGACATCTCCCTGCCGTCCTATCTGGCGAACTGTAACAACAATCCGGGCAACGGCCTGCTCGCCTTCAACCCGTCGCCGGCCTGGGTGGCCGCGCACAATGGCGGAAATACCCTGCCGGGCGGCACGGTGACATCGGGCGGCCAGACCGCCACCGATACCACCGGCCTTGGCCTGTGGTGCTACAGCGATGGCGAAGCCTCGCTGCCGATCCGCAAGGAACTGGCAAGCGGCTCGACGCTGACTTCGGCGCTCGGCTACACGCTGAACTACAACACGCTCGACAATAACAAGAATCCGACCGACGGCCTCCTGATCGACTTCAAACAGGACTTCGCGGGTGTCGGCGGCGACGTCAGCTACCTGAAGACCACGGTCGACGGCAAATACTACGCTCCGCTGGTCGGCGACGTCGTGGGCTTGGTCCATGTGCAGAGCGGCATCCTGAACAAGGTCGGCAACAACGATCTGCGCATGCTCGACATGTTCCAGATGGGTCCGAACCTCGTTCGCGGCTTTGCTCCGAACGGCATCGGTCCGCGCGATATCAACCCCTACGGCACGATGGACGCGCTCGGCGGCACCAAGTACTGGGGTGCGTCGTTCGAATTGCAGATGCCGTTCTGGTTCCTGCCCAAGGAAGTGGGCCTGAAGGGCGCGGTCTACGCCGACGCCGGCGGTCTGTGGGACTATCAGGGTCCGACCTCCTGGGCGGCCACGGGCGAAGTCAATACGCCCGGTTGTACGCCGCCGACCACTACGGCGCCGTTCAACCCCGGTACCTGCTTGGGCCTGCAATATCAGGAGCAGAACGTGGTCCGCACCTCGGTCGGTGTCGGCTTGATCTGGGCCTCGCCGTTCGGTCCGCTGCGCTTCGACTACGCGGTGCCGCTCACCAAGGGTCAGTTTGACCGCGTGCAGCAGTTCAAGTTCGGCGGCGGTACGTCGTTCTAAATTCCTGATCGGTTAAAAGCCGGCGGTCTCGTTCGCGGAACGGGGCCGCCGGTTTTTCACGAAAGATATCAGACATTAACCTAGAGCCGCGCCGCGATTTATCCTAAGACGGTGGCGCTTCTTACTCTCATTCATCGGCGCGGATCGTGCTCCGTGCTTTCTAGAACCGGGTCCGGATTGCGACGGGGCGAATGGCGCAGCCGACATTCTTTGCAACGCCGCCTGCGTCGACGCTGGCTGATATCGCCGCGCTGACGAAGGCGCTTCTGGTCGATCAGACCCGGGCCGGCCAAGAGATCAGGGGACTGGCATCGCTCGATGAAGCCGGGCCGACGCACCTCGCCTTTTTTGACAATCTGAAATACGCCGACCAACTCGCTTCGACCAAGGCAGGCGCATGCTTCGTCAGCCCACGCTTCGAGAAGAACGTTCCGGCGCATGTGGCTGTCCTTCGTGCAGCGCAGCCCTTTCGCACCTTCGTGCAGCTCGCCCGCGAATGGCATCAGGACGCGCTTCGTCCAGCCTCCTGGTTCGGACAGGGCGGCGTCGCACCGTCGGCGATCATCGATCCCTCGGCGCGGCTCGAGGACGGCGTTATCGTCGATCCCATGGCCCTGATCGGGGCCGACGTCGAGATCGGGGCCGGCACAGTAATCGGCGCGGGTAGCGTGATCGGCCCCGGCGTCAAAATCGGCCGGGACTGCAATGTCGGTGCGCGCACGGTCATCCAATGCGCGCTGATCGGCAACAACGTGCTGATCCACCCCGGCTGCTGCATCGGGCAGGACGGCTATGGTTTCATTTTTTTCGGGCCTGACGGGCATCTGAAGGTCCCGCAGACCGGCCGGGTGCTGATCCAGAACGACGTGGAGGTTGGGGCCGGGACCACGATCGACCGCGGCAGCCTGCGCGACACCATCATCGGCGAGGGCACCAAAATCGACAATCAGGTCCAGATCGGTCACAATGTGACCATCGGCAGGCATTGCCTGCTGGCGGCCCAGATCGGGCTCGCAGGCAGCCTGACGATTGGGGACAATGTAGCTTTGGGGGCAAAAGTCGGGATCAACAACCATCTCAAGATCGGTGACGGCGCGCAGGTCACCGCGATGAGCGCGGTGAAGGACGATATTCCGCCGAACGGCCGCTGGGGCGGGCATTTTGCAAAGCCGACCAAACAGTGGTTCAGGGAGATTATTGCGGTGGAGCGACTGGTGCGTGATCAGGCGGCCGATTCGAAGGGTGCAGATCTAAAGGGTGCAGATCTAAAGGGTGCAGGTCTAAAGGGTGAAGGTCAGGAGTGATGGCTGAAGATTCGCCAGTCAGGTTTGCGGTCGTCGATATCAACGAGATTCTGAAGACGCTCCCGCACCGTTATCCCATGCTGTTGATCGACAAGGTGCTCGACATCCGCGCCGACTATAGCGGTATCGGCATCAAGAACGTCACCTTCAACGAGCCGCCTTTTCTCGGCCATTTTCCCGACCGGCCGATCTATCCGGGCGTGATGATGATCGAGGCGATGGCGCAGACCGCAGGCGTCATCGGCATCAAGTCGGTCGAGGGCACTGAGAAGCCGCGGGCGGTGTATTTCCTCACCATCGACAAATGCAAGTTCCGCAAGCCCGTGATGCCCGGCGACACCGTTG
>DATHMA010000253.1:0-9257 GCA_035487555.1 Bradyrhizobium sp. | reverse complement strand
GGCTTGCGCGAATGACAGGCCCATCATGCCAACACCGCCAAGCCCAATGAGCAGCAGATTGCGTTGCCGCGGCCGGTCGACCAGCCGCTTGAGCGCGCCATAGGCGGTGACGCCCGAGCACATCAAGGTCGCGGCCTGGTTGACGGACAGGGGATCGTAGTCGAGCAGATATTTGGCGTCGGGCACCAGCACATGGGTTGCGAACCCGCCGTCGATGGAGACGCCGAGAAAGCGCTGCTTGATGCAAAGATTCTCATCGCCATTGGCACAATCGCGGCACTGGCCGCAGCCGATCCAGGGGAATACCGCCTTCTTCTTGCCGATCAGGTCGCGGGATACGTCCGGCCCGACTTCGTCGACGACGCCGGCGATCTCATGGCCGAGCGTGAATGGCAGCGTCATGCCGCGCGTGGTGTCGAGCCGCTTGCCGCCGCCGAGATCGGCGTAGCCGTCCTGGATGTGCAGGTCGGAATGGCAGAGCCCGCAGCGTTCGATGCGGACCAGCACCTCTTTGCTCTGCGGTTTCGGTGTATCGACGATGGTCTCGCACAGCGGCACATCGAATTTGACCAGCGATTGTCGACGCATCTGCGCCATTCTACTTCTCCCTCAAGCAGTCTTTGATTTCTCGTTTCGTATATTGGCCAATTCATGCGCCATGGCAACAAAGCCGGAGATCGGCACGGTCTCGGCGCGGCGCGTCGGATCGATGTCGGCCGCGGCGAGCAGCTTCAGGGGATCGGCGGGTAGCGATTTCAGGCTTTGCCGCAGCATCTTGCGGCGCTGGTTGAAGGCGGCTGCGGCCACCTGCTCCAGCGCCCGGCGGTCGCAGGGCTCGGGCTTCTCGCGGGGCACCAGCCGCACCACCGACGAGGTCACCTTCGGTTGCGGCACGAAGGCAGCCGGCGAAATGTCGAAGAGTATCTTGGTCTCCGCGCGCCAATTGGCGAGCACGCCGAGCCGGCCATAGGCCTCCTCGTCAGCGTGCGCAACGATGCGCTCCGCGACCTCGCGCTGGAACATCAACACCATCATGTCGTACCAGGGCGGCCAGGGCTCGATCGAGAGCCAGCCGATCAGAAGATTGGTCCCGATGTTGTAGGGCAGGTTGGCGACGATCTTGGCCTTGCTCGAGCCGAGATAGGGTTTTGGATCGAAGGTCAGCGCGTCGGCGTTGACGATCTCGAGCCGTCCCGGATATCGCCTGGCGATCGCTTCCAGCGCGGGGATCACGCGTTCATCATGCTCGACAGCGATCACATGTGCCGCACCGAGTGCGAGCAGAGCGCGCGTCAATCCGCCCGGGCCCGGGCCGATCTCGATCACGGTTGCGTCTTCGAGCGGGCCGGCTGCGCGCGCGATGCGTGCGGTGAGGTTGAGGTCGAGCAGAAAGTTCTGGCCCAGCGATTTGCGTGCCGACAGCGAATATTCGCGAATGACCTCGCGCAGCGGCGGCAGGTCGTCGATCTGGCTCATCTGGTTGTCGCGGCCGCCATGCGATCCGCAAGCCGCAGTGCTGCGACGAGGCTTGCCGGATTGGCGCGGCCGGTGCCGGCGATATCGAAGGCGGTGCCGTGATCGGGCGAGGTGCGCACGAAGGGCAGCCCGAGCGTCACGTTGACGCCGTCGTCGAAGGCGAGCGTCTTGATCGGGATCAGCGCCTGGTCGTGATACATGCAGATCGCGCAGTCATAGGTTTTCCGCGCGGCTTGGTGGAACATGGTATCGGCCGGCAGCGGGCCGCGGACGTCGAGGCCTTGCGCGCGCAGGATCTCGATGGCCGGCGCGACGATGGTCTTGTCCTCGGTGCCGAGCGAGCCGTCCTCGCCGGCATGCGGGTTGAGGCCGGATATCGCCAGGCGAGGGCGGGCGAGGCCAAAGCTCTTGTTGAGGCCAGCCGCGACGATGCGCGTAGTGTCGACGATCAACTCGGTGGAAAGCTGCTTGATCGCCTCGCGCAGCGAAAGATGAATCGTGACCGGCACCACCGCGAGCAAAGGCGACCACAGCATCATCACCGGCTGCGGCGTTTTGCCATTCGTTGCGGCGAGCTCGGCTAGAAACTCGGTGTGGCCGGGATGGCGGAAGCCCGCCTGGTAGAGCACGCTTTTCGCAATCGGGTTGGTGACGACGGCGCTTGCTTGTCCCGACTGAACGTCGGCGACCGCCCGGCGGATCGAGGCGAGCGCGGCGTCTGCGCTGGATGCATCGGGTTGGCCGGGCCTGGCGGTGGCAGGCTTGCCGGTTGCGACCACGGGCAGCGCCGTTGCAAAGGCCGTGATGGCGTCTTCGGGGCTGACTTCCGCGAGCCTGACCTTCAGGCCGAGCGCGTTGGCGCGCTGCTCCAGAAATGCGCCGTCGCCGAGCAGATAGAAGGGTGGAAGCTTCAGTTCATCGCGCTGCGACCAGGCGAGGAGCGTGATGTCGGGCCCGATGCCGGCCGGTTCGCCGAGCGTCAGCGCAAGCGGTCGAGGGCCCGCTTTGTCGGTCAATTGCGACGGACTTTCGACTTCTTGCTCGAACCTTCTTCCGCGTTCGAATCCTCTGCGCCGGCCTGCCGATATTCGACCATCGCGGCTTTGCGGATTTCGGCCAGATAGGTGTTCGACGTTGCCTCGTATTTCTTCTGGTACATCTTGTCGCGCATTTCCTTGCGCTTGGGCGTGTCGATGGTGGTCGGCTTGCGTCCGCACAGCGCCACCATCTCGACGCCCTGCTTGGTCACTTCCGGCGGGGTCAGATGGCCGATCGGCGTGTCGTCAAGGATCTTGCGCAAGGTGGCCGGGATGTCGGCGGAGGTCCTGGTCACGGTGTCGCGGATCGCAGCATTCGGCATCGACTTGAAATACTGGTTGGCCTGATCGCAGGTCTCGATGCGCCCGCGCAGCGTCTCGGCGTCCTTCTGGCGGAGCTCGATCGTGCTTTGCGGCGATCCCTTCGGTACGATCAGCACCACCGGCTGCATCCGGTATTCGAACGCATCGGCCTGCTGCGCGTCATCGCCGCCCTCGGCCTTGACGGCATCGTTGACGTCCTTCTCGCCGACCTGCAGCTTCTCCTTGTAGCGGCCGCGCACGAGGCTGCCCCAGACCAGATCGGACTTGATCTTCGCTTTCAGCGTCTCGGGCCGGACGCCCTGCTTCTCCAGCGAAGCCGACAATTGATCCGCCGTGATCCGCATGCGCTGGCTCATCTGCGCATAGGCTTCGTCGATGTCGGAGGAGGAGGGATCGACGCCGAACTTCTTGGCTTCCTTGATCTTCACATGCTCGTTGATCAGCTCGTCGACCGTTTCCTGGCGGGTCGGCTGCTTGTGGGTGGAGATGAAGTCGAGCTTCATGCGCTGCTCGATATCGAGGTCGGTGATGGGCTCGCCATTGACCATCACCGCGACGGTCTGTGCCTGCGCTGGCTTGACCGAGCCCGGCAAGACGATGGCGAGCGCGCAGGCGGCAACACAACTCGTCACGAGAAGGCGGAGGCGGTGTGAGAATGTGGCTGTCATGATCATGTTCGATCTCGACTTATGCGATTTTGGGGTCGGCCGCACCGCAATTCGCCCTCCGATCCGGTGCGGGCCGTATTCCTACTGGAACCCGGAGGCGGACGACGCCGTGGAGGTGTTGGCCAGCGTCCGCAGGCCGATATTGATCATATAGGCATGGCCAAGCACGGGCGGTGCGGTACCGGCGGCGTAGGTATACGACGTCACGTAATTGGCGGCCAGCACGAAGCAGTCGTCGACATAGCCGGCGCCGACAACATATTGGTTGATCTGGTTGGCCACCAGGTCCCAGCGGACCGCGCCGCTCGCCACCCAGTTCGTCGCGAGCTTGACGGAACCGGACGCGAGCAGGCCTTCGCGGCGGGTCAGGTAGCCGAGCTCGGGCTGCGGCGCATAATCGCCGAACAGCAGGCTGACCGACCAGCGATTATAGTTGGCCCGTGCTTCGGCCTCGAAGCGCTGCACGTTCCAGGTCTGCTCGTCGAAGCGCGAGCGCACGCTGAACGTATAGGTCGAGTTCGGCGAGTAGCTGACGCTGGAGACATAGTCGGACTTCTGCGTCGCCAGGCCGGAATCGACGCCGGTATTGGTGACGTCCTGCACCGCGAAGGAATTGAGCCCGAATAGCTGGTAGGACCGGCCGAACAGCACCTTGACGGAACCGCCGCGGTCGAACTGCGTGACCGACTCGACGCCGACATTGGCCCGGCCACCGCCTTCGACGCGGTCATAGCCGGAGAACTTGTCGACGCTGAACAGGTTCGAGGTGTCGAACACCAGGCTCTGTGCGTCCTCGTTCGGCAATTTGCCGGCATAGGTCTCGTTCGGACGAATGATGACCTGCGCGATCGGCGTGATCGTGGTCGAGCCCCATGGCTGCACGTTGATGAAGGGATATTTGTATTCGAGGCCGACGGTCGGCATCAGGCGCAGTGCCTGGGTGTCGCCCACCGGCAGGAAGTTCGAGACGCCGGGCTGATTGGAAACGTCGGCGTTGATCGCGTCCGCCCGCATGATCGCGAATGGCGTCCAGATTTCGCCGATCGGATCGGTGAACGAGCGCCGCCACTCGGCCTCCGCAGTGAACCGCGTGTAGGTTCCCGGGAAGCCGCGCAACAAGCATTGCGACGGAGTCCGCGCCAACGGATCGGCGGACGTGGTCGTGCACAGGCTGTTGGTATTGGCCAGAGTCGTGATCGGATCGAACACGGCGTCATTGCGCGTCAGGTTGACGAAGTTCGTCTTGTAGGAGACTTCGCCGCCGAAGATCGGGTAGTTGAAGACGTTCGAATAGTCCCACACCGGATAGATGACGGGCACCTGCTGCTGGTTGCCCGAATAGCTCAGATAATATTCCGTGCGCAGGTCGAAATAGCTGCGGCTACCGACACCGGTCAGATAGAGCTGTGAAATTGCTTCCGTCGGCAACATCAGGAACGAGTTGAGGGGATCCTTGTACTGCGCCAGGCGATAGTCGGAGAAGAAGAAGTAGTCGGTCAGCAGGACGCCGTCCCAGCCCCAGACCCATTTGTCGTTGAGCGCAAACTGGCCCTTGGTGTCGATGCCGCCGCGGAATTGGCGATCGCCGGGCTCGCCGGCGAAGGCGTCCGGTTTGAGCTGGTCGATGCCGTAGAGTTTGATCTGATAAGAGCCGTTGACCAGCCGCTGGCGGAACTCGGCCTGCGCCAACACGCCCTGATTCGTCATGAAACGCGGGGTGAACGTCGCGTCATAATCGGGCGCGATCGCCCAGTAATAGGGGGTTTCAAGTCCGATGCCGGTAGCAGTCGTGCCGGAGCTGTAGCCCGGCATCAGGAAGCCCGACTTGCGCTTCACGGTCGGATCGGGCGTCGAGAAGTAGGGCATATAGGCGACCGGCACGCCGAAGAATTCGAGCTGCGCGGTCTCGAAATACAGCATCTTCTCGTTCTGGTCGTGAATGATGCGCGCGCCCTTGACCTGCCAGAGCGGCGGCTTCTTCGGATCGTCCTTACAGGGGGCGCAGGCGGTGTACACGCCGTTCTCGAATACGGTGTAATTGCCGCTGGACCGATCGGAACGCGTGGCGGCCATCCTCGTGTCGTCGGCCGTGTCGACGCGCAGCGAATCGACGAAGCCGTCGCGATAGTCGTCGGAAAGATCCATGACGTTGGCATAGGTGATCTTGCCGTCGGCATCCGTCATGCGGATGTTGCCCTCGGCATGCAGCCGCTTGGTCTTCTGGTCGTAGATGACCTTGTCGGCTTCGACGCTGGTGCCGTTGTAATAGAGCTGGACGTTGCCGACCGCGGCGACACGATTGTTGGTGTAATCGTAATCGACCTCGGTGGCCTGCACCAACATCTGGCCGTCATTGGCAACGCGCGGCCTGGTCGGATGCGGCGGCCGCGGCGTGTATTGCGCGGCAGCCGGCGCAGTGGTCGCCAGCTCGAGCGCACCGGCTGCGAACACAGCCAGCAGCAGCGCGAGCAGCGGCCTGATCGCGGCGAAGCGTCCACCGTGGCGGCGCACGGACGCGCGCCGCGACCACGCGGACAGATTCATATGGAGGGCGGTGACACCTGCCACTAGCCGTCCTCCTGGTACAACAAGGCCAAAAAGCCGGTGAGGCCACCCACAACGACGGGCAACCACGCCGCAGCGATCGGATGCATCAACTCGGCCTTGCTCAAGTCTTCGGTTACTTTCGAGAGAACATAGAGCAGAAAGCCAGCGCCCACGCCACTCAAAACCATCTTTTGCACGCCACCGAATCTGAAGAAGCGCAGGCTCACAGATGCAGCCAACATCACCATCGCAGCCAGCAAAAATGGCTGTGCCAGAAGCTTATGGTACTGCAGGCGATATCCGGCGGTCGCAAAGCCCGAACTTTCCGACGAGCGGATGTATCCAGGAAGTTGCCAAAAGGACACAGTTTCGGGGGTCGAAAAACTGTTGCGCACCTGCGCCGGCGTCAGCGACGTCGCAAGCCTGAAGCTGTCCTGATCGACGGGCGGCGCGCTGAGCGAGAATCGCCGCGCGCCCCTGAACAACCAATAGCCGTCCTCCAGCGTCGCTTCGCGCGCTTCGATGCGCTCCTTGAAAACGTTGTTCGTGTCGAATCGGAACAGCGTCAATCCGGTCAGGCGCGCGCCTTGATGCTCGCTGCGCGCGGCATTGATGATGACCTGGCCGTCGGTGTTGATCTGGTTGATCCAGAAGCCGGACGCGTCCTGCACGCCGCCGCCGGGCGCGCCGCCGAACAGCTCAGCTTCCATTTGCTTGGAAATCTCGCGCAAGTTCGCCGACATCGGATTGTAGGCGACGGTAGCGAGCATTCCGAGAATCATCGCGGCCGCCAGTGCCGGCGCAATGAACTGCCAGGCTGAAACGCCGGCCGCGCGCGCGACCACGAGCTCGAGCCGTCGCGACAGCGCCAGGTAGCAGGTCATGGCGCCGATCAGCACGCAGAACGGCATCATCTTTTCGAGCAGTTGCGGCACGCGGAACAGCGAGGTCTCCGCCACCATGATCGGCGGGGCGGAAGCAAGGCCCGAGGTCTTGCGCACCATCTCGATGTAGTCGACGAGCACCAGCAGCACGAAGATGCTGGCAAACACGCCGATGGCCGAGACCACGAAGCGGCCGGCAAAATAGCGCCCGAGCGTGTTGGTGACCATGCTCATGCTGTGGCCGGCCGTCCGATGAGCCGCAACAGGCGGGCGTTGGATTTGTTGATGGCTTCCAGCAGCGCCGGCGGCGGTTCGATCACGACGCCGGCCGTGATGATCCAGACGCCAAGCGCGACTCCCCCAAACAGCATCGCGTATTGGACGGCCGCCGCCATCGGCGTCTTCACCGTCATCACCGAGCAGGCAAATCCGATCATGCGCAGGCCGAACACGGCGATAATCGATCCGCCAATCGAGAAGTTGCGGCTCTGGCGCGTCGTGCGCGGTGCGCCGAGGAAGGCGAAGGTGAGGGCGGCAAACGCGAACGGGTAAATCGGCGACATGAAGCGGTCATGCAACTCGGCCCGGAACTGGCCGGGCACCTGTTTGTACATCGGGTCTTCTTCTTCGGGCCACATCAGCTCCCAGAGGTAGCGCTCGCGGATGCCGAGCGCGACGTCGTTATGCTGGGAGAATTTGGACATGTCGAAGGCGTAACGGCCGAAAGCGACGATCGCCGGATCGCGTTTGTCGGCTTCGAACTTTTCCAGATTGCCGTCCTCGAGCACGAGGAAGGAATTGGCGCCGCTTTTCACCACGGTGCCGTGGTCGGCGACGATCGAGATTCGCTCCTTGGGATCACGGCGGTCGTCGATGAAGATGCCCATCAGAAGGCCGCCGGGCTGGCGCTCGCGAATCCGGATGGTGAGGTTCTGATCGAGCTGGGCAAAGCGGCCGGGCTGCAGCACGTTGGTGAGTACGTCGGCGGTAATCTCGGCGTCCCATTGCTTGATTCGCCGCATGCCGTCGGGGGCGAGATAGGCGGCGATGAAGGCAACCAGGATCGCCACCACGATGGTGGCGTAGATGAAGGGACGGAACAGCCGGAACGGCGAGAAGCCGGCGGCGTTCATCACGATGATTTCCGAATCGGTCGCGAGCTTGTTCAGCGTGTGCGAGATCGCGATCATCAGCGCGACCGGCGCGATGATCAGGATCAGCGCGGGAATCACCAGGCTGGTGAGCCCCAGGAAGGTGATGATGGTCTGGCCCTGGCTCGTCATCAGGTCGATGCCGCGCAATGCCTGCGTAATCCAGATCACGCCCGTCAGGCTGACCAAGACCAGCGCAAACGACGCGAGCGTCGTGCGGAAAATATACTTATCGATCGACCCCATCGCTTACCGCACGATCCCGCCCTGCCACGACCGAACACCGCGGCGCGCCCAACCCCTTGAAAAAGGGTCCCCTTTGGTCACGCTCAGTCCCACGTCCAACCGATTAATACTCTCACTACCATCCCTTTGATCCGTCAACAAAATGGCTGCGCCGTGGCACGGTAAAAAGATGGTTAATATTTCATCTGATGTGGCAGACCCGCCACGCCTGTTCTACACACCGCTTGGCAGGCTGCCCGAAGCCGGGTCATAGTGGCCGCAAAGGCGCCTTTTTGCGGCGGCTTGGGCGCGTCCAGCAGACACGCCGGGCCGGCCGCGCTATCCCGCAAAAGCCCTGATTCTGGAGGTCTACCCATGTCCGACGCCGTCAAGGTCGGCTTCGTCCCGTTTTCCGCTGCCTCGCGCGGCATTCTTGCCGTGTTCTGCGACGACTCGCTGAAACTCGGCGCCGCGGCCCGCAAGGCGCTGGGAGCGGGGGCCGATCTGGTTGGGCGCGTTGCTGCGGCCAACCGGTTCAAGGGCAAGAGCGGCTCGGTGCTGGATATTCTGGCGCCCGAGGGCCTCAAGGCCTCGCGCCTGATCGTGGTTGGCGTCGGCAAGCTGTCGGCAATCAAGGACCATGATTTTCTCAAGCTTGGCGGCGTCATCGCCGGCAAGCTGCGCGCCGGCGGCGATGCCGTGACGATTATCGCCGATTTGCCCGATGCGGCGATGAAGCCGGAACAGGCCGCCGCGCTTGGCGCGGGCGTGCGGCTTCGCGCCTACACATTCGATCGCTACAAGACCAAGAAGAAAGACGACGAGGATGCCGCCTTGGGCGCTGACGTGTCGGTGGCTGTCAGCGACGTCGGCGCCGCGCGCAAAGCCTTCACGCCCGACGCGCACATCGTCGATGGCGTGATCCTGGCGCGCGAACTCGTCAAC
>DATHMA010000252.1:0-6990 GCA_035487555.1 Bradyrhizobium sp. | reverse complement strand
TGCCGTGTTTCCGAACGACATCATCGTCGCCGACCAGGACGGCGCGGTGCTGATTCCGCAGGCGTTCCTCGAGCACGTCCTGGCGGAAGGCCCGGAGCAGGAACGAATGGAAGCCTGGATCGTCAACGAAGTGAACAACGGCGCGCAACTGCCCGGCCTTTATCCCATGAACGCCGAGACCAAGGCGCGCTACGCGGCGTCGAAGAAGTGACGTGAAGGGAAGGTAGGGTGGGCAAAGGCGCAACGCGCCGTGCCCACCCTCAATACCCGGACGAAATGGTGGGCACGCCCACCCTACGAAATCAACGAATAACAGGAGGCAACCCCATGGACATCCATCTCGCAGGCTCGCGCCCGACCCGCCGGGCGCCAAGCGAAAGCTTCACCGGCACGGTTTGGCAGGATCCGATCATCACGCCGCAGGCGCCGATGCGCGTCGTCGCCGGCCGCGTCGCTTTCGAGCCGGGCGCGCGCACGGCATGGCACACCCATCCGCTCGGCCAGACGCTCTATGTGATTGCCGGCGTCGGCCGGGTGCAGTCCAAGGGCGGCCCGATCCACGAGATCAAGCCGGGCGATGTCGTGTTCATTCCCCCGGGCGAGAAGCATTGGCACGGTGCCTCGCCGACCACCGGCATGGTCCATGTCGCCATGCAGGAGTCGCTGGACGGCAATCACGTGACCTGGATGGAGTACGTCACCGACGCCGAATACAACGCGAAAGTCGGTTAGCGCTTCGTTCCGCGGCACGGCGGGGCAGCATCAAGCTGCGCCGCGTCCGGGACGTGGGACCAAGATCAAATCCGCGAAGCGGTCCAGGTGCCCGAGCACATCGTGCCGCGCCAGGTGCCTGATCCTGATGTGCCGGAGAGGCGACCGAAGCCGGTCGCGCGCTTGATACCGCTCACTAGCGTGACGCTGATGCTGCCGGCTTCGGCGACGTGGCCGGAGGCTTGGACCATCGAGCTCGACACCTGACGGTTGTTGATGCCGATCGACACGGTCTGGCCGTTGCCGCAGGTCGAGTTGGTGGAAGCGATGTGGACGCTCCATTCGCCGTCGAACGTCGTGGCCGACGCCGCGGTGGCGAATGAGGTGGCCGCAAGCAACGCAACAGTCGTGGCGATGAAGGTTTTACGAATCTTGCCCATGACGAATCCCCTTTCGTGTTTCGATGCAGGGAGTGTGGGTTCAATCCGCTCTCGATGATGTGATGGCTGTCACACGGTTTCCGTGGGCGTGACATAAGGCACAAATGCAAAGGCCCCGCGCGACTGGCGGGGCCTTTTGCTTTCCGACTTAGGCCTGCCTGTCAGTTGACGCGGCTCCAGGTCTGGCCGCCGCAGAACATGCCGCCGAAGGCGCAGCCCTGCACGCGCAGCGTATCCGGACCCTTCAGCGCGATCGTGGAATCATAGGTGCTGCCGGTGTTGGGATCGAGGATGCGGCCGCTCCATTTCTGCTCCTTGCCGGGCTTCATGTTGATCAGCACCTGCTCGCCATTGGCGTTCGACTTGGCGTCGACCGAATAGCCGCAGAGATTGGCGCCGCATTGCTCGATGCGGACCTTGCCTTCCTTCTCTTCGGTCAGCCAGACGCCGACCGGCGAATTGGGATCACGCGGCCGCTGGACCGCAGGCGCGCCTTGCGGTGTGACTTGGGCGGGAGCCACGGCAACCGTCGAGGCAGGCGGAGAGGGCGGAGGCGCCGGCTGCCGCACGGCGTCCTGTTGTGGCGCTGGCGGTAACGGGGCAGGCGGCGGAGGTGCGGGAGGGGGCGTCAGCACCGCAGTGTCGGCCGGTGCATTGTTGGCCGTCGTGGTCGGCGGGGGCGTGGTCGTAGATGCCGCAGCCGGCGCAGGCGGTGCCGGCGGCTCGGGCGGCGGAGCGGCGGCCGTATCGGCGGGCGCTGGGGCAGACGCCGGCGGCGGGGCCGCCTGCGGATCGGCCTTTGCATCCTGCGGGGCCTTTGCATCCTGCGGGGCCCTGGCGTCCTGAGGAGCCGACTTGCCGTGGGAAGTATCCTGGTCGTTGCTCTTGGCGCGCTTCGACCGCTTGCCGCTGTTGTCATAGACCCCGGGGATCGAGACGGTCCCGCGGTCCGGGTCGATGCGGATGGTCCGGCCGCCATATTCGAACTGGTACTGAGCCTGCGCGGCACTGCTTGCCAGCAGGACGATGGCCATCGCCAACAGCCTTTTCATCGTGAACCTCCAAACAGCGGATATCCCCAAAGAAGCCAAGTTAGGCCGCGGCCGTTCCTGGTAGAGTGATCTACATCACTTTCATGACGTAAGTCTTGGGGCAGCGGCTTTGGGTTCAATCGGCGCCTTGCCGATCCAATCATCGCGCGGACGTCGATTCAATTCGGGGCAAACCGCTGCGACGCAAGGGCGCGGGGCCGCTTAATCCTCGAAAATCAGGCAGGTGGTCGTGCCGTGGGCGAGCAACCGGCCTCGCTCGTCGGTGATGCGCCCTTCGGCCGTTCCAACGCGCCGGCCGCGGTTGAGGACGGTGCCTTCAGCACGGATCACACCCATGCCTGATGTGATGGGACGGATCAGCGAAATCTTGAACTCGAGCGTGGTCTGACCAAGGCCCTTTTCGAGCGTCGACCAGATCGCAAGGCCCATGGCGCTGTCGAGCAGGGTCGCGGCAAGGCCGCCATGCACGGTGCCGGAAGGATTGAGATGGCTGTCATCAGGGACGAGCGTGACGACAACGCGTCCGCTCTCGGCCTCGCTGACGTCATAGCCGAGCGTCTGCGCGATGGTGTTGAGCGGCAAGGTGCCGTCGACGAGGCCCTGCACGAAGGCCAGCCCGCCTAACGCACGACGCTGTTCCGCACTCACTGTTCCGTAGCTCTTGCTTGCCATGAGACAAGCTTAGCCAGCATCGAGGTCAGACGCGAGCGCGCTCCGATGATGAGGTCCGAAAATGACTACTCAAACCAGGTGGCGTAGATCTTCGCAAAACTGCCGTCTTGCATCGAGATGTGCAGCCACTGATCGACGAAATCCTTCAACGCCTCGTCACGCTGCAGCCAATAGGCCTTCTCGGCGAAGTCGAAGGGTTTTTCCGGATGCACCGCGCATAGCACGCCTGGATGCAGCTTCTGCTGATAGCGCGTCTCGGACGCGTCCGTCATCATCAGGTCCGCGTCGCCCTTGGCGATCTCGTCGAAGATCGTGACATTGTCGTTGTAGACGCGGATGTCAGCGGATTTGAGATGAGCGCGTGCAAAGCGCTCATTGGTGCCGCCGGGATTGACAATCACGCGCGTGCCTGATTTGTCGATGTCGGCGAGATCGGCGTATTTGTCCTTGTCGGCACAGCGCGCGATCGGCGTCTTGCCTTCGCGCATGATCGGCGTCGAGAACAAGCCTTTCTTCTGCCGGTCGAGGGTGATCGACACGCCGCCCATGGCGATGTCGAACTTGTCGGCATCGAAATCCCCAGCCATCTGCGACCAGGCCGTCTGCACGTATTCGATTTTGACGCCGAGCGCCTTGCCGAGAGACTCCGCCATGTCGACGTCGAATCCGCCAAACTTCTGCGTTTCCTTGTCGAGGAACGTGAAGGGCCGGTAGTCGCCGGTCATGCCGACCCGCAGCGTGCCGCGGATGATGATCTGATCGAGGCGGGAAGGTTGCTGTGCCGGCGCGGAAGCGATGCTGAGAAGCAGCGCGGCAAGGCAGGTCAGGACACGAAGCATAGGGCACTCTCGGCGATGAAAATTCATCGCCGGTATAGAGCAGTGCCGAAACTTCGCAAATGAGCTTGGGAGGAGGCCGGTCAGGCCTCGCCGCCGCCGGCAACATTAGCGGCCACGCGGCCGGTCATCTCCTGGCGCAATTGCTCGAAGCGATGCCGTGCCTCGCTCTCGCGCTCATCGACCAGCTTGATCGCGGCGTCCCTGGTCATCGGGCCCGCAACGATCGGCGTTGAATTTTCGCCAATGGTCTCGTCGACAAAATATTCGCCATCGTCGGTGCGGCGCGTGGTCCATCGGAAGCGAAGGGCCGCGATCGGGCCGGGTCCGACTTTCGAATAGCCTTCGCCATCAGGCGACATCATCGCTTCGGCGGGTGGCACAAGGGTAGCTTCGCTCGCGGGCTTTTCGACCTCGCGATGCATTTCCCCTTGATCGAGAATGCTCGCGATAGTCGCGAGCGCATGATCGGTGGCGTCGCTCAAAACAGAATCTCCGAAAGTCCCATCGGCGCTGCCGATTCCACCCGGGCGCCTGCCTCTTTCCTCGCTTTTGAATAAGGCTGAGTTTTGTCGACGAGATGTCCCGAAAAGGGACATGCCCAATGTTTCAGCCGCAGACCAGCCCTGGTGTCCCAGGGCCGGCGCGTTGGGATTGTCTTTCAGGATTGGCTTTCAGATTGTCTTGGCAACGGTATCAGAGGACGTCCTGATTGATGACGTTCTGCTGGATCGGCGCACCGTCGAGCGCGCTCAGGATGTTGCGGGCCGTCTGCTCGCTCATGCGGTCGACGGCCTCGACCGTGACGCCGGCGACGTGCGGCGCCATGATCACGTTCGGAAGGCCGTGCAGGGGCTGTCCGACCGGCGGCGGCTCCTGCTCGAACACGTCGAGACCGGCGCCTGCGATCTTCTTCGACACCAGCGCCTCATGCAGCGCCTTCTCGTCGACGATGCCGCCGCGGGCGGTGTTGATGAGATAGGCGGTCGGCTTCATCAGCTTGAAGCGCGCCGCGTTGAACAGGCCAACCGTTTCCGGCGTCTTCGGGCAATGGATGGTGACGAAATCCGCGCGCGGCAGCGCGGCATCCAGATCGGGCACGGCTTCGCAGCCGGCCGCGGTGATCTCGGCCGCGGGCTTGTAGGGATCATAGACCAGCACCTTCATTTCCATGGCAAGGCAGCGCTTGGCGATGCGCGTGCCAATGCGGCCGAAGCCGACGATGAGGACCGTCTTGCCATAGAGGTCGAAGGGCAGCGCGCCGAGACGACTTGCCCAGGTGCCATCCTTGACCATCGCATGCATTTCCTGCGCCCGCTTGGCGAGCGTCAGCATCATGAACAGCGCCTGCTCGGCGACCGACGGCGAGTTCGCGGTGCCCGCCACCATCAGCGGCACCTTGCGCTTGGAAAGCGCGGGAACATCGACCGCGTCGTAGCCGACGCCGATGCGCGTCACCACCTTCATGTCCCGGGAAGCTTCGAGCTCGGACTCGCCGAAGCGCGTCGCACCCAGCGCCACGCCGTGGACGGGCGCATGCTGCTTGAGCATCGCCTCAAAGTCCTTGGCGGAGATCATATTAGGAAACTCGACAAGCTCGACGTCGTCGCGTTCATTGAGGAGAGCCCGCGCTCCCGGAGACATAGTCTGGGTGACGAAAATCTTCTTCTTGTTGGTGGCCATTTCCTGCCCTTGAGGTGCTTGTACGCCATCAGAGGACGGCGCCGGTTCCCTCGTTTAGCAGGTGCATATTGTTGAGGTCCACTGCCAATCGGAGCGGGGCACCGTCGCGCGCGCCGGCCGACGGATCGACGCGCCCGCAGACATACGTGCCCTCGAGCGTGAAATAGACCAGCGTCTCCATCCCCATCGGCTCGGTGACGTCGAGCACGGTCTCGAAGGTCTCGATACCGGGCGCAGCATGCCCGTTGACCTCCGTGAGATGCTCGGGCCGGATGCCGAGCAACAGATTCTCGTTTCGCGGCACGTTCTGGTAGCGCGCTGCGCGGGCCGGCGGCAGCGGGAAGGCAAGGCGATCGGTCACGCGCACCTTCACTGCGCCGCCGGTTTCCTCAAGCCGGCAAGGCAGAAAATTCATCGCCGGCGAGCCGATGAAGCCAGCGACGAAACGCGTTGCCGGATTGTGATAGAGATCGTTCGGCGTTCCGATCTGCTCGATCTTGCCCTTGTTCATGACGACGACGCGGTCGGCGAGCGTCATGGCCTCGACCTGGTCGTGGGTGACGTAGACGGTCGTGGTGCGAACCTTCTGATGCACCTTCTTGATCTCGATCCGCATCTGCACGCGCAGCTTGGCGTCGAGGTTGGACAGCGGCTCGTCGAACAGGAAAACTTTCGGATTGCGGACGATGGCGCGGCCCATCGCTACGCGCTGGCGCTGGCCGCCCGAGAGCTGCTTGGGCTTGCGGTCGATCAGGTCGGTGATGTCGAGCATGCGCGCGGCCTCGGTGACGCGGCTCTTGATCTCGGCCTTGGGATAATGCTTCAGCCGCAAGCCGAACGACATGTTCTCCGCAACCGTCATGTGCGGATAGAGCGCGTAGTTCTGGAACACCATGGCGATGTCGCGATCTTTCGGCGGCACGTCATTGACGACATCGCCGCCGATGGTGATATCGCCGTCGGTGATATCCTCGAGCCCCGCGATCATCCGCAACGTCGTCGACTTGCCGCAGCCGGAAGGGCCGACCAGCACCACGAATTCATGGTCGGCGATATCCAGATCGATGCCGCGCACGGCCTCGACGTCGTCATAGCGCTTCACCACCTTGCGCAGGCTTACCTCGGCCATCGGCTTCAACCCTTCGTCGCGCCGGCGGTCAGGCCGGCAATGTAGTAATCCATCAGGAAGGCGTAGATCAGGAGCGGCGGTGCGGCGCCCAGCAGCGCGCCGGTCATAATCTGCCCCCAGTTGAATACGTCGCCCTTGATCAGCGTGGTGGTGATACCGACCGGCAGCACCAGTTGATCCGTCGAGGTCGTAAACACCAGAGGATAGAGGAACTGGGCCCAGGACACCGTGAAGGCGAAGATGGTCGCGGCGATCAGGCCGGGCAAAGCCACCGGAATGAAGATGCGGGTCAATGTCTGGAACCACGACGCACCGTCGATGATGGCGGCTTCATCCAGCTCTTTGGGGATCGAGGCGAAGTAGCCGATCATGATCCAGGTCGCGAACGGCACCGTCAGTGTCGGATAGATGAGCAGCAGCACATACCAGCGATTGATCAGCTGGATTCCGGTGTAATCGCCGAACAG